>CAZHAH010000149.1:0-15488 GCA_964530095.1 uncultured Desulfobacteraceae bacterium | reverse complement strand
CGCACGGCAATTTCACTTCGATTGGCTATGAGTAGTTTCATGGGAATCCTATCTGATTGGAATTTATTATGAATAGAATATAAATGGAATTCGGCTTGTACGTCAAGTTCTTGTGAGATTCGGAAATATTTTAAAGAATGTCATCGATTCCAACTTCAAAAGCTTGAAGATTTAAACAAACCGATATTGTCTCTTCGGAAGATTTGTATTAGGATCATTAATAAAATGTGAAAACGAAAAAACTAAAGGAGCGATTATGCCTGTCAGGGTTGAAAAGGATGGATCGGTTACCACCATTATTATCGATCGGCTCGAAGCCCGCAATGCGGTCAATCCGGAAACCGCGGATGCGTTGGTCACGGCCTTTAACGATTTCGATTCAGATCCGGCTGCAAATGTTGCCGTATTTTATGGCGAACATGGCTATTTCTGCGCGGGTTGGGACCTAAAACATGCCAGTTCCGGTGAAGGTAACCTTGAACTGAGTGATTTGGCGATGCCCACCGATGGCTCGGATCCACCACGGGGTCCACTGGGACCATCGCGCATGGAACTATCTAAGCCGGTGATCGCGGCGGTTGCGGGTCCAGCACTGGCCGGTGGGATGGAACTGGCGTTATGGTGCGACATTCGCGTGATGGAAGAAAGCGCTTATTTCGGTGTGTATTGCCGCCGCTGGGGTATTCCTTTAATGGATGGCGGCACGGTGCGCCTGCCGCGTCTGGTGGGTCAGGGAAAAGCGCTGGAAATTATTATGACCGGCCGTAAAGTTCCCGCCGAAGAGTGCTATCGTATCGGTTTATGTGAAAAGGTGGTTCCCAATGGCAATGTACGGGAAGAGGCGGAAAAACTGGCTCACGAAATTGCGCGTTTTCCTCAGGAGTGTGTTCGCGCTGACCGCCACTCGGTCTATTTGCAGCACGGTCTGCCGGTGCGCGATGGCATGAGAAGAGAATGGTACAACGCCGCAGATGCGCTCAAAAATGAAGGCATTGCCGGTGCCGGACGATTTGTGACGGGTCTGGGGCGCCATGGTGATTTCTTAAAAATTTAAAAAGATGTAAAAAGGGCCGTCACAGCACCATCTTGGCAAATTAAAACATTTTTTACCCATAATCGGCTCAAAGCCGATTATGGGTAATTTTTTAAATTGTGAGGGAGCACGGGTAAAGGAGGATCAAAAAATGAGTAGTAAAATCGCCCAGGCTTTGGCCGAGTTCAACCAAAGCCAACTGATGACGGAAGTTGAACAGGCCCTAAACGAAGGTCAGGATCCGATGGGTCTTGTGCGGGAGCTGCAAACCGGGATGAATCTCATCGGAGAACGCTTTAAAACCGGGAATTATTTTCTGAGCGAACTCATCATGTCGAGTCGTTTCTTTACAAAAGCCATGGAATTATTGGAACCGCACCTGGTGGGAGCTGTCGAACCCACTATCGGAACCATGGTCATCGGCACACCCAAGGGCGATATTCATGACATCGGCAAAAACATCTTTGCCACCGTTGCCAAAGGTGCCGGATTTGAAGTCCATGACCTGGGCGTGGATGTCCCTGTAGGCCGGTTTGTGGATGCGATAAAGGAAGTCAAACCTCAAATCGTGGGATTATCCGCATTGATCACACCTGCATTTCAACCCATGAAAGAAATTGTGGACACCATCATAGAAGCCGGTTTAAGGGAAAAACTTAAAATCGTCATCGGTGGCGGTGTTATCACCGAAACCGTGCGTAAACATGTGGGTGCCGATGCCCAGACCACCGATGCCATCGAAGGCCTGAACCTTTGCAAAGAACTGGCCGGTCACTAGAAAAGGGAGGAATTCTGCCATGAATAATGAAACCATGACCCCCAAGGAGCGAATGGAAGCTGCCGTGAAGCTGGAACCGGTGGACCGTATACCATGCGCCCCCTTGATGGATATCTATTTCCCCGTGAAATACAAGGGGATGAAAATTGCGGAATGCTACCGTGATATGCGCAAAGGGTTTTATGCGATCCTGGACGTATTCGATGAGGTGGGCGGCTGGGACGGGATGATTCTACCCGGTTACAGCCTGGCCATAACCCCGCATGTCTACTCCGGCGTCGGGTTAGGCAAAACCTTGATACCCGGAAAAGACTTGGGTGAGGATGAAGCGGCTCAATTTCATGAGACCGAGGTTTTGACGCGCGATGATTATGACGAAATTGCAAAATGGGGGTTCAACCGCTTTCGGGAAAAATCCCGCCAACGCTTTAATCCCTATAATGAAGATCAGATTCTCAAATGGACCAAACGACAAATGGAGCAGTACCAATATGAACTCAAGACATGGGACACGCGCGGGATCCGATCCCTCTGCGGGGCCGTTGTCTCTTCGCCCATGATGATTCTTTCCACCACACGCTCGTTGGTGGAGTTCACCATGGACTTGGTCGAAATCCCCGATTGGGTTGAGGCCGCCATGCAAGGCATGGTGGATGATCTGATCGAGGATACAATCGAAGCCGTGCAAATGTCCGGAGAACCGGGGATTATGCTGGTGATGGAGCGCAGCGGATGCTTCTACTATTCACTTGACATCTATGAAAGGTTTGAATTCCCGTTTATGAAAAAAATGGTCGAAAGCTTTGCAAAAAAGGGGATCATCACGGTTATGCATCTTGATCAGGACTACTCTATGAATCTACCCTATTTTAAGGATTTGCCGCCTAAAATGGTGGTGGCCGAATTGGACAGTATGACCGACATCTTTAAAGCCAAGGAAGTCTTAAAGGGACACATGTGTATCGCAGGCGATGTGCCGGCCGCCCTGACGGCTTTGGGTACGGTTGAAGAAGTTGAAGCCTATTGCCGCCAACTCATCGATGGGGTTGGAAAAGACGGCGGATTTATCCTGAGCACGGGATGCACCTGCCCGGTGGAATGCAAAATGGAAAATCTTAAGGCAATGGTCAACACCGCCAAAACCTATTATCCTCATTGATTTAGCAGGCTGATGAAAAAAGATCTTGATATACCTCAAAAGCATAAAGCGCGACTATATCTGGTGGTCCTTCAACTTCTCTTGCAAAACGAATTTCATCAGGTCAACAGTCGCACCGTATGCAAAAAGTCCGGATTAAGTCTATGCACGATTTGCAAATATTTTTCGTCCAAAGAGGAGATCCTTTTTCGGATCATCGAGGAGCATATCGGCAACATCTTTGCGCTGCAGAAGCTTCACATACAAGGGCTCCAGTCGGCCAAAGAAATATTCCGCAAGCTCCTCTGGGTAACCCTGGATTATTATGATCGAAACCCAAATGTGGCGGTGGCGCCCGAATTCTAAAACCGAATTGGGGGATTCCTGACTACCCAGTCATCCTGCGCGGGTCCATTTTTGGGCTAGGCTTACCGCCGCCACGGCATCTTTTCCATAGGCATCCGCCCCGGCATACCGCCGAACCTGTTCATCTACACCCCCACCGCCGACCATGAGTTTCACCTGCCCCCTTAATCCTGCGGCATTTATGGCTTCGACGGTGGATTTTAAAGACTCAAATGCCACCGTCAACAGGGCGCTCATACCCACCACCTGGGGCTGAATGTTTTTAATCGCTTCCACAAATTTTGGGGGCGGTACATCAATACCCAAGTCATGCACCTCAAATCCGTTTACATCCAGCAAAAAGGCAACGATATCCTTCCCGATATCATGAATATCCCCTTTCACAGTTCCGATCACGATCTTTGCCAAACGTTGCGGTCTTGTTCCCGAAAGCGGACTGAAAAATGGTTTGGCTATTTCAGAAATTTTCTTGAGCATCTCGCCGGCCATAATCAGCTCCGGTAGAAAATACTCACCCTTTTCAAACCGCTTGCCCACGACTTCAACCGCCTGCCGGCAGGCTCCGAGGACTTGCATGGGGTCGGCCCCTTGTTCGAGCATTGCGGCCGCCAGCCCCAGCGCCTGCGGCTCCCGCATTTTCGTTATGGCCTCGACCAGTTCATCGGCCATTTTCCGGCCCCCTTTCGATTATCTATAATATGTTTTTTGATCGCACCGGGCGCAATCACTCATAAACGCCGCATTCTTTTGAAAATTCGATCATGGCCTTAACGTTTTCAGCTTTGGCCCCTTGAAGACCCGCCCCGGTTGAAAGGATAAAACCGCCGTCGGTGCCGGCCTGATCGATAAGATCTTTGCAGTAAGCCGTAACCGCCTCCGGGGTTGCCGTACAAAGTATGGATAAAGGAACGTTTCCGGCAATGCACGCCACGCGCCCGACGGTTTCTTTGGCACGGGCCATGTCCGTTGTATCAAACCACCACACAACCTTACCCTTGGGAATATCGCAAATCAAATCAAGCCGTTGATTGTAGCACCCCTCGGCAAACAATTGCGGCACAAGTCCCTTATTTACCAGTCCGATGATGAGCTTTCTGAGGGTCGGCCAGTAAAAAGTCGCATACTGTGGGTTTGACATGAATCCGTCCGCTCCTTTATGGAGCGGTATAAACGGCATGATATGCCCGTTGGCCTTGCATGAGGCCACACCGGACTTGATCATAAAAGGCGTTATTCTTTCGCAGGCCTCCTGCAGTTCATCGGGGTGGCGGTAGATATCCATTAATACGCCCCTGGTGCCGCGAAGCGTGTCGGCAATTACATCGAAGGGGGCCTTAGTGAACCCGGCCGAAAAGAGGGGATAGCCCCGGCTCATGAGGGTTTTATTCAGGCGGCGTATAACCGTCATCCAGCGGGCGGTCTCCCTGCCGGCCCGGGCGAGGTTTTCAAATGCCGATCGGACCTCGTCCGCAGCAAATGGAATCAGAGCCGGCGGCACACAGGGAATTTCATTGACAGTCGGGAGCACCGGCATGCGCGCCAGCGGTTTCAAGGCACCAAAAATTCGTGGAAAGTATATGTTCAGGAAAAATCCGCTAGGATCGTCAATCAGGTCCTGATATTCGTCGGCCTGCATATATTCCTTTTCCACATACTGGTATTCGTTTTCTTTGGGCACGCCGTGGCCGGGCCATTGATACGGTTTGTAATCTAAAATATCCAGTACGCAACCCGGGACGACTGTGTTGTGGGAGCTAAAGACATCCGGATCAAAATCACGGCAATATTTTTCCCAAGCATGGGTGAGGATATCATAGTCATACATCGCCTCATACATTGTAACGCCAGCGTGTTGGAGGGGAAAGAAGCCGGTGGAGGGACAAATTGGGATGCGTTTGGGGCGCTTTTGCAACTGGATTGCATCTTTGATGAGGGTAACCCGTTCTTTATATGCCGTTTCGGAGGCGGTGTCGATAAAGGGGATCCCTTCACCCGCAAGCCAGGTATTAAATTGAGCTTCCTGCCTCCCTTCTGCTTCCGCGGCGACTTCTCTCCAGCGCTTATTCATTTATCGTCTCCTTATGTCCGTATAGAACTCTTCTCCGTAACGATTCTTTCGGCAAGCCGTTTTGTGTTGCCCCAAAAAATGCATTGGGTGGCGCAGGTTTTGCTGCAGGCCGGCTCCTGGCCCCATTTCTTTAAAACGGTGGAGTAAAAACGGCTTATCATAGCTAAAATTTCCGGGATGGGGGCGAGATACGCCAAGGATAGAATAGGGTTCCTTTTGGGAAATTAAACAGAGCCGGAAAGGGTCGGGTTCCCTTTTTCATTGGCCAGTTTTTCTGCGATGTCCTTTCTCAGGTCCTTTTTGGATACCTTGGACATGCTGGTCAGGGGTAACTCTTCAACCACCTCGAGCCGCTCCGGCAGTTTAAATTTAGCAATCTTTTTTTCCATTAGAAACCCCTTGAGTTCCTCGAACGCCATGGTTTCCCCGGGATGCAGAATGAGGTATGCACAGGATTTTTCCCCAAAAAGCGGGTCCGGCATGGCCACAACCGCCGTATTGAGAACCTTGGGATGTCCGCTGATAAGGCCTTCCACTTCCTCGGCGCTGATTTTCTCGCCTCCCCTGTTGATCATGTCTTTTTTGCGGCCTGCAACCGTCAGGTTGCCCATCTTGTCCTGCCGCACCATGTCCCCGGTTTTGTAAAACCCTTCCGGATCAAAGGCGTCTCGATTGTGCTCTTCCGACCGGTAATACCCGCGGATGACGGTTGGGCCCCGGGCCCACAGCTCCCCCATTTCTCCTAAGGGGACTTTCACCCCATCGTCATCCACGATCTTGATATGGTCCTCCGGGGTCAACGGTCGGCCCTGGGTCTCGATAATCACTTCCTCCGGGTCATCCAGGCGCGTGCAAGTGTGGAAGCCCTCGCCCATTCCGAAGTTCTGCTGCAACCGGCACCCAAGTTCTTGCTGCACCCGGCGCCCGAGATGGGGGCTAACCCTGAAACCGCCGCCGGCAATAACCTTGACGGAAGAGACGTCATAATGCCCCTTCGCGAGGTGGTTGAGCCAGTTCATGATCATGGTCGGGACTCCGTTCATGTAGGTGACCTTTTCCGCTTCCACCCAGGGGAGGACGGTCTCCGGGTCCGGGTTCAAAGCGAGGACGGTCTTGGCCCCGCAATAGACCGCACCGTTAAGCCCCGGGGCGGTGAGTGAAAAGTTGTGGGCCACGGGCGCACTGGCGAGAAAGATACTGTAGGGCGTAAAGCCGACCATAAGGGCGCTGAATTTGCAGCAGCAGACATAGTCATTATGTGTATGTGGAATCACCTTCTGTCGCCCCGTGGTGCCGCCCGAGAGTTGAAAAACAGCCACTTCATTGGGGTTGGGCCGATAGACCTTCAGGTGATCTTCAGGATAATCTTTTTCCAAGGGTTGTTTCAGAAGTTCGGCCAGGGCGATTGTGCCCTCAGGGGCCTCGCCACCTGCCACAAACACATGCTCCAGATGAGAGGCCGTCTCCCGGACGTCCTTTGCCAGTTCAAGATAGTTGAAGTCCCGAAACTCCGAAGGTATGACATAGCCCTTGGCCCCGGTGTGTCGGGCTATGTATTCTATTTCGCTCAGGCGGTGGGGCGGGAGACACATGACCGGGATGGCGCCGATCCTTAAAAGGGCAAAGTAGACGTAGACGAATTCCGGGATATTGGGCAACTGGAGGATGATCCGGTCAAGGGGCCTTAATCCCAGGCGCAAGAATTGGAGGCCTAGACGGTCCGCCTTTATCTTCAGATCATGATAGGTATCTCGCACCTCACCCATGACGGGGGATACGCCCACCAGGGCCTCTCGCTCGGAAAAGTGCCGGGCGCTTCGATCCAGGACATCGCCAAGGGTGAGATTTTCCCATGTGCTCCGGGCCGTGTACGTTTCAGCAAGTTCCGAAGGCCATGAGCAGCAACCTTCCAGCATCTTGATCCATTAGCTCCTTTTTTTGGTTCAGAGGTTACAATCCTTATTTCTTTTTCTCCTCCAGGGCCTTGAGTATCTTTTCGGGGGTTACCGGCATTTCCATGAAGTCAATGCCTATGGCGTCATAGATGGCATTGACAATAGCGGGAGCAGGGGATACTTGTGTGCCTTCCCCGGCTTCTTTGGCCCCGAATGGTCCGAGGGGATCAATTGTTTCCACCTCAATGGCCTCGATTTCCGGCATCTCCATTGCGGTGGGAAAGCCATAATCGAGAAAAGAGGGATTCATCACCTGCCCCTTTTCGACGATCACGTCTTCATAGAGGGCCTGTCCCATTCCACCCACAACGGAACCTTCAAGTTGACCCTCAACAAGCATTGGATTGATCATTTTTCCGCAATCATGGGCCGCCGCCATCTTCAGGAGCTTTACCCTGCCTGTTTGAGGGTCGACTTCAACCTCTGCCGCCTGGGTCATAAAGGAATAGTTCGGAGCAAAATTTCCATTCTCTTTGAGCAAAGTTGTGGGTTCCGTGGCCGGTGCCATCCAAGACCCCCTGCCCACAATGGGCATGGGATGGTCCCCGTACTGATAGGCCTTGAGGGCATCAGAAAGGGCCATTCCTTTATCGGGAGAGCCTTTCACATAGATTTTTCTCTTTTCAGCCACAAGATCATCCACGCTGGCTTCCAGTTTTTCAGACACGATTTCGAAAAGCTTATTTTTGACGGAGATCGCGGCTAATCTGGCTGCATTTCCGGCCCTGACCGTAACCCCGCTTCCGAAAGTGCCGGGGTCAAGGGGCGTAATGCCCGTGTCGGCCGCGGTCACTCTGATGTCTTCGAGAAGTACGCCCAATTCTTCCGCGACGATCTGGCCGATCACCGTTTCCGCCCCCTGGCCTATGTCTGCGGCCCCTGTAAGGACATTTACGGCCCCGTCCCGTCCCAATTGAACCACGGCCCCGGAGCTTATGTGGCTCATGTTACTGACGCCGCTTGGAAAGGACCCCCCTGCCATCCCCACACCCCTGCCGAATGGAAGTTTGCCCCTCTTTTCGGCCCATCCTATGCCTTCGGCCGCCTTCTTAACGGTATCCATAAATCCGCAGGTGTTGATCACAAACTTGGCCGGATGCGGTTCTCCGGCGCGAATGCTGTTCCTAATCCTTATCTCACCCGGATCCATATCCATCCGCTCTGCAATCATATCCAATTGACGCTCCACCGCAAACCGGGCTTGAGGGATGCCATGTCCCCTCATAGCCCCACCGACCGGTTTGTTGGTGTATACATGGTAACCCTCGTGGAGCAGGTTGGGCACGTTGTAGGGTATCATGAGAAAAAATCCCGTAAGTGTGATCATCAGAGGTGCGGTGCTGTTGTATGCTCCGCCGTCTGCATAGGCCTTAAATTGTTGGGCAAGGATCTTTCCCTCCTTATTCAAACCGGTCTTTACGCTCAAATACATGGGGTGTCTTTGTCTGGTGCCAATAAAAACCTCCTCCCGCTCATAAATGAATTTCACGGGTCTTCCGAGGTTCATAGCAAACCAGCACGCACAGAAATCCTTTGCGAACATATCGATCTTCTGGCCAAAACCTCCACCCACCTTTGGTTTGATCACCCGGAGCTTGCTCTCGGGAACAAGAAGGGTGGTCGACAGATTCCTGCGCAGGAAAAATGGTATCTGGGTTGAAGACCATATGGTAAGTTCCCCCTTGGGGTCATACTGGGCAAAGGCACCATGGGGCTCAAGAGGAGCATGATTGACAGCCTGGGAATAGAAGGTATCCTCAAAGATGAAATCGCTTTCTCCAAATGCCTTTTCCACATCCCCGAATTCCTTTCTGATGGATGCGGAAATGTTTTTTTGCACATCGGCATGCACCAGGGGCGCTCCTTCCTTTATGGCCTCCATGGGATCGAATACGGCGGGGAGTTCTTCATAGTCCACCTTGATGAGTTCCAAGGCCTCCTCCGCTATTTCAGGGTCGACGGCACAGACTGCGGCCACCTCATCCCCTATATAACGTACCTTGGTCTTGGCCAGGGCGTACTCATCCTTTGCCTTGGGTACGATGCCGTATTTTCGATCGGGGATATCCGCGCCCGTCATAACCCCCTTTACACCGCCGAGTTTCTCCGCCTTTGACGTATCGATATGGAGAATCTTTGCATGGGGAAGGGGACTCCTCAGTATCTTTCCATGAAGCATTCCCGGAAGGACAAGATCATCTATGAACTGGGCCGTACCCTTTGCCTTGGCCGCGGCATCCAGCATGGGCATCCTGTTGCCTACCACTGTGAGTTCTCTTTCCATCTATTCCTCCCCTGCAGTCTGCTCGCTGACGCTCTGCAGCGTCTCGATGACTTTCTTATACCCTGTACAGCGGCATAGATTGCCCGCCATCCTTTTTTTTATGATATCCTCTGTCGGATGATCTTCTTCACTCAACACGGCCTTTGCGGTTAAGATCATGCCGGGGGTGCAAAATCCACACTGAAGGGCTCCTTGCTCCACAAAGGCACTCTGCAAAGGATCGAGGTTACCCCTTTCACCCAAACCCTCTATAGTGACGATCTCCTTGTCAACCGCATCCATCGCAAGCATCAGGCAAGAGAGATAGGCCTCCCCTTCTAAAAGCACCGTGCAGGCCCCACAGGCACCCAAATCGCATCCCCGCTTGGTACCCATTAAACCCAAATTGTCCCTCAAGACCTCAAGCAGCGTCTGGTTGGGGGAAACAAGCAATTCGTGGGTGTCCCCGTTGATATTCAGCGCTATCTCCTGTTTCATTTTTTTGACCTCCTCATGGCTTCCTTCAGAGTGGATCGAAGGAGTCCTTCCATTAATCGTCTCTTGTAGGAGGGAGCGTAATTGGAGGATTTGACCGGCGCGGCCTCTTTGGAGGCAAGACCGGCCACCTCTTCCACTATCTCCTCGCTGAGATCCCTCCCTTTCAAAACATTTTCAATATTTTGAGCCCTTATCGGCTTTCGATCTACGGCCGTGAAAGAGACCCGGTGCTCCTTTTTTTGCACGGATGACCATATGGCCGCACCCACAATGGGGAAATCGATGCTTTCGCGATTTGCAAATTTCGAGTAGGTCGAAAATCCATTTAGGGCCTCTTCGGGGATAACGATTTCGGTTAAGATTTCCCCTCTTTTCGTATCGAGTGGGGTCTTTCCATTTCCGGAGAAGAGACTCTGTAAAGAGATTTCGCGCGAGTCCCCCTTATTTGCCAAAACAACCTTTGTATTCATGACTAGGAGGATAGGGGCCATATCCCCGCAGTAGCTTGAATAACAGATCTCCTTTTTATTCACCACGTGACAGATCTCCCCTCCCACCTTAAAGCAGGGCTCCCTGGCACTCCGCCACCATTGGGATTGATTAAAGTACTTGCATCTGTTTTGCTGGCACAGGTTTCCCCCCAGGGTTCCCATGGTTTGATGATGGTAGGAGCCAACGAAAGAAGCAGCAGAGGAAAGGGCCGGGACCTTTTCCGTGACAAGGGGGTTTTTGTACAGCCGCTTAAGGGGCGTAAGGGCACCAATCCTAATGGCACCGTTATCCTGCCGGATGAAGTCCAATCCGGAAATCCTTTTGATATTTGCAAGGACAGACGGCACCTCAACCCTATGTTTCATGTTTGCCAAAAGGTCGGTCCCGCCTGCCAGTATTTTGGCCGATGGTTCGTCCCACAGAATGGAGCAGGCATCTTCGATACTCTTGGGTTCCACATATTCAAATTTTGGTAATCTCACAATTCTCCTCCGTGGATTAATCTATTTTCAATAGTCTCCGGTGAGCCTGATCTCAATTTCTCTGACGATTTCTTTTAGATACTCGGAATAGCGCGGAATGTCTTCATCGTTTATCTGCCTTCTTAGGCCCACCGTCCATATAGCGACTTGTGTGTTGGCTCTGTTAATATTAAGAGGTACCGCAAAGGCTCGTATACCTTCAATATATTCCTCCATGTCGATGGCAATGCCCTCCCTGCGAGCTTTCATCACCATTTCCTTATACCGCTTCTTGTTGATACACGCTTTGGGGGTAAATTGTTTTAATTCGTTTTTTGTTAGAATTTCTTGTACTTCCGCGTCGGACAGCTGCGCCAGCAAGGTTTTACCGGCGGCCCCGGCCAGCAAAGGGATTTTCATGCCGATTTCGGAATAGATTTTGATATCAAACTCCGTATCTGCCTTGTCGATGATAACGGTACGCAATCCCGAACGAATTCCCAGAAATGCCGATAATTTGGTGTCTCGATTGATTTTTTCCAGGTAAGGATGAACCGTGCTGATCAATTCAGAGCTGCGGCCTGCGGTTTTACCCAGCGTGTATAGCTCAATACCGAACTGGAATTTGTTTCCTTCTGTTTTTTCGAGAATACCTAAATCATTCAGCGTATGAACCATGTTGAAGACGGTGCTTTTGTTATAGTTCAGCCCTTTGGAGATCTCACTGACACCCAGAGGCTTCTTTACACGGGCGAAAAGATCTAAAATAGTAAAGCACTTATCGATGGCCGGAACGCGTTTAAATGCTATTTTCATGGGGGGCCTTATTCGCAATTGTTGGACTCTATGGAGAACAACAGTATTCCATATAGACTAATCGGGTGTGCGTGTCAACCCAAAAAATCACCCCAGCTGAATATTTTGGTTGACAATTCGGAAGGGATATTCTATGTAGAAACAGATCGTTCTCCATAGAGATCAATTGCCAGTCCACACACATTCCCCGTGGATTTATGGATTGTTTGTTTTAAAAGCGCGTGCTCAGCATGCAATTTCAAGGGCAATATTCCGCCAAAATTCTTAACATTTGATACCATTTTCCAAAACCGATAAATAAAATAGCAATAAAATTTACTGAAATCGATTCAAACCAGCAAGAAAGTACCGCTTGAGGAAGGAGGTGAAAATAAAATAAGCATAGACTGATTTTCTTGCTTAATCCCCACCTTAGAAAGGAGGTAACCTACCAATGAAAAAGAAACATTTTTTAATATTTCTGTCTTTGGCAGTCGTCATCAACATGGTACTCCTTATCCCTGGTTTTAGTTCCTCAGCCTATTCCGCGAAGGTGATAAGGCTAAAAGTAGCTATGTACTTTCCACCCCCGGCCGGCCAAGCCAAAGTGTTAGGTGAATTTTGTCGCGAATTAGAACAGCGCACCGACGGCCAGGTGAAGGTTGATTACTATGCGGGCGGCTCATTGCTTAAAGCACCGGCGATGTTTGATGGGGTGGTGAACGGTATTGCCGATATCGGCTACTCACATGTTTATTACACCGCAGGCCGCATGCCGGTTACTGAAGCGGCTGGTTTGCCTCTCGGCTATCCCAGTGCCTGGGTAGCCAGTCAAGCTCTCAATGATTTCTACCAAAAATTTAAGCCCAAGGAATTTGATGCGGTGAAGGTGCTTTGGCTGAATGCTTCTCCCAATAGTGCCATAGCCACTTCCAAGAAGCCCATACGCAAACTGGCAGACCTCAAGGGGCTCACCATCAGAGCACCCGGGCAAGCCGGCGAGATTATTAAGGCACTGGGTGGAACCCCGGCCCCTACACCGATGATGGAAGTGTATGATGCGCTAGCTAAAGGTGTCCTGGATGGGGAGGCCTCAAACTTTGAAACACTTTTTGCGTTCAAGTTTGCTGAGGTCGTAAAATATACGACTTCAGTCTGGCAAATCAACAATCCCTTTCCCTTTTATTTCGTGATGAACAAGAACAGCTATAAGAAGTTACCGCCAGATATAAAAACCATATTTGATACCCTTGTTGGAGAGTACAAGGAGCGATATATCTTGACGTGGAATGCTGTTGATTTCATCGGTAAAGCATTTGGCACGAAGAAGGGGGTCACATTTATTGAACTGCCCTCGGATGAGCTCCCAATGTGGCAGGCAGCCGTCAAACCGGTAATAGAAGGTTATGTGAAACGAATGGTAGGCAGAGGGTTTTCCGAGTCAGAGGTGAGAGATTGGATTACATTCCTGCGGGAGCGTTCTGATTATTGGACAAAAAAGCAGATATCATTGCGCATTCCGTCAGCAGCCGGGCCTCCTGAGGTGAGACCCGAGGCTCTCAAATAAAACAAACAGGCTGAATCCCCGGGCAAGCCGGAAAAAACTAGACATAAGATACTAATAGCTCGGGATTCTTTATTCGTCTATATTGCGTCCTTACGGTGGGTGCGGGGGTTTAACCCCTGCACCCACCGAAGTATGGTGAGGGAGGCTTTGTGTTAGACAAATTTGAAAGGTTTAACCGCCGGTTAAGTGGCTGGTTTGAGTGGTTAGGACTTGCAGCGATGCTATTGATGATGGCTATAACCTGCATCGATGTCGTGGGGGCTAAGGTCTTTCGGTGGCGTCTTTTGGGTGCCATTGACATCGTGATGCTTTCCCAGATAGTGGCAATTTCCTTTGCGGCCGGCATGGCGCTGATTCTCGGTCAGCATATTCGAGTCGGATTTTTTTTCAATCTGCTGCCACGGCGTGCACAGGCGGTGATCAACAGCTTTGTTCTTCTTCTTGGCCTAGGACTCTTCATCGTGGTTATTTGGCGCCTTTGTGAGTTGGGTCATTCCTTTCAAACCTCAGGCGAGTATAGTCCAACTGCCTATATCCCTTTGTATCCTTTCGCCTATGCTATTGCCCTTGCCAGTATTCCTGTCTGTTTGGTCTTGTTACGGGAGTTTCTTAAATCGCTGACGAAGAGGGCACAAAAATGAGCCCAGAGGCTGCAGGCATTATCGGTATCGGTCTTCTGGTTGTTCTCTTTCTCCTCAGAATGCCGGTCGCCTTCGCCATGGCCTTGGTTGGATTTGCTGGTTTTGCTTTTTTAACGACCCCAGAGGCGGCACTTGGTCTTTTAGGCCGCGATATCTTCGATCAATTTTCATCTTACCCGTTAAGTGTTATCCCCATGTTTATCCTTATGGGTACCTTCGCCTTTGCTTCGGGAATTAGCCAAAGGCTTTTCAAGACGGCCTATGCTTGGATAGGGCACCGCCGGGGCGGCCTGACCGTAGCCACCGTATTCGCCTGTGCCGGGTTTGGCGCTATTTGCGGATCGAGCACGGCAACGGCCGCCACAATGGGGAGGATAGCGCTTCCGGAGATGAAAAAGCATAACTACGATGATACCCTTGCCACCGGCACCGTTGCCGCTGCCGGGACCCTTGGCATCCTTATCCCACCGAGCACCGTCCTTATTCTCTATGGGTATTTGGCCGAGCAATCCATCGGCAAACTTTTCTCCGCCGGGATATTGCCGGGGATACTCCTGAGCATCTTTTTTGCCGCAACAGTGGCGTTTCTATGTTGGCGCAATCCCGCTATCGGTCCCCCTGGAGCCCCTACCAGCTGGAGGGAAAAGCTGAAAGCATTTACGGGAATTATTGAGGCCTTGCTTCTTTTCCTTCTGGCCATCGGGGGGCTTTTCCTCGGGTGGTTCAGTCCCACTCAGGCGGGAGCCATCGGAGCCGGTGGAGCTTTGCTCATTGGCTTGGCCCGACGCCAAATTAGCTGGCAGACATTTATTGCGGCCGTCAAGGAAGCCTTGCGAACATCTTGTATGGTGATATTCATTATTACCGGCGCGGTCATCTTCGGTCATTTCATGGCCGTATCGAGAATACCCTTCATGTTGGCTGAATGGCTCGGGGGGCTCCCCATACACCCGATGGCTGTCATGGGCGTCATCGTATTCATTTACTTTATCGGCGGCTTCTTCATGGATGCCATGGGTCTCATCGTGGTTACCGTCCCCATTTTCTTCCCGATAGTTCAGAAGCTCGGCTTTGACCCGATCTGGTTTGGGGTCATCATTGTGCTCGTAGGCGAGATGGGAGTTATCACACCGCCGGTGGGCGTCAACGTATTTGTCATCAAAGGCATCGCCCCGGATATCCCGTTGGAACAAATTTTTAGAGGTATCCTGCCCTTTCTTGTGGCCTTGATCGTCTTCACGATTTTAATAATGATTTTCCCCCAAATCGCTACTTTCTTACCAAGCCTTATAACCTACTAAAACTGCTTTCAAAACCATAACGGAAATTGCTGAGCGGAAATAGAACTGATGGAGTTGTAACGACCGTCTTCGCGTGATATAACCCAGGTTCCGGACTCAAATTAGAAAAGTAAATTTTATCAAACAGTTACA
>CAZHAH010000148.1:0-15719 GCA_964530095.1 uncultured Desulfobacteraceae bacterium | reverse complement strand
CCGCCTTTGGCGGCGCCGTAGGCGACCAGGGTTTCCCGATGAAATCGGGATTCACGGTTCAGGGGTTCACGGTTTCAAGAAACCTTGGAGTTATGGAATACGGGACTGTTTATATTCTATTGCAAATCCGAGAGAATCGCAATATCTATCATCTCCAAAAATAAAGAAGCCATTTTGATATCGGACGTTATTACCTTAGATTTCAATGGAGATCGATCACTTAACGATGGCACAAGATTTATCGAAGAACGGGTTTTACTATGGATGGTGGAATGTAATCGCCTCCTTTGCGGTATTGTTTGTTTTCGCCGGAGCCGGATTTTACTCTTTCAGCATCTTTATCAGACCTCTTGAAAATCATTTCGGCTGGGGTCGAGCGGAAATCGTTCTTACGATGTCGATTTATTTTATTGTGGGCGGGCTGGTCGGGCCATTTATCGGCAAACTAACCCAAAATTATGGTTCAAAAAAAATCATGGCCATCAGCGCCGTGGGGGCAGGGCTCTGCTATGTTTGCGTCAGTTTTACCCAGTCGCTATGGTATTTTTATACGGTTTACGCATTTTTGGCGCTGATGTCTTCGGGGATGGGGATCATTCCCGTCAGCAGTCTTCTGTCTCGATGGTTCAAAAAGCGGCGTGGCACGGCGACGGGCATCGCCATGGTGGGGATATCGGCCGGCGGTCTGACGCTGACGCCGGTGGTGGGCATCATAACTTCCTCGTTCGGCTGGAAGGGATCATTTTGGTTTCTGGGGCTGCTGGTTTGGGTACTGGCACTTCCGGTGATCCTTTTTCTGATAAAGGACAACCCCACCGATCGCGGACATCTTGTCGACCAGGAAACAGATCTCGAAAATAAAGCCCAGCAGGTTTCGATAAAGGCAGATCTTGAAATCCCCCCGGCTGAAATTGAAGGCTGGCCATCAAAAGAGGCGTTTCGCAGCCGACCCTTTTGGTGGATTGCAGTCGCTTTTTTTATGACCCCTTTTGCCCTGATGGGAGTTCTGCAGCATCAGGTGCCGTTGATCATGGAATCGGGCATCTCCGAAACAACGGCGGCAACCGCTCTGGGGATGATTGCCGGGATCGGCGGTGCCGGCAAGCTGTGTTTTGGCCGGCTTTCGGAAATGCTTTCCTTTCGATGGGTGTGTGGGCTCTGTTTCGGGCTCCAAGCCCTGGCAATCCTGATCCTTCTCAATTTAAATTCGCCGGGGTTGCTTTGGGTTTATGTGGTGATTTTCGGGTTTGCCATGGGAGGGGTCGTTGTGCTTATGCCCCTCGTTGTGGGCCAATTTTTCGGTCTGGCATCCTTTGGTGTCATTTTCGGTCTTATCTGGCTTATCCACACTATCGGCGGTGCGCTGGGAACGTATCTGGGCGGCTTGATATACGATTACTCCGGGAGTTACCAGTATGCTCTTTTGACGTTTACGGCGGCCTATCTGACGTCAATTATGGCACTCTTTTGGGCCGGAAAACCTGAACCCAATAAATTTTCACATATTCCATAGCCGGTTTGCTTCCGAGATTATCTTCCTTTCCATTGCGGGGGGCGCTTTTCGGCGAATGCCTTTGGTCCTTCGATGTAATCCTCGGATTTGTACATGGCTTCCATCCCCGGAAAGACCGCGCTGAGCGCTTCTTCCAGAGGCATGTTATACCCTTTGAGAGATGCTTCTTTACTGGCCCGAGCCGAAATCGGTGCGCCCTTCATGATTTCGGCGGCACATTTTTCGGCGGTCGGAAGCAATTCCTCCAGGGAAGTCACTTCATTTACAAGACCGAACTGTTGGGCCTCCTGGGCCGTGATTCGTTTGGAAGTCAGAATCATCCCCATGGCGAGATGATAAGGGATTTGTCGCGGCAGGCGGTGGACTCCTCCGGCACCGGGCATGAGCCCCACCCGATGTTCAGGTAAACCGAAACTTGCTGTTTCAGCCGCAATGATGATGTCGCAGGCCAGTGCGATTTCGAATCCGCCGCCCAGCGCAAATCCGTTAACTGCCGCTATAATGGGTTTGAAGCAGTCAAAGCGGCTGGTGATCCCGCCGAATCCCCCCTTGATATTCTCCATACCTTTCCTGACCGCTTCAGGTCCGTGCTGGGCCTGGAATTTGAGATCGTTGCCGGCCGAAAAGGCACGGTCTCCGGCGCCGGTGATGATACAAACCCAGGCATCGGGGTCTGCGTCAAAGTCGTTGAGCACCTGGTCCATCTCGGCGCTCGTGGGCGGGCTGATGGCATTCAGGGACTCGGGACGGTTAATGGTTAAAATGGTCAGATGACCCTTTTTTTCGACTTTGATAAATTCAAAACTCATAAAATACCTCCCCTTGTAGAAATTTTGAAGTTGCACTCAAATTGGCAATTTTAGATTTTTGTTAAAAGCCATTATAATCAAAAAATTGTCAAGAGCCAATATAAAGGAGGCGACGAAAAATTTAGACAATCCCCTTTATGTCTCATTGACGAACGCTGAGCTTTTGGTTATGTAGCAGAACATTATCAGGATTGTTCATTTTCATCATCAAAATTGGACTAAAGGAGGTATCGCATGACCGCAAAAGAGTGGCCCACCCCTAATTGGCCGGAGGGTGTTTCCAGAGAAGTCTCCGATTATGACAAACCCCTTTTTACCATTTTGGACGAAACGGTTCGGGATCATCCCGACAAAACCTACACGATTTTTAGTGACGCTGCCAAAACCTATGCCCAGGTCAAAGAAACTGCCGACCGCATTGCCAATTTTCTGGCCTCGCGCGGCATCCGTAAAGGCGATCGGGTGGCCATCTTCCTGCCGAATTTGCCGCACTACCCGGCCATATTTTTCGGTATTCTAAAAGCCGGTGCCGTCTGTGTGACCTGCAATCCCATGTATACGGCCCATGAATTGAACTACCAGCTAAAAGATGCCGGTGCCAAGGCGGTTTTCTGCATGGATCATCCCCAGTTCTACCCGACCACCTGTGAAGCAGTCGAAGGGACGGATGTTGAAAGCGTCGTCATCTGCAATGTCAAAACCTATCTGCCGTTCCTGAAAGGCTTTCTGGGTGGACTGCTCGGCAAAATCCCCAAGGCAGACAGCCACCGGCCCGGGCACCTTTTCTTTGACGAGGCGGTTGCCGCAGCCAGCCCGGAACCACCGGCGGTTGACATCGATCCGAGCAAAGATCTGGCTTTAATCATTTACACCGGAGGGACCACCGGAGTCCCCAAGGGTGCCGCCCTGACGCACTCCAATTTTGTATACGATCTTAAGGCAACCATGGAATGGATTCGGGCCGTTCAGGAACCCGGCGGCAAGCCGGAGAAAATGAGGGGTGGAGGGTTTCATGTTTTCCTGGGGGTACTGCCCTGGTATCACAGCTTCGGTATGACCAATTGCATGCTGTTTGCCTGTGTCCTGGCGGCCAAGCTGATATGCGTGCCGGATCCGCGTGCGGGTGATCCGCCCTTTACCGAAGTGCTGGAACTGGTACAAAAATACAAGACCACCATGTTTGTGGCGGTTCCCACGATTTATGTAGCCTTTGTCAATCACGCCAAAATCAAGGAATACGATTTGAGTTCGGTTATCGCCTGTGGCTCCGGCGGGGCTCCTATCGCGGTTGAACTGGCCAAACAGTTTGAGGCGGTCACGGGAGCAGTTATTTTTGAGGGGTACGGGCTCAGCGAAACAGCGCCCAATGCCAGTCTGAATCCCACCAATCTTGAACAGCGCAAGTTCGGATCGGTGGGGTTTCCGCTCCCCGGAACAAATTTTAAAATCGTTGATTTGGATACGGGTTTGGAGGAACTGCCTCAGGGTGAAGATGGTGAGATCGGAATCTGCGGTCCCCAGGTGATGACCGGTTATTGGAACAGAGAGGAGGAATCAGAGGCGGTTTTCCGTGAGATTGACGGGGATCGCTATTTTTTAACCGGAGACATCGGTCATATCGACGAAGAAGGCTACATTGTCATTACCGATCGCAAAAAGGATATGATTCTGGTGGGCGGATTCAACGTCTATCCGCGTGAGGTTGAAGAAATACTTTTTACGCATCCCAAGGTGGCACAGGCTGCCGTTATCGGGGTGCCCGATCCCAAAAGCGGCGAAGCAGCCAAGGCATATATCCAGCTTAAACCGGGCGAAGCGGCGACTGAAGAAGAATTCCTGACTTGGTCCAAAGAAAAAATGGCCGGCTACAAAAGACCGCGAAGCGTTGAGTTCAGAGATGAATTGCCGGTGTCGGTGGTCGGCAAAGTATTGCGCCGGGTATTGAAGGAAGAAGAAAAGAAGAAATAGAAAAAGCACAAAAAATAATCGGGAGGTTCATCGCAATGACCGAACAGACCTATTCCCAGCAGCTGGCAGAAGCCATCGGTGCGGGAGAATCTAAAAACATCCCTAAAATTTTTGAAACAATCGCGAATGAAACGGAAGCCAGGATGCTTCTGGCGGCCGCCCCGCCGGCCACTGTAGCCGAAATTGCTGAAAAAACCGGTATTGATGCGGACGAAATCGAAGCCATGATCGATCCCTTGTTTCAAAAAGGACTCCTTTTTAAATCCCGAAAACCGGAAGGAATTCGCTATTACCGGGTCAGAACCGTTCCGCAGATGCACGACTCCACCGCTCTAAATCTAGATGCCTCACAGGAAATGCTGGGTCTCTGGAAAGAATACATGCAGAAGGAATGGCCGGAGTACATCAAAGTAATCGAAACGGTTATTCCACAGCCGGTGATCCGCGTAATCCCCGTCAATGTCAATATCGATGCCCAGGCCCAGGTACTGGCGTTTGATGATGTTAAAAACCTCATAGACAGTGCCAGGAGCCTGGCTGTGACCAACTGCTCCTGCCGGGTCATAGACGGGGCGTGTGGGAAGGATCTGGAAGTTTGCATCCAGTTTGACAAGGCGGCCGATTACGCCCTGGAGCGCGGTACCGGACGTGAGCTCGAAAAGGGCGAAGCCATGGAGATGCTGAAAAAGTGCGAGGAAGACGGACTCATTCATGTGGGAGATAACAAGCGCACCGTCGGGCATGTGATCTGCAACTGCTGCAGCGACTGCTGTTTGAACTGGCCTTCCGTGCGCGGCGGTCTGGGCAAATTTGTTGTCCCCAGCCGATTCCTGGCCGTGGTGGATGCCGACACCTGCTCGAGTTGTGAAACCTGTTTGGAAAGGTGCTACTTCGATGCCATCCATATGGAAGGCGAAGGCGATACGGCCGTGGTGGATCCCGACAAATGCATGGGGTGCGGACTGTGTGCCGTGACGTGCCCGGATGAAGTCATGAGCCTCACAGAGGTACGGTCCGAGGATTTTGTCCCGGCTTGATCATCGGGAGGTTCATCTCGTTCAATTTGGTTTCTTATACCTGAAACAAAAGGACAAAAAACACATAACAAGAAATCCCAATAATCAAAAAACAAATTCCAAACAAATCACAATGACCAAAATTCCAAATTCCAAACAATCGGTTTTGGATCTTGTTTGAGATTTGGGTATTGTAAATTGGATTTTTTTTGTAATTTGGTGCTTGTAATTTGTCATTTGCGGCGTACGCCTTTTCAACAGCGCCGACTTGTCCGGCTTAGGATAAGGGAAAGCATTAAAGAATAATTTTTATGCGGCCGTTTTCATTATTGATCAAACCGGTCTCGGCCGATTGTAACCTCCATTGCAAATATTGTTTTTACCTGGAAAAAGCCCGCCTTTATCCGGAAACCAAGCGTCACCAGATGTCTGATGAAGTCCTCGATCAGATCGTCAAAACATATCTATCCACACCCCAGCCGGTGCATACCTTCGGATGGCAGGGGGGCGAACCAACCCTAATGGGTCTCGATTTCTTTCGTAAGGTAACCTCCTGGCAGGAAAAATACGGGCGGAGCGGCACAATCGTGGCCAATGGTTTGCAAACCAATGCGACGCTTATCGATGATACATTCGCCGAGCACCTGGCCCGATACCGTTTTTTGCTGGGGTGCAGCCTTGACGGCCCTCCGGAAACTCATGATTGTTACCGTCGGACAACCACCGGAAAACCAACCCATTCAGCGGTTTTGAAAGGAATAAACACCCTGAACCGGCATGGTGTGGCGTTCAATGTACTGGTTTTAGTGACCCAGGCCAACGTTCAAAGCGCCCGCCAGGTTTACGAATTTATGACCCACAATGGCTTTTACCACCATCAGTATATCCCCTGTGTTGAATTTGGTGAAGACGGCCGTGTGCACCCTTTTTCCATTAACGGGGAAGAATGGGGTGCCTTTCTATGCAGCCTGTTCGATATGTGGTATCCAAAAGATATCAACCGTGTATCTATTCGCCATTTTGATTCCATCCTCAATAAAATAGTGGACGGAAGCACAAATGTGTGCACTCTGGCACGGAACTGCTGTCAGTACTTGCTGATTGAATTCAACGGCGACATTTATCCCTGTGATTTTTTTGTGGAGAAACGCCTGAAGATCGGCAATGTGATGGACACTTCCTGGGCGGATGCGTTATGCGCCCCGGTGTATAAGGAATTCGGGGCTCAAAAAAACTGTTGGAACGAGGAATGCCGAAAATGCGATTGTTTGAGCTTATGCAGCGGGGATTGTCTCAAATACCGGATGTACAGTGACCAAAGGCCCCAGAGCCTCAGCTGGCTGTGTACCGGCTGGCGACGATTTATTCGGCATACCCGGGACCGCTTTCAAGAACTTGCCGAAAACATTATTGGCCAGCAGCGCAAATACAAAAATAAAGTGCGGGAAATCCCGTCCAGGAATAGTCGTGTTGGGCGTAATGAGGCTTGCCCCTGTGGTAGCGGGCGAAAATATAAGCGCTGCTGCGGGAAATAGGATCGGGAGAGACACTCCAATATCAGACTGGGTATCTCTTCTGCGAGGAAAGGCACCTTCGGAAACAAGCCATTGAACTGGATTATGACCTAAAATCAAACGGGCAGGAGTGGAGAAGATGAAGAAACAAATAACCTTTATCGGGGCGGGACCGGGCGGATATGTGGCCGCGCTGGAGGCCGCACAGAGAGGCGCCGAGGTCACAGTCCTTGAGAAGGAGGCTCTGGGCGGAATTTGTTTGAATTGGGGCTGCATTCCAACCAAAACACTTAGAAGCTCGGCTGAAATATTTGCCAAAACGGGTCGTTTGGCGGAGTTCGGTATCCGGCTGGATGGTCAAATAAGACCGGATTGGGCGGCCATCATGACCCGCAAAAACAGGATCGTGAAAACTCTGGTGGGTGGAATCGAAAACGCCTTCAAGGCTAAAAAGATCAAATTGATCAAAGGGGCCGGGCAAATCATCGATCCGCATCGCGTTCGCGTCAGAGATGAAAACGGCATGCAGACGGTTGTTGAAAGTGACAAGCTGATACTGGCCACCGGATCCAGACCTCAGGTTCTCCCGAACCTCCCTTTTAACGGACAAACCATTCTCTCATCAAACGATGCCTTGACACTTGAAGACATTCCCGGCGAAATCCTCGTTTTGGGGGGTGGCGTAATCGGGGTAGAATTTGCTTTTATATTCAATGCGTTCGGCACCAAGGTGACGGTGGTGGAAGGGCTCGATCGTCTGTTGCCGCTGCCCTCGGTGGACGCTGATTCGAGCAAAACCCTCCAGCGCGAGATGAAGAAAAAAAGGATTCCTTTCTATCCGGATAAAACTATTACCCGAACCGAAACGACCCCCGAAGGGAAGATCAACGTCACTTTGGGGCCATCGCCCTTTCTCGAAACCGTTTCCGAAAAGGACAAAAAAGAAATCGACCTGCGAGTGGACAAGATTCTGCTCACGGTCGGCCGTATTCCCAATAGCGAACATTTGGGGCTGGAGTCGATCGGACTCGAATTGGATGCCGGAGGCTGGATCGTAGCCAACTCAAAAATGGAAACCAATGTGCCGGATGTTTACGCCATTGGCGATGTGTTGGGCCCCTCCAAAATGATGCTGGCGCATGTGGCTTCTATGGAAGGTTTGGTGGCGGTGGATAATTGTTTGGGCGACAATCGCGAAATGAATTATCAGGCGGTGCCTTCGGCGATTTACACGTTTCCGGAATTGGCCGATGTGGGTCTCACCGAAACTCAGGCGCAGGTGGCCGGTATTGATTACCGGGCCGATAAATTTCTGTTCCGGGAACTAGGGATGGCGCATGTCATGGGAGAACTGGCGGGTCAGGTTAAGATCGTTTCGGAAAAAAAATCGGGTAAGATTATCGGTGTCCATATGACTGGGGCACATGTGACGGAGTTGATCGCCGAGGCGACGTTAGCCGTTCAGCAGGGTACAACCGTTCGAAATCTGGCGCAGACGATTCACGCCCATCCCAGTCTGACCGAGGGGTTGTGGGAGACGGCACGAAGGGCGAGCTTCAATTTGGATATTGTCGGATGAAAGGCTTTTCAGAGTTGCAAAAACATAAATTTACTGTAGAATTACCCCAAATTATTAAAGCTGAACCTTGGTCTCTAACTTGAGCACAGGATTGCAGCGCAAAAAATGGCGCAGGGAGGTAGAAGATGGGAGTTTATGATTTTACGATTTATGATGTGATTTGCCGAAACGCACAGCTTTTTGCGGATCGGGATGCGTTTGTTTTCAATGATAAACGATTAACGTTTCAAGAGTACAAAAAAAAGTGCGACCATCTGGCGGCAGGTCTGGTAAAGGCGGGTGTTCAGACCGGAGACCGGCTGGGGGTCGTGGCGCACAACTGTGATGAATTTATGATCCTTTACGGTGCCGCAGCCAAAATAGGCGCCATCGTATTAGCCGTGAACTGGCGATTTCAGCAAGACGAAGTCGAGTTTGTCCTAAACGATTGTGCCCCGCGGATAGCCTTTGCCGGTCCGGATTACCAGGAAACCGTCAAACAGGCCGCCGAAAAGGTGCCATCGATTGAAAAATGCTTTACCATCGGGGGCGGGGAGGCTCCGGAAGGGTTTTTACCGTTTGAAGATCTGTATTCGGAAGAGGGGGCTGAAGTCGAATTTGATATTCCAGCCGACTCCGGGTATGTGATTATTCATACGGCAGCGGTCGCGGGTGAACCGCGAGGCGCGCTTCTCAGCCAGGCAAATGTCGTCCACTGGGACATGATCATGGGGCATGAGTATAATTTGGGGCAAGAAGACTGTCATATCTGCATTCTTCCGCTTTTTCACGTTGCAGGGCTGTCCCTGGCTCTGGGGACAATGCACATGGGCGGAAAAAATGTGATCATTGAACGTTTCGACCCTGACCTGACCCTTCGCGCAATTGAAAAAGAGAAAGGCACCGTATTTTTCAATTTTGCGCCTATCTTGGGGATGCTCATGGATAAATACGAGGAAGGTTCATATGATATTTCGAGTGTTAAATGTGTCTCCGGGCTTGACAGCGGGGAGAATATCAAACGTTTTCTCGAATTGGCGCCGAATGCCAAATACCGCACCGGTTTTGCTCAGACCGAGGCGATGGGTGTGACCGGCGGCCTGATGGAGGAGCGGCCGGGGAGTGCCGGCCGGCCTTCGCCTTTTTTAAAGGTCGCCCTCTTTGATGATTATGACAATGAAGTTCCGGTGGGAACCCCGGGCGAAATATGTGTCCGGGGCCCGGTCGTTTTCCTGGGTTACTGGGGACGTGAAGAGGATACAGCCTATACCTTTCGCAATGGATGGCATCACACCGGAGATATCGGCCGGTTCGATGAAGACGGTTTCCTATGGTATGTGAAACGCAAGGCCGAAAAGGAACTGATCAAACCCGGTGGTGAAAACGTTTATCCGGCCGAGGTGGAGAAAGTGGTCCTCGAACATGAAAAGGTTGCCGAAGTCAGCGTCATCGGGGTACAGGATAAGAAATGGGGCGAGGCGATCAAGGCCGTGTGTGTTCTGAAGCCGGGAGAATCCCTGGACCCGAAGGAGCTGTCGGAATTTGTCGCTTCTAAAATCGCACGCTATAAAAAACCGCATTACATCGATTTCGTGGATGCGCTGCCAAAAACCAAAGAAGGTGAGATTGATCGAGATCAGGTCAAAAAGAATCACGGCGGGAAATATTGATAACCATTAAGTTCGGAGCTTGATCAATTGAACTGCCCTGTACCATTATAGCGGAACCGCGGGCAGCTTTTTATTGATGGCGTCGTAAAAAGTCCCATCTACTTCGTTGTAATATTTTTTCAGACACTCGGCATACTACATGTATGGCCTCGTTCCTGAAAAAACACTACGCCTTGTATATGAACCCTTTTACTTAGCCATCTATAGTTGAATTCGCGACTTTTTACGAGATCATCTTTATTAGTTGGTGAAATAATGTTGTTAGAATGTAAGACGGTATTGATAACCGGCGCGGCACGCGGGATCGGCCGGGCTGCAGCGCACGTTTTGGCCGATGAGGGAGCAGATGTCGGTGTTGTCGACATATTGCCGGAAGTTGAGTCCGCTAGCGCAGAGATTGAAGCCAAGGGCCGGCGTTCGGCCGCCGCCATCGTCGATATTTCCGATTCAGCTCAGGTCCGTGATGGTGTTCAGAGCATAGTCGAATCCTTGGGAACCATCGACATTCTGGTCAACAATGCCGGAATCGTCAATAACATCGCCCCACTAACCAAGATGACGCATGCGGCCTGGCAAAGAGAAATATCGGTCAATCTGTCCGGCGCCTTTAACATGATTAAAGCCGTGATAAATCCCATGCTTGAACAGAAATGGGGCCGCATAATTAACGTATCATCCATTGGCGGGCCGGGGGGGCTTCACTATCAATCGGCTTATGCGGCCAGTAAGGCCGGCCTCCACGGCTTGAGCAAGACAATTACACTCGAACATGCAAATGACGGGATTACATGCAATGTCATTATGCCGGGGCTCATCGATACCGAGCTGGTCCATCAAATGCCCCAAGAAATTCAAGCGGGTGCATTGGCCATGATTCCATCGCGAAGATTCGGCCGGACAGAAGAGGTCGGGTATTTAGTGGCTTTTCTGGCTTCCGATCAAGCTGCGTTTATCAACGGGGCCGAGATTAGTATCGATGGCGGAATGCGGCTCAATACAAGTATCCTGGGAAGTCGCAAAGAGCTTAAAGAATTGAACGAGGAGGTGCTTTAATGGAATATGGAACGATTATTTACGAAAAGGACAATATCATATCGTGATTTCCAAATTAAAGGAGTTGCACAGCAACCCCTGTTTGCCAGAGCATAGCTCTAAGCGAGCGAATCATTGTTTTTTGGTGCTATGACTTTTGGGACCCTGTTGGCTGTAATCGTAAACGCCTTGGCCGGTTTTGCGGCCGTGGTGACCGGCATTCACCAGTTGCTTCAACAGCATGCAAGGACGATACTTTTCTCCCAATTCGCGGTGCAGATGTTCCAGAACTGCGAGAACAGTATCCAATCCCACAAAATCAGCCAACCGCATTGGTCCAATGGGATGCTGCAGCATCATGGTGCATGCTTTGTCGATATCTTCAGCTGAAGCGATACCCTCCTGAATGACCTGAAAGGCTTCGTTCACGAACAACGGCAGTATTCGGTTAATGATAAATCCGGGAAAATCTTTTACTAAAATCGGTTCCTTCTGAATTTTTTTCAGAAATGCCAACACTACACTTAGGGTTTCATCCGAGGTCTGAATTCCCCTGATGACCTCAACACCCTTAATCAGGGGGACCGGACTGAAGAAATGAATGCCGATCATTTTATCCGCTCTTTGAGTGGCAGCGGCCATCTCAGTAATGCTGAAAGATGATGTATTGCTGACAAAAATGGTTTGCTTCGGTGCAGTGATGTCTAATTCTGAAAAAATCTTTTTCTTTAATTCAATTTTTTCACATATTGCTTCAATCACGATATCTGCATTTTCAACCGCCGCATGCAACTCATTGAAGGTTTTGATTTTAGCTAAGGCCGATTCTATAATTTCATTTGAAATTTCAGCTTTGGACAAAAGCAAGTTGAAGTTGGTCTCTATTTGTTCAATTGCTCTTGCTAATACGACTTCATCCAAATCGACCAGGTGAATAGAAAAGCCCGCTTGAGCACATACCTGCGCAATCCCCGAACCCATCAGGCCGGCGCCGATGACAGCGATATTGTTGATGTTCATTATATTTTCCTGTTTATTTGTGTATATATATTTTGCACGCTGTTTTGCCTAGATCTTCTGATGGTTGCGTTTCAAATAAGGGTTTTCCACCCGGTTCAGGCGAGGAGATATTTTGAAAATAACAATGGGCGCAATATGCCGGAAAGTCTTGTCGGTTGAAAGTCATGGGTTGGGGCTGTTTTATCTTTAAAAAATTGCAGGGAGAGTCATATCCACCTTCATTCACTAGCCGGCCACCACTGCCACAGGGTTTGGGAGTGACCGTGAGTTTTTCAGTATTTTCATCAATAGTAAATGGATGCAGATGGCCTCTGAAACCGGCAAACAGCATTTCAATTTGGCGTCGTTTACTTTTACCTGCAAAACGTTTCCCTAAACGCCGCGTATACCCCGCAACGGTTTCTCCTATGGCTTCTGCCAAAGAATCATCTCCGTAATGTTCCCCAATAAAAGTGAATAGGTGGGTAATCCAGTCCCGATATAAGTCATGCATACCTAAAAATTCGTTGTACATCTGTTGCGCCACAACCTTTGCTTCGTCAACAGAATCCTTTTCTAGTGCCTCAAGTAAAAGATCCAGGGTTCTTTTTCCCATGGTTTCAAGTTTTTTTTGGGTGAAGAGCCGATCATCGTTCATGTTAATCCCCCTCGTAAAAGTATTTTCAAAAATACACGTTCCGTTCATTTAAGGACGACGGAAACATCTGTAGTGTGTTAATAAGGTTTACGCCCGAGCTGCTGAAAATAGTTGACTATCTCATCATTTGTTGCCGATGGACCGAAGCCTGCGGCCACCCCCATGCCTTTTAGCTTCCTGATGTCGTCCGGTGTGATAACAGACCCGCCGATAACTACCGGCGTGCCCAGATGTTGTTCCTTCAACATCCCGAGTAACTCAGGCATGTAATACATATATTCCCACGAATGACTGGAAATGCCGATGATGTCAGTATCCTCTTCAATGCTCGTTTTAACAATCCCGGCCGGTGTGTTAAAGCGGCCGAGATAAATGATTTCCATACCGGCGTCCCTCAACAAGCGAGACACGGCCACTGCCCCGACTTCATGCTGGTCCATACCCAGCAAAGCGATCAACACTCTAATTTTACTCATTATTCATCTCTCTCAAATCATAGGTTTTATCATATCATGAGGATCATAAGGGCAGTTGTAGGCCATGCGCAGCGATCCGCTGATTTCTCCGATTGTGGCACCGGCCTCCAGGGCATTCATGATGGGATAAGTCAGATTCTGGTCTTCCGTCCGGGCGCTTTGAAAACACTGTTTAAGAACGGATTTAATTTTTTCCGGACCCCGGCTCTTTTTATATTCTCTTATTCTTTCGATGTGATCCCAACACGGCTCAATCTTGGTCTCCGCAACTTCTTTGAGCAGAGTGTCTTCCTCATCGGGGATTTGGTGACAGTTAAGCCCCACTTTTGGAAGCTCTCCATCTGCAATATCTCTGGCATATCTGGCCATGGCTTCATCAAAGAACTTTTTGAAATAACCTTCGTCCGATAGTTTGGCTGGATCGCCTTTGGATTCGATGTCGGCAACCATATCCCGGATATGGTGTTCGATCTTATTGGTGAGCGTTTCTATATAATAAGAGCCACCCAATGGATCAACGACTTTTGTGATGTTGGTTTCTATGTCGATAATCTGCTGGGTCCGCAACCCTACCAGGTGGGATTCCGGACTGGGTGTGCGGTAGGCTTCGTCAAAGGCGGAGATTTCCAAAGCCTGCACACCGGCCATTACCAGGGCCAGTGACTGAATCGCACCACGGACGATATTATTAAACGGCTGCTGGGCGGTCAGCGAAAGCCCGGAGGTGTGGCAGGTAATGACCGGGGCCCACGAGCGGCGGTCTTTGGCTCCGAACTCTTCTTTCATCATCCGGGCAAACAGACGCCGGGTGGCCCGAATTTTGGCGATTTCCTCAAAAATGTCCATACCACAATTGACAAGGATGGCAATGCGGGGGGCAAAGCTGTCGATATCCAGGCCGCGTTTTAGAAGGTCCTTTACAACATGCCGGATCTCAATGAATCCCAAGGCCATCTCTTCTATACCCCTTAAACCGGCTTCACTGAAAAAGTAGGTATCTTCTAAAAACGCATGAAATCGGGGCATCTGTTTCGTGCAAAATGCGATACTGTCTGAGGTCATCCTGAGCCTGAGGTCAAACGGCATATGGACGGCGTAACCGCAATCTTCCATAAAAAATGGTGCTTGAATCACCGACCCCCTTAATTTTTCTGCTGGAACCTTGTTTTCATGCGCTACAAGAAACAGTGCGGCTGCAGCAAAGATGGCAGGTATAGAATTTGAGATCGTAATCGAATCCAGCGGGATATCTTTCCACAGTTCGCGAAAGTCCTGTAAGCAACAAATAGAAACACCCTGTGTTCCGACAGCGTTTTTTGCCAGTGGGTGGTCCGGATCCAGCAGTCCCATTGAGGGAGCATCACCGATGACATCAATTCCCGTCTGGCCCTGGGCAATCAGATGTTTGAGTTGCTTGTTAGAGGCCTTGGGGTCGCCTTCGCCGGAAAGCTCACGTTGTATCCAGGTCCAAGCTCCGGCCGGCCGAATTCCCCTGGTATAGGGATATTCTCCGGGTGGGCCCGACTGTAAATCATAGTCAAAGCTTCCCATATCTTCCGGCGTATATACCGGTTTAATGGGTATTTTGGAGCGGGTATATTGTTCCGTCATGTGACTTTCTCTCCTTTAAATTCATGCTCTCTATTCTCTATGGTGTACCCTTGGGTTTCATCTCCGGTGATCCCTGACTGTAATCCCCAAAGGGAGCGTCTCTTTCGGCAATAGCGGCAGCAACACCTTTGGCTTTGGCTTTTTCCACGAATGCCAAACCTTCCGGAGTGTTGCGCATATATCCATCAAGCAAACATCCGATAAGCTGGCTATTCATCAGTCCCATATTGTCAAAGGCTTGGTTGACGACCAGCTTCATAGCGGCCAGCTGCGTGGTTGGGCACTGGGCCATTGAGATAGCAGCCCCACACACGTGAGTAGGGCGTTCCAAAACGGGCATCCTCTGACGCGATGATGACGTCGCACAGCAGCGCCATGTCGGAACTGCCCCCTACACACCAGCCGTGCACCCGGGCAATAACGGGTTTTGGGCTGCGCCAGATGCTCATAAACTTAGGAATCGGCCCCACCGCTGGATTTGTTACCATCATCATATCTCTGCCCGGATCCCAGCGTTCACTACCACTCTGACCGCCCCATTTTTCGAAATAATCCAAACCCTCGGAAAAATCAAAGCCGGCACAAAATGCTTTGCCGGCACCTTTCAAAATGATGACCCGAACCTCCCGGTCTGAATTTGCCTCCGCAACTGCCTTTTCGAGTTCCTCCGGCATGGGCGGCCGGATGTTGTTGAACTTCTCCGGTCTATTTAAAGTGATGACCGCCTGCCGGTCTTTTTTCTCATAAATAATGGTTTCGTAGCTCATTCATAACCTCCATTTTTTTAGATTTTATTTTTCAATGTTTTCTAATGCCATGACATCGATCAAAATTTTTTCGGCAATTTAATATACAGGTTTTCCCGGCACCATTGGGACCGATAATGGTCAATAGT
>CAZHAH010000147.1:0-15797 GCA_964530095.1 uncultured Desulfobacteraceae bacterium | reverse complement strand
ACACAATTCACCGTTTTCGATTTATCCGCGCTGAAAAAGCAATGTCTTATCTCTCCGTTTTCGATTTATCCGCGCTGAAAAAGCAATGTCTTATCTCTAAAAACGATTTTACATCGAGAGGGCTTCAAGAGCTTTGACTGCTCTCTGGTTACAGAAGGCGGCGCCATCCATGTGGACGGTGAAGGAACGCTCCTTGCGACGGAAAACAGCATCATCAATAAAAACAGAAATCCGGATTTGACCAAGACGGAAATCGAAACGTACTTGATTGACTACCTGAATCTCAAGAAGATCATTTGGCTGAACGGCGATGTGACCGGTGATGAAACCGATGGTCATGTGGATGGTCTTGCCTGTTTTATTCGACCCGGAACCGTCATGGCCTCTGTCACACCGAATAAAAAACATCCTGATTATGAGGTGCTTCAGGAAAATTTGGAAATATTAAAAAACAGCACAGACGCCAAAGGCCGTCCATTAGAGGTTATAGAAGTTAAAAATCCCAGCCAATTTACTGAAGAAGGGATGCTTTATACCGGCCTCTATCTTAATCATTATATTGTAAATGGGGCTGTTATTTTACCGATGTCCGGCTTTACAGAGGATGATACCGAAGCATCAAATTTGTTTAAAAAAGAATTTCCCAATCATGAAGTGGTACAAGTCCCGTCAAAAATTGTCTGGTTCGGAGGCGGCAATGTCCACTGCATTACCCAACAACAGCCTATGGGCAGTGCATCTACTCTAAATAATGGATCATAATGAATTGAGGTAATGTATGCGAAATGTTGTCTTAGCTGCGACACAAATGGCTTGCAGCTGGAAAAAGGAAGAAAACCGCCAAAAGGCCGAAACATTAATTCGCCAAGCAGCGGATCAGGGTGCCAATATTGTTTTGATTCAAGAGCTTTTCGAAACGCCCTATTTCCCAATCGATCAGAACCATGCTCATCTTAAACTTGCCAAGCCGGTTGACAATCATCCAACTATCATTCGCTTTTCGCAACTGGCCCGTGAACTTAACGTAGTGCTTCCGATCAGTTTTTTCGAACAGGCCAACCGTGTCTTTTATAATTCGCTTGCCATAATTGACGCTGATGGTGAACCACTAGGTGTTTATCGAAAAACCCATATTCCCGATGCCATCGGTTACCAGGAAAAACATTATTTCAGTCCCGGCGATTCTGGCTTTAAGATGTGGAAGACCAGATACGGAAACGTCGGTGTCGGTATATGCTGGGATCAGTGGTTTCCTGAAACAGCTCGTTGCTTGGCGCTTAAAGGAGCCGAAATGCTTCTATTTCCGACGGCTATCGGTTCGGAGCCTGGAGATGAAGGTCTTGATTCGCGTGGTCATTGGCAGCGCGTCATGCAGGGACATGCTGCTGCGAATATTATGCCGCTTGTGGCTTCAAATCGTATTGGTGTCGAAAGAGGAGAAAACTTTGATATGACCTTCTATGGATCTTCTTTTATCGCAGATCATACGGGTGCGAAAGTGGCCGAGGCCAACCGAACGGATGAAGCCATTTTAACCGCTACTTTTGATTTGGATGAAATTCGCGATTATCGTGAGGCCTGGGGGGTTTTTAGGGATCGGCGCCCGTCAACATATGGTTCATTGATGACTATGGATGGTGTAATTAAATAATTGCTGGGCATCATGAAAAATCTAGCACTAGTTTTTGCTGGACCCTGGATGAATCAAAGATCTTATTAAAAAAAAGGGATTTTAAAATCCAGGAATAGCGTGGAAAGATGATAGTAACAGACAATTTTAAGGAAATTCCATACTGGCTGGACCCGCCGTCGTTAACAAAATCATTTATGAATAAATCCCTGCCTGACAAAACGGATGTTCTGGTTATCGGCGGTGGATACACCGGCACTGCCGCTGCGATCCGCCTAAAACAGGCCGGCGTTCAGGTTACCCTGATTGATGGCGAAAAGCTGGGAACAACCGCCAGTGCCCGCAACGGCGGCATGACCCTGACCGGGTTGAGCGAGGAACTGGAAACGATCGAAAAGAAACTGGGCCAAGACAAGGTGAAGCAACTGTTCCAGGAGTCGATCGAGTCCGTCAATACGGTCGAACGCCTGGTGACCGAAGGTGACATTGATTGTGATTTTCATCGGTACGGTCATCTTGAGGCCGCCTTCAAACCATCGCATTTTGAGCATTTGAAGCGCGAGCAGGAACGTCTCAGCCGTCAATTTAATCACCACACTCAATTAATTTCCGCTGCTGAATTGAAAACCGAAATAGATTCCCCCCTTTACCACGGCGCATTGCTTGACCCAGTGAGTGCGGGGGTACACCCGGCCAAATACATTGCCGGCCTGATCACCATGGCGGATCGCTTAGGGGTTGAGTTGTATGAAGCGGTAACCGCAGAAGCCATCGAACGCCGGGGGGCAGGTTTTACGGTCCGCACGGACCGGGGCACCATCGCCGCCGATGACGTCATTGTGGCCACCAACGGATATACGGGGCGTCTGACACCCTGGCTCCAACGTCGCGTATTTTCGACTGAGAGCCTGATGATTGCCACCGAAGCGCTTCCGCACGACTTGGCCAAATCGATAATTCCCAATGGGCGCATGATTTGGGACACAAAAAATTTTCTATTCTATTTTCGGCTTTCGCCGGACGGCAAGCGCTTGCTGTTTGGCGGGCGTCCCAAATCGCCCGGCCGAACATTGCGGAAAAATGCAGCGTATATGGTCCGGGATATGCTCAGGGTCTATCCCCAGCTCAAGGGGATCGGGATTGACTACGCCTGGTCGGGCAAAGTTGGGTTTACCCTGGATCGCTCGCCTCATATGGGAAGAAAGAATGGTATTTATTACGCCCTGGGCTATTGCGGCCACGGCGTTGCCCTGGCAACCTACCTGGGGACAAAATTGGCCCAATTGGTTCAGGGCAGGGGAGCCAACACGGCATTTGCCGATGTGCCGTTCAGAGCCATCCCTTTCTACCGGGGAAATGCATGGTTTAGACCGTTGCTTTACGCTTATTTTAGTATGCTGGATCGAATGAGCTAAAGATTCATGTAATGGTATCGCGAAAACACCTTCTCAACGTCATCATCCTCGGCGCCCCACTTCTAGTGGGGATGGTCTCCGAGTTTTTTATGTATATGGCGGATTCTGCCATGGTGGGGCGATTGGGAACCGAACACCTGGCAGCTATCGGTTTTGCCACCCTTTTTGCAGAGGTTTTATGGGTCATTGTATGGCCGTTTGCGCCTGGCACCCAGGCGCTTGCCGCCCGTCGTTTTGGCAAGCTGGAGGCAATCAAAGACCAGGATTCTTCCCGCTACGGGGAACTCCAACAAAGAATCGGAGAAGTTTTAGACAACTCCATTATTGTTGCGTTTGCAGTCGGAGCCGTTACTGTTTTTTTCGCCGGTTACTCCAAGGAAATTCTCAGCTTACTCTTAGATAAAAGCGACCTTATCCCGCTAGCCGATGCTTACATTCGGATTATCAAATGGGTGATGCCGTTGGCAGCTGTTTTCTTTTCATTCTACGGGCTTCTGGCCGCCATAAAGCTAACCCGTGTAATCATGGTCGCCACCGTCGGTCTTAATGTGCTCAATATTCTCTTTAATTATATTCTGATCTTCGGCAAGTTCGGAATGCCGGCGATGGGCATTGAAGGTGCGGCTATCGGAACTGTTTTGGCACAGTCGCTGGGGGCGGTATTTCTCTTTGCCTATGTGATACTCTCCCGGAAGCTAAGGGATTATCGGTGTTGCCGGTTTCGTAATATACATTGGCGTTTGGTGAAGGATATTGTTGTAGTATCCAGTCCCATGATTGCTCAGCTGGGGATATCTCTTTGTATTTTTTTATATTACGAATCCATCATTGCCGGTATCGGTACTGTCTACCTGGCGGTTACTCACATTGTATTAACAACCTTTGTGCTTAATCGAAGCCTGGTAGAAGGTTTCGCCGAAGGTGGCTCCATTCTTATCGGCAATCATCTGGGTCGCGACGATTCCAAGGAAGCGCTGCAATATGCCTACGCAACAGAAGCCATTGCGCTGTGTTTGGGGTTTTTGTTGCTGATATTTGTTTTGATGTTCCCTGAGATGATTGTCAAAATTTTTAATACGGAACCAGCAACAGTGGCCATCGGGGTCAGAGCGCTACGGTTTTCGGCCGCTTTCCTGTTCATCTCGACCATTGGATTTCCGCTCGAGGTCATCTTTACCCATAACGGCTGGGGCCGATATGCGCTAGTCGCGGAACTCTTTCCGATTGTCATTTTCACACTGGGACTCACGCTGCTGGTCATCAAATATTTCCACATGGGAATTTATGCCGCATGGCTTTCTTTAGGACTATATATGATAACATATTCCGCCCTGCTGATCGGTGGATTTTTTTCAAAGAGATGGCTTGATGTCAGCGTAGAAAGTGATAGGGTACAGGGTGATCCGCAATAATATGAGGTCCAAAAACTGTAAAAGGAGATATAAAACATGAAGGTCGGAGAAAAAACAAAAGCAATGTTTCAACGAGCACAAAAATGTATGCCCGGTGGCGTTACCTCGAATTACCGCTATTGGGGTGAGGATTCGTCGCTGGTTATCAAAGCAGGACAAGGCGCCTATATCTGGGACTATGACGATAAACGCTATATCGATTACCGCATGGGATTCGGTCCCAATATTCTTGGCCATGCCGACCCGGAGGTGAATGCGAAAGTGACCGAGGCGATCGGGATGGGAAATGTGTTTGCCCTCACGCACGCCTATGAGATTGAAGCGGCCGAAAAGATACAGAAGCTGACCGGTGTCGATCTGGTGCGATATGCCAACTCAGGCACGGAAGCAACCATGCACGCCATCCGGATTGCGCGTGCTTTCACGGGGCGGGATAAAATCGTCAAGTTTGAAGGCCAATACCATGGATTCCATGATAATGTGTTATGGAGCACTTTTCCGTCTATGTCGGCCGTGGGTTACCGCAAATCCCCGCTACCGGTGGCACAGGGATCCGGAATACCGGCTGTTATTGCCCATTTGGTGATCATGGCGCCTTTCAATGACGCGGAGCTGCTGGAAAAAAAGATAAAAGAAAACTGGAGCGATATCGCCTGTATCATTATGGAACCGATGATGGCCAATTGTCCCTCGATAATGCCCAAAGCGGGCTATCTGGAATTCGTCCGAGAGCTTTGCGATCGATACGGAATTGTGCTCATTTTCGACGAGGTCAAAACCGGCTTTCGGATTGCCAAAGGCGGGGCTCAGGAGTATTTCAATATCAGGGCCGATCTGGCAACCTATGCCAAAGCGCTTGGGAACGGATTCCCCATCGCGGCCATCGGCGGTAAAAGAGAAATAATGGGTGAAATCGGTTTTCTGAAAATACCCCATGGCGGCACCTATGCCGGAAATGTTGTTGCCACCGCAGCCGCCTGCGCCACTCTGGATCAAATTGAGGCCGGTGCTCTGGATAAGGTAGATGCCCATGGGGAAAAACTGAAAGCCGGATTTACCCGAGTGCTCAAAGACAGAGGTGTGCCCGGTTTTGTTCAGGGTCCCCCATCCGTTCCCTCGATAGTGTTGACCGAAAAGGATGCAATTTACGATTTCCGTGATACCGCAGCCATCAACAATGAGGCCTATGAGGAAATTATCCTAAGGCTCATCCAAAAGGGGGTCATGCCGGATACCAGTCCGCGGGAACCCTGGTTTATCTCAGCGGCCCACACGGATGAGGATGCCGAGGTTGCCATCGGGGCTTTTGACGAGGCCGTCAAAGAGGTCATTCAATGATATCTGAAAACAGCACCAGAGCCCGGATCAACCCGATTCGGATAAAACCGGAGATGAAAATCAAAACCTTGAGTGATGCGGATGTGGAAAAAATCCATGCCGCCACACTGGTCATCCTGCAGAAGACGGGGATGCGATTTCCCTCCCTCAAAGCCCTTAAAATTTTTGCAGAAGCCGGAGCGGATGTCGATTTCAAAACCCAGAATGTCAAGATTCAGCCTGACCTTTTGATGCAAACCCTTGCCCAAGCCCCACCCAAATTTGTGATGGGATCACGAGGGAATCAAGATCTGGATGTCATTCTTGACGGTACGAGAGTTTATTGCGGGACCGCAGGAACCGGCACTGCCACGGTCGATTTGGAATCTCGTAAACGAAGGTCGTCCACCAAAGCAGATATCGCCATGACGGCCTTAATCTCGGATTATTTATCATCCATAAGCTTTTACTGGCCCATGGTCACAGCCCGGGATTGCCCTGATGGCACATTGGCGCTGCATGAGCTTGAAGCCTCTTTCGCCAATACCGAAAAACATATTCAGATTGTGAGTTGTGTCGATGAAAAAACAGCCCGATATGCAATTGAAATGACCGGGATCATCGCCGGAAGCAAGGATAGAATGAGAAGCCGCCCGCCCCTGTCACTCATTGCCAGCCCCATATCGCCTCTGGATCATGATACGGGCGTGCTTGAGGCGGCACTCGCATTTGCGGAGGCGGGATTACCGGTGGGATTTGCAACGATGCCGGTTGTAGGGACAACCGCACCGGCATCCATCGTCGGTACAATGGTTCAGGGAAATGCTGAAATCTTGGGTTCAACCTGTCTGCTTCAGCTGGCCTGCCCGGGCACCCCGGTATTTTATCCGCTGTTTTCAGCCATGATGAATCCGTTTACAGGAGGCATTTTGGTAGCTCCACAAATTCTAAAAAATTTCTACGCGGGCACCGTTCAATTGGGCCATTATTATCATCTGCCGGTCATGTCTGGCTATGGGGGTACAGATCAGGCTGGCCCGAAGGATTGGCAAGTCGGCAAAGACGACACCCTCGACGCTTTTTTTATTTGTGCGACCGGCCCGGAGATGCTTCCCGGCCTTGGTTTGCTGGAAGCCTATACGCTGCTTTACCCGGAAAAGCTGTTGTTTGATGATGAAATTTATCAATCCGTCAAATTGATGACCGAAGGAATGCCAGTAAGTGTGGAAACGCTGGCTGTCGATGAAATTATGCAAGCCGGACCGGGAGGTCATTTCCTGGACAGGGATTACACGGTTAAAAATCTCCGCAAACTCTGGCAGCCTGGAATCTCACACCAGTGGTCATTCGAGGAGCAGGATTTTTGTGATCCGCATGAAGCGGCCATCGAAAAAACGGAATGGATTCTGCAGCATCACAAACCCAAACCCCTCGAAGAAAAAGCAGCCAAGGAGCTAAAGCGCATTATTCAATCGGCTGAGAATGAAATCGTTAACCGGCCAAGATGAACGCCAACCGTAGAATCATAGAAGAAGAGAAATCATTGATTAATCTGAGGCTATGTGCAACATTGACTGCGAAATAGCACAAAAATTTGTATTGCTGCAGTGCAGCTAAATGTTTGTATTGATACTAACGCGCGTTAAGGAGGAATTTGGGGCGAAAAATCGGTCAAAAAAAGGAAAGGAGGCAGCCCCAAATCAAGTAGGTCTGATGAATATACGTTAATAAAAGGAGGTAAATCTCATGGGAAGAAAGAATTTAATGAACGGTGGTTTGGTTGTATTTTTGGCAATGTTCTTATTATTAGGGATTTGCTCAAATAGTATCGCCGGTGGCAAGTACAAGGATTACCCGGTACCCCAAGCCTGCTTGGATCAGGTAAAAAAAGAGGGCAGCAAGTTGTTCATCTATGACTGGGCTGAGTGGTGGCCGGAAGAGCTCTTTAAAAACTTCACCAAGGAATTCGGCGTCAAGATCGTCCGGGACCACTATGCCGACACCGAGGAGATGGTGACCAAATTCAAACTCAATCCCAAGGCTCCCTATGACCTCATCCTTGGCTCAGGACCCTCCGATGCGGTGCGACTGTGGGAGATGGGCGTACTCAGGGAATTGAACCATGACTGGCTGCCCAATGTGGCCGCCTACTTAAAGGACGAGTTCAAGAACCCGTCCTTCGATCCCGGAAACAAATTTCAACTGGTGGACTCCATCTTCTTTACCACCTATACCTACAACGCCAAATATATCGATGAAAAAGACCCCCTGATGGGCTCGTGGGGTTTGCTGTTTAAAGGCGATAAGTACAAGGGCAAGATCACCATGATCGACAACCCATTGGAGGCGATTGGTGCCGCCTTGAAATACCTCGGTTATTCCTTCACCAGCGACAATGAAAAGGAACTGATGGAGGCCAAGGCCCTCCTGATGGCCCAAAAACCCATTGTGGCGGCCTATGACTCCTGGCCCAGCCGCCTTCTGAAGGAAGAGGAGGTATGGCTCTCCCATCTGTGGATCGGAGACGGCTGGCTGCTTTCACGGGACAAACCCGAAATCAAGGGTGTGATGCCCTCGGAAGGCACTTACTGGGCCGGCAACACCGATTTTATCCCCAAAGGAGGAAAGCATCCGGCGGCAGCCCATCTTTTTCTCAACTATCTTTTCCGTCCCGAAGTCAACGTCCAGCTGGTCAGCTGGATCGGTTATCCCCCGGTTCACAAACACACCATGGAGTTTATGACCGATGAAATGAAAGCCTGGCCGGGCTTTATTCCCAGCGAGGAATACATGCAGAAATGTGACGGTTTTGACCGCAGATTTATCACCGGAAAAGGCAAAGCGATTCGGGACAAAATCTGGGAAGATCTAAAAAAGTAACCACAAAGAATTGAAGTTACTGAAAAAACTTAAACATCGAACATTGAACGTTCCACAAAAAGTCGCGATTTCAACGATAGATGGCTAAGTAAAAAGGCTCATATACAAGGCGCAATGTTTTTTCAGGAATGAGGCCATACATGTAGTATGCCGAGTGTCTGAAAAAATATTACAACGCAGTAGATGGGGCTTTTTACAACGCCATCAGCGTTCGATGTTCGATGTTGTTCGTTCATCGGGGGTTTTATATGCAAACGGGTGATGAAACTTCTTTGTCTCAGGCGGCAAAAAGGGAAAAGCGCAAGCTGGCTCTGGAAGTGTCCGCCTATTTAAGCCCCATTATCATCATCGTCGTTGTCTTCGTTTTTTCACCACTGGCCATCATCCTGTTTTTCAGCTTTTTGAAATCGGGTGAGTATGGTCAGCTCGTTTACTCTTTTACCGTTGAAAACATCGCTGCCGTTCTGGGCGGCGGATATGGAAAAATTTTTCTACAATCCATTTATCTGGCTTTCCAGACCAATATGCTCTGCATCCTTATTGGTTATCCCATCTCCTATTACATTGCCAGATATGGCGGAAAATGGAAAACGCTTTGGGTCTTCCTTATCATCGTGCCTTCATGGTCTTCCTACCTCATTCGACTCTACGCCCTGAAAACAATAGTGGGAACCCGGGGGCTAATAAACGGGCTGTTGATGCACTTCAACATCATCTCCGAACCGATTCAAATTCTCTACACCTCCTTCGCCGTTACCATGGCCCTGGTATTTGCCTGGCTGCCGTTCATGATCCTCCCCATTTATGCAGCCTTGGAAGGCCTCGACCGTTCAGTCCTGGAAGCGGCCACAGACCTGGGCGCTACCCCGGTTCGAAGGTTCTTTCGGGTCACCCTGCCCTTGACCCGTGGCGGCCTGCTGGCCGGCTCCATACTTGTTTTCATTCCCACGGTGGGTGAATGGCTGGTTCCGGCTATCTTCGGCGGCTCGAAAATTTTGATGGCCGGCTCTCTGGTGGCCCAGAAATTTACGGCCGTGGGCAACATCCCCCAGGGCTCCAGCCTGGCCACCATGCTGGCGGCAACCCTTATCCTGATCCTGTATCTCACCATTAAATGGGGCGGTAGAGAGGCGCTGGAGAAGGCCCTATGAAAAAAAAGAAGATGGCACCCAAAATTTTAGGGGCTCTGAGCGTTTTAATTCTGGTATTTCTGTGGACACCGGTGCTGATGATCATGGTGTTTTCTTTCTCCACCAATAAATATGGCGTCGCCTGGGATGATTTTACATTCAAATGGTACCTGAAACTGTTCCACAACGATGCCGTCAGGGATGCCCTGATGCGCAGTCTCATCATTGCCGGTGTCACCGTCGTGGTTTCCACCTTGATCGGAACCATGACAGCCTATGGTCTCTTTAAACTCAATTTCAGAGGCAAACAGTTTCTGCGCACATCGATTCTGCTACCGCTGGTATTCCCATCGGTCGTCACCGGTGGTGCCCTGCTGGTTTTTTTTACGCGTCTCATTCAAATTCCGCTTGGATATCCCAGCATCATCACTGCCCACATCGTGTTTTGCTCGCCTTTGGCGGTGTTTATCATTCTAGGGCGAATGCAGCGGTTTGACTGGTCCTGGGAGGAGGCGGCCCTGGACCTGGGAGCAACGCCCTTTCGCACCTTTCTAAGGGTCACAGGACCGCAGCTTCTACCGGCCATCATGGCCTCGGCCATGCTGATCTTTCCATGGTCTTTTGATGACTTTGTAATTACCTATTTCGTGGCCGGGGTCGGCAGTACCACCCTGCCCATCTATGTTTTTTCACAACTGCGATTTGGCTCGACGCCGGTCATCAACACGATCGGCACGCTTTTCGTCACCGTAACCATGCTCGGTTTGCTGGTGGTGTACCTCATCCAAAAAATGGGCCAACGCCGCACTTAAACCATGAAAGGGAAAGAAACGTAATGAGCGAATCAGATGTCGGGGGCAACCAATATAAGTCAGGCGTTTGCCTTGAAATCAGAGATGTGGTTAAAAAATTTCCCGGTGTTACCGCGGTGGACCATGTCAGTGTGCAGATAATGGAAGGCGAAATATTTTCGTTGCTGGGCCCCAGCGGTTGTGGGAAATCCACCCTGCTAAGGCTTGTCGCCGGTTTGGAAAATCAGGATATGGGCGATATCCTGATCGCCGGTAAACTTGTGAATGATATCCCGCCCTATAGGCGGGATTGCAGCACCGTATTTCAAAACCATGCCCTCTTTCCCCACATGACGGTCGTTGGCAATATTGGATTTGGTCTTGTGGAGAGAAAAATGTCCAAGCACGAGATCAAAACCAAAGTTTCTCAGAAAGTCGGTCTAGTCAATCTGGACGGGATGGAAGACCGGCGCCCGGACCAAATAAGTGGAGGGCAAAAGCAGCGCGTGGCCCTGGCACGATCCCTGGTTTTGGAACCCATGATTCTCCTTTTGGATGAACCGCTTGCCGCCCTGGATCGAAAATTGAGAAAAGAGATGCAGGTGGAATTAAAGCGAATCCAGCGCGAAGTCGGAACAACCTTTCTAAATGTGACCCACGACCAAAAAGAAGCCCTCAGCCTCTCAGACAGAATCGCCGTAATGAGTGAGGGTAAGTTTCTGCAAATCGGAACCCCAAATGAGATTTATGAAACCCCTCAAACGGTATTTGTCGCTTCTTTCATGGGCGCCACAAATATATTTTTGGGAAAGGTTGTGTCCGAGAAGAACGCCAAGATTGAACTTGAAACCAAAGATGGATCGCGGATATTTGCACCGGCACCTGAACACATTGGCCGAGACGATATCGCCGGGTTTTCGGTCCACCCGGAGTTGATCAACATCAGGCCTGTTGACGCAGACTCACAAACGCTTGATCCGGAAAATCACACTACTTTTCATGGCATCATCAAAGAGCTGTTTTACCAGGGAAATTTTAGTGAAATAACGGCCCTGATAGACGGAATCGATACGCCCCTAACCGTTCACCTGACCAGAGGTTCCGGGTCTAATGTTCAATTGTCTGAAGGTCAACGCGTCACCTTAAATTGGGACTACACGAGCAATAACGTTTTAACCGGATAAAATCGATAATATAAAGAGCCAGCCGTAAACAACCAATCTCTTTCAACTGGAACGGAAATAATTGATGAAACGGGATCCTCGCTTTGACATCCTTTTTGAACCGGTACAAATCGGGCCGGTCACTTCCAAGAACCGATTCTACCAGGTACCCCACTGCACCGGCATGGGCTACAATATGCCCAAAACCCTGGCCGCCATGCGCGAGGTTAAGGCCGAAGGCGGTTGGGGTGTCGTTTGCACCGAGTACTGTTCGATTCACCCCACTTCGGACGACTCCCCCTATCCCCACGCAACCCTGTGGGATGAGGAAGATGTGAGATCCCAAGCGCTTATGGTGGAGAAGGTCCATCTCCACGGAGCTCTCGCAGGCGTGCAGCTATGGTACGGCGGTTGTTATATATCCAACCTTTTGACACGCGAGATCCCGCTCGACGTTGCCAGCCGCCCGTCGGATTTTCGGAATGATCCCTTCCAATGCCAGACAATGGATAAAAAGGATATCCGTCGACTCCGGCGCTGGCAGGTCGATGCGGCCCGCAGAGCGCTGCGGGCCGGTTTCGACATCGTCTATGTCTATGCCACCCATGACTACCTGCTTTCGCATTTTTTGTCTCGCGACTGGAATCAGAGATGTGACGAGTATGGTGGCTCGTTGAAAAACCGGGTCCGGCTGGTTCGCGAGATGATTGAAGATACCAAAGCAGCCGTCGGTCACCAATGTGCCGTGGCGGTAAGATTTTCAGCCGACGGCAGCGGCAGCGGAAACGGAACTATTGATAATGAAGAGCAGCGGGACATGCTGGAAATGCTGGCCGATCTGCCGGACCTGTGGGACATCAATATCACCGATTATTCAAAGGAGATGGGCAGCTCCCGTTTTGTCAAAGAGGCGGCCCTGGAAGACTATGTTGCTTTTGCAAAAAAAATCACCGGCAAACCGGTTCTTGGGGTCGGACGGTTTACGTCTCCGGATACAATGGTGCGACAGATCAAAAGCGGGCTGCTGGACCTTGTCGGTGCGGCACGCCCCTCCATCGCCGATCCCTTTTTGCCCCAAAAAATTCAAGAAGGGCGCTTTGATGACATTCGCGAATGCATCGGTTGTAATATCTGCTATGCGCATAATACCCGCGGTGTCCCCATCCGCTGTACCCAGAACCCGACCATGGGAGAGGAGTGGCGTCGGGGTTGGCACCCCGAAAAAATACCGCAAAGCCAATCCGATGATACGATTCTGGTGGTAGGTGCCGGACCGGCAGGACTGGAAGCCGCACGTGCTTTGGGGCAGCGCGGTTATGCGGTCACGCTGGCCGAGGCGACAACGCAATTGGGCGGACGTGTCGCCGCCGAATGCGAGCTGCCCGGTCTTTCCGAATGGCGCCGGGTAATCGAACACCGTATTTTGCAGATAAAAAGAATGCCCAACGTCAACGTGTATTTAGATAGTCGCCTGACGGCAAAGGACATTCTTGACTACGACTTTAGCCGGATTGTTCTGGCAACAGGCTCCCTATGGCGGCGCGACGGAATCGCCCGCTGGCATACTACTGCAGTGAAAAGTTTTGACAGCAACAGGGTTCTGACACCGGACGATATCTTATCCGGCGCTGAAGCAACGGAACCCGTAGTTCTATTTGACGACGAACACTACTACATGGGGGCCGTGCTGGCCGAAAAACTGCGCAGCGCCGGCCTCGAAGTTTCGTTGGCCACCCCTGCGGGGCGAGCGGCAGAATGGAGCAAAAATACCGAAGAACAGGAACAGGCCCAGGAGCAGCTTTTGAAGCTGGGTGTGACCATCTTGACCGGAAAGGCTGTTACCGATTTTGACGGCGAGAGCGCAGAACTCACCTGTGTGTATACCGGCGCGACTTTTCGACAAACCGCCTCATCGATTGTGACGGTGACGGCACGCCAGCCCAATGATGAAGTCTACCGCCAACTCAACTCGGATCCGGATGCACTTAGCCGCAGTGGCATAAATTCCATCGATCGCATCGGCGACTGCCGGGCGCCGGGCATCATCGCTGCCGCCGTTTTCTCCGGCCATCGCCTGGCGCAGGAAATGGATGCCCCCGATCCGGGAGATGTCCCTTTTCGTCGTGAACGCGTAACAGTGTAGGTGCAAATGATGCAAACCCGTTTCCAGGTGTTGTCTAAAGACGAAAGGGATCAGGTACATGAGCGCACCTCAAAAATTTTGGCCCGCACCGGTGTGCGAGTGGACACCGCCAAAGGACGCCGAATCCTCAAAGAGGTGGGCGCACAAGTCGATGAAAACTCCCATATCGTTCGTTTCCCGAAACGCCTGGTGGAGGAATCCCTTCGCCTGACCCCCAAAAAATTTTCGCTCGGAGCGCGCAGACCGGGATGGGACCTGCATATGAACACCGGGGACTGTAAGCTTCTACTATCCGGGGAAGGAACGCGCACACTGGATCGTAAAACCGGAGTACACCGGGATTCCACCTTTCATGACTGGCTGGAAGCGACCCGGTTGGCTGACGCCCTGGACGACATCGGTATCTACTGGCGTATCGTTCAGGCCACCGACAGGGATTACACCATTTTGAATTATGTTGAATATATATCGACCCTATTCCGCAACTTTTCCAAACACGTTCAGGACCCGATCTATTCCAAAGAAGAGGCGCCCTGGTTTCTGGAAGTGTTGCAAACCATTTTCGGTTCCAAGGAAACCATCCGCCAAAAGCACCCGGTATCGTTTGTTCTTTGTCCTCAATCGCCTCTGGTTATCGATGAGCATTATACCGATGCTTATCTGGAACTTGTGGGATGGGACATCCCGGTGGCCGTGATGCCGATGCCCTTGATGGGTGCCACCGCCCCGGCAAGCCAGATCACCACCGTTGTGCTTTCCAACTGTGAGGTGCTGGCCACCCTATGTCTGGTTCAGGCGGCCGAACCGGGCGTCCCGTTTATTTACGCCCCCATATCGGCCCTCATGGACCCGCGCTCCGGGATGCTGAAAAGCGGCGCCATCGAACGTGCCGCAATGGGCGCAACGACCACCGAAATGGCCCGGTACTACGGCTTTGCGGCAGAAACTTCAGGCTACAGCACGGGCCAGTTCGTTCCCAATATGCAGGCCGGGTATGAAAGGGCCCTAAATGTTATGCCGGCGATGCTGTCATGGCCGGATATCATCGTGGGCGCCGGATTGCTGGGAAGCTCTATTATTCTCAGTCTGGAGCAGATGCTGATCGATACCGAAATTTTCCGGATGTGCAAACAGGCGCATCGGGGAATCGTTTGCCACAAAGACAAATGGCTGGATGACGAAATCGACCGCATCGGACCGGGAGGCCACTTTCTGGAACAATCTACAACGGCGCGTGCGGTTCGCAGCGACGACTGGTATATCGAAAAACTGGGCATAAATGCTTCCTTTGAAGAATGGGAGGCTGCCGGAAAGCCGGACCTTGTAGAAGAAACGCGGGACATGGTGGATCAGATTCTGGCGTCGCATGAACCTTTGGCGCTGGATGCGGAAATAGACCGTGAATTGGACCGCATCAAGCAGAGTGCGGCAGAGAACCTCTCGTAGATAGTGTCCATCCACAAATGGTTTTTTTGCCGAAGAACTTCGTTCTTCATAGTTGGCGTTGTACCGCGTTCTCCGCGGGATGCCGAAGGACTTCGTCCTTCATAGGTGCCGGTTGCGACGCACACTGAGTACGCCTTCCTGTCCCGCCTTGCGGGGACCGCAAACCCTTGTGCGGCCTTGTACAACACAAAAAATCGGCATTTCTGAATTGGACACTTTAGAGTGCCATTATTTAGTCGTGGATGGGCACCATTTAATAATCAACTATAGGGTATGGTTTTGGTTATTTTGCCATTATTGTTATTCTCGATCGAAGTTTCTACGGTATCTTTGAAGATACGGTTTGAATATCACTAAATTTCAGACGTTTCAGGGGTCACACAGAAAGCATTAGGCACAATCCGGAATTCGGTTGGTCGGTTGATATTTTAAATTCTCAATATTGATGGTTTCGTAAAAAGTCGGAAAAC
>CAZHAH010000146.1:3228-15940 GCA_964530095.1 uncultured Desulfobacteraceae bacterium | reverse complement strand
ATGACCAAAAACTCCTGTGCCAGCAGCTTACGCTATTAGAACAAATTCACCGTGCCGTCCTGATACTTACAGTTGACATGTGATGCAGTTAAGGATTAGGATAGTTTTTTTATAATAAAAAATAAAGTCTTTTTTGGAGGTTTTAAATGTATTCCAAAATACTACTGCTTCGTTTTCCGAAAACGGCGGTCCAACAACCGATCGTGTGCCACCTTGCCCGAGACTATGATCTGATCTTTAACATCCTCAATGCGACCATACTTCCCCGCAAAGAAGGTGTTATGGTTATGGACCTTTCGGGTTCACGTAAAAATTTCTCGGACGGTGTCGCCTATCTCAAACAGCAGGGGGTCAAAGTTCAGAACGCCTCCCAGGAGGTGAAAAGGATCAATAATAGATGCACCCACTGCGGCGCATGCATCGCCGTCTGTCCTACCGGCGCCCTGTCAATCAAACGGCCTGAAATGAGCGTTGATTTTTTTCAAAAAAAATGCAGTATCTGCGAGATTTGCGTATCGGCCTGCCCTACCCGAGCAATGACGGTTCGCCCCGTATCCAATGCTTTTTTTGAATGAAAAAGTTTGTTATCACCACTCTGGGATGCAGAGTTAATCAGTGCGAATCGGCCACGATTGCCCAAGTGTTGAAAAGTGCTGGTTTGCAGGAAACGCAAGCTGAAACCGACACTTCCCCCCCCGAAAACGATATCTGCATAATCAATACCTGCACGGTTACTCAAAAAGCATCCATGCAATCCCGCCAGGCTGTGCGGCAGGCGGTTCGATCAAATCCGCATGCGCGTATTATCGTCACCGGATGTCATGCCCAAACCGAACCGGAGCAATTCAGGCAGATAGACGGTGTAAGCGAAATTATCGGCAATCTCCATAAGATGACCATACCGCACCGCATCGCATCAGCGGCAACCGTTTCAGAGTCGAAACCGGCTTGGGAGGAATTCGAATGGAGATTTCCTGATACACCGGCAGGAGGAAATCGAACCCGTCCGGTATTGAAGATTCAAGATGGCTGCGACACTTTCTGTACGTATTGTGTCGTTCCTTATGCCAGAGGAAGAAGCAGGAGTATGCCCTTAGAAAGAGTGCTGGGCAATATCGACTGCTTCAAACGCGCCGGATTTCGTGAATTGGTACTTTCGGGTGTTCACCTCGGCACATATGGTCTGGATTTGGTTCCGACTTCGAACCTCGCAGAACTTCTCAAGCAAATTCGTGATGTTAACCTTATCGAACGCGTTCGTCTCAGTTCTATCGAACCCAACGAGGTAACCGATGAAATCATCGATCTGGTTGCTCAAAGCGCTCCCCGGGCAACTGAATTTTGCCGTCACTTCCATCTTCCCCTTCAAAGCGGGGATGACTCAATCTTGAAACGGATGCAGCGTCCCTATTCCACGGTTCTCTTCCGGGAGCGCATTGAAGCGATTCATCGCAAAATTCCCGATGCCGCGATCGGGGTTGACGTGCTGATCGGATTTCCGGGTGAAGATGAGACAGCTTTTGAAAACACGTTGCGACTGATTGAAGATCTCCCGCTCACCTATCTGCACGTTTTTCCCTTCTCACTTCGCAAACAAACCCCAGCCAGCCGTTACCCCGGACAGATCGCCTCCGACGTCAAAAAAGCCCGTAGCCGAAAAATGATTCGCCTCGGGAGCCTTAAAAAGGATGCTTTTTATCGCAAATTTGTCGGTGCAAAGATGGAGATTCTCGTCGAAGGACAAAAAGGTCCTAAATCCAAGCATCTTAAAGGAATGACCAGCAACTATATCCCAGTCATAATCGAAGGAAATATTGCTTTGAAAAACAATTTTATTAAAGTAACTATTGAAGAAATTAGTGATGGTGGACTGGTATTTGGCAAAATATGAACATGATTATTTTAGGGGTCTAGTTCTTCCGAAAACAGTATCGCCTCGGCCACAAATCGAATCGTTTTACGCATGTCCATACTCCGTTTTCGAATCCATTGATAGGCCTCTTCGCCGTTTTTGTTATGACGTTTCATGAGAACTTCTTTTGCCCGCTCCACCATTTTGCGGGTTTCAAGCTCTTCCTGAATCACCTTTGTTTTAACCATCAATTCCGTATTGAGTATGGCAACGGCCGCCTGGTTGGCCACGGTGGTAATTAAATTGACTTCGGTTTCTGAAAAGGCATGTTCTTCCGACGTAAAGCAATTCAATACACCGATCACCTCATGATCCTTTACCTCAAGGGGAACACTGACCATGGATATCAGGCCGAGTTTTTGAGCCATTTTTTTTTCTTTAAACCGCTCTTCCGTTATCACGTCTTTTAAAATCAGCGGCTTTTTATGGGTCGCCACGTATCCCACCACGCCCTCATCCATATTGAGGGAGCGATCCTGCAGATAATCCGGGTCGATAGCCTGGGTGGCTTTTAATCGTAATTTCGGCGGCGTAACACTTTCGTCCGTCAACCATAATGAACAGATCTCGACCCCGGTTACCTTGGCCGTCACCATGACGATTAATTTAAGGATTTCTTCAATATACAAATCTGAAGTAATGGCCCGGCTGATGTCCATGAGGCCTTTGATAAATTGATCATAGGTTTCAGACTGGATTTTTTCCATATGATAAATGGCTTATGCGCTTAGTAAAAGTGTTTAATTTAGTTTGTCAGAGAATCTGGCAAAGGTCAATTTAAAAGGAATTCCCCATATTTTTTCAGCTAAAATTTAAAAAAATGATATTAAGGATTTGCAATCATCATTCTGTTCCTATATTCATAATATTTAAGTAGTGTCCGTCCATAAATGGTCTTTTTTCCGCTGGACAGCGTTCTCCGCAGGTCTCCGGGTGCGACGTACATAGAGTGCGTTCCCCACAAACCCTTGTGTGGCCTTGCCCAACGAAAAAAAATCCACATTTATTAATAGGCTTAAAGGAGATAATACAGCGATGGGTAAAATAAAAATCGCCATTGCAGGTTTAGGTAATTGCGCTTGTTCTTTGATTCAGGGAATCTACTATTATGCCGGGAAGAATCCGGAAACCGCCACCGGCCTGATGCACTGGGAAATCGGTGGATACCGGCCCGGTGACATTGAAGTCGTGGCGGCATTTGATATTGATAAGCGTAAAGTCGGCCAGGATGTCAACGACGCCATTTTGTCCAAACCAAACTGCACGGCCCTCTTTTTTAAGGATCTCCCGCATTCCGGGGTTGAGGTTCAGATGGGGTGCATATTGGACAGTTTGTCCGACCACATGAAAGACTATGAAGATAAATACACTTTTGTTCCTTCCACCCAATCTGAACCTGACAAATCGAAAGTCGTTCAGAGATTAAAAATTACAGGCGCCGATGTCCTTCTCAATTACTTGCCCGTGGGTTCGGAAGCGGCCACGCGCTTCTATGCAGAATGCGCTCTCGATGCGGGAATTGGATTTGTAAACAACATCCCGGTCTTTATTGCCAGCAATCCGGAATGGGCCACACGTTTTGAGGAAAACAATCTCCCGCTGATCGGAGACGACCTCAAGTCACAGCTCGGTGCCACGATCACTCACCGCGCTTTGACCGATCTTTTTAAAAAACGCGGCGTCAAGCTAGAGCGCACCTACCAGCTAAACACCGGCGGGAATACGGATTTTTTAAATATGCGCAACCGCCACCGCCTGGTTTCCAAAAAGAAATCCAAAACCGAAGCCGTCCAGTCGGTCACGGCTCGCCGGCTCGAAAATGAAGATATCCATATCGGACCCAGCGATTATGTCCCATGGCAGAAAGACAACAAAGTCTGCTTTATCCGCATGGAAGGCAAACTTTTTGGTGATGTCCCGATGGAGTTGGAACTTCGCCTCTCGGTTGAAGACTCTCCGAACTCAGCCGGTGTCGCCATCGATTCAATTCGCTGTGCCAAATTGGCTCTGGATCGCGGTCAAGGGGGTGTTTTGGAAGCACCTTCAGCCTATTTTTGCAAACATCCGCCGCGACAGTTTACGGATGATGAGGCCTTCCATATGACCGAAAACTTTATTTCGATACGCCGTGAAAATGTTCGTGAAATGGCCGATTATCGAAAACGGCAAAAACAGAAGCAAGAGATTTAAACTCACTGTGGCCGCGGCACAGATTATGAACTGGAGGTCCTTTCTTTTTTCTTGCATAATCCCCCCCTGTTCATATAAAAGACCCCTTTAAAATTAACAAACGCCCAAATTGTGCCTGGACGTTTGAACGATTCATTTCCAAATGTGTAACAATTTGAGGGAGATGAGGCACCCATGATTCACGTTGAAAACCTAACCAAATATTATGATGACTTCTGTGCGGTAGACCGGATCAGCTTTGACATCAAAAAAGGGGAAATTTTAGGTCTCCTGGGACCTAACGGGGCCGGGAAAACCACCACCCTGCGGATGCTGACCGGTTATCTGTTCCCAAGTTCCGGAACGATTCAGGTACTCGATTACGACATTGATGAAAATCCCCTCGCCATCAAGAAAATGATGGGATATCTGCCCGAGTTTGCACCGCTGTATCAGGGGATGCTGGTTTACGATTATCTCAATTACGTGGCCTCCGTTCGGGGATTAACGGATGATGTTCGGATCTCCCGCATTAGGGAGATGTCGCACTTATGCGGGTTACGCCAGATCATGCACATGGGTATCGGCGAACTCTCCCGGGGCTTGAAGCAGCGGGTCGGTTTAGCTCACGCCATGTTGCACGATCCCGACATTTTAATACTTGATGAACCGACCTCCGGACTCGATCCCAACCAGAGGCTGGAAATCAAGGATATCATCAAACAGATCGGCAAAGAAAAAACCGTCATTCTCTCAACCCATATCCTCAGCGAAGCGGAAGCCACCTGCGATCGCATTGTCATCATCAATCGCGGCAAAATCGTGGCCGACGGCCAAACCGAAATACTGAAGCAATCAGCCGACCAGGAGTATGTCATTCATCTATCATTGCGAAATGCCGATTATCTGGAGGTAACGCGCCACTTAAAGGAGATCGCCGGGGTTGAGGAAATAAGTGCGGAGGGTGAATTCGAAGATGAGATACTCAACCTCAAACTCAACTGCAAGTCCAAAGATGACCCCAGGGAACGGCTCTATCAGTCTGTCAAACAAACCGAGTGGGTTATACTCGAGCTTTACCAGGAAACCAAAACCCTTGAAAAGATTTTCCGGGAGTTGACCAAGGAGAGTTAATATGCAGCAGATAATGGCCATCCTCAGCAAGGAATTAAAAGACTACTTCATGTCTCCCATCGCCTATATCGTCATTTCGATCTTTTTGCTCGTGACCGGATGGTTTTTCTTTGCCACCTTTTTTCTTTACAACCAAGCCGATCTGCGGAATTTTTTCACTCTTCTGCCGATAACGTTTTCGTTTGTCATTCCCGCCATCACCATGCGGCTTTTCGCCGAGGAGCGCCAGGTAGGATCATACGAGATTTTATTTACCCTCCCCCTCTCCACCACCGACATCATCCTGGGCAAATTTCTGGCCGGCGTTATATTTATGGGCGTCGCATTAATTCCGACAATCGCTTATCCGCTTTTTATTTCCTTTTTGGGCCAACTCGATTGGGGCCCGGTGTTCGGCGGATATATCGGTGCTGTCTTGCTGGCTGCAGCATTTACCGCCATCGGACTCTTGGCCTCCTCCCTAACCCGCAACCAGATCATTGCTTTCATCGTCGGCATGATCATCTGCTTTACCCTGACATTGCTTGAGCAGATGCTTTTCTTCGTGCCGCGGTGGCTCTTGAGCGTGTTGGGGAATCTGGGAGCCGCGCTTCACTTTCAAAACATCGCCAAGGGAATTATCGATTCCCGCGATATACTTTATTTTTTCAGTATTATCTTTATCAGTCTCTATGGGACCTATTTGGCAATTCAAGAAAAAAAGTAAGGAGTATTTATGCCCGGCAAGGACAAATACACCCGGTATGCTAAATTTGCAATTTATCTGTTCATCATCATTTTGCTCAATCTGGCGGGGACTACCCTCTTTTTCAGGGCCGATCTGACAGATAATCAAATGTATTCCATCTCCGAGGCCAGCAAAAAAGTTGTGGCGACCCTCTCCGAGCCACTCTCCATTAATGTGTTTTTCACTAAAAATCTTCCCGCCCCGTATAACAATACGGAACGATACCTGCATGACCTGCTCGAAGAATACGCGCTGCATGCCACCCGATTTTTTAATTACCGTTTTTACAATGTCAGCCCCGATACCGATGGGATGGGTATATCGACAAATGAAAATCAAAAACTGGCCCGCAATTACGGAATCCAACCCATTCAGATCCAGGCGTTTGAACAAGACGAAGTTAAATTCAAGAAGGCTTACATGGGTCTCGTTCTGATTCACGGAGATATGGTGGAGCGAATTCCGACCATTACCTCCATCGAAGGCCTGGAATACCGTCTGACGTCGGCCATCCAAAAACTGAACAACAAGGTCAGCGCCTTTTTGAGCCTGCCCCGGAAGATTCGCATCGAACTCTTTCTGTCTTCATCTTTGAAGCAAGTCGCACCCGTCATCGGTTTAAAGGCGCTGCATGCATATCCCGAAAAATTAAAGCAAATCATTGCCAAACTTAATCAATCTACCTATGGCAAGCTGCAATACCATTACCTCGATCCGAGCACCGACAAAGAAGCCCAGGCCAAGGTGCCCCAGTACAATATCATGACGCTTAGCTGGCCGGCGCTTTCGGATGGAAAAGTACCTGCCGGTAAAGGTGTCATCGGACTGGTGATGACCTATGGGGACAAAGTGCAGGAAATACGCTTGTTGGAGGTGATTCGAATCCCGATTCTGGGAACGCAATATAACCTTGTCGATCCCGAGCAATTGGAAGAACTGCTTCAAGAAAATCTTGAAGCCTTGATCGACATCAATGAGGACCTCGGCTATTTGGCTGATCACGGCACTCTGCCGGCCGGCCGCAGCCCGCTCATGGGCCAACAGAATCCGGAAGCGCTTTCAAGCTTCGCCACGCTTGTTTCCCGCAACTACACCTTGAAACCGCTTAATCTTAAACAAGTTTCGATCCCCGCAAGCCTTAATTGCCTTGTTATCGCCCGTCCTACCGAGAAATTCACCGATTATCAACTGTATCAGATTGATCAGGCCCTGATGCGCGGAACCAATCTGGCGCTGTTTGTGGATGCCTTTAACGAAATTTCTCCCGGTCAGGGGCAGCCAGCGGGATTCAATCGCGGCCCTGTGTACGTGCCGCTTGACACCGGTCTTGAAAAGCTCCTTGAGCATTACGGCATACGTATTAAAAAATCGATTGTTCTGGACCAAAACAGTCACGTTCAGAGACTCCCCCAGGTAATGGGCGGCGGACAAAGGAAGCTTTTCTTTGCACCGATCATTAAAAGCACCAACATCAATCACGATCTTGAATTCATGAAAAATATCAAAGGGCTTATCACCTTCAAAATGTCGCCTTTGGAATTAGATGCCCAGCGGATATCCGAAAACAAACTGAAAGCCATCAAATTGATTGCTTCATCTAAAAAATCATGGGAAATGCGCAAAAACATCAACCTGAATCCACTCCTCATGGGGCCATCCCCTCCTGAAGCCGAACTACAGAGTTTTCCCCTGGCTTATTTGATCAAAGGCGAGTTCCCCAGCTTTTTCGACGGGAAACCGATTCCGGTAAAAGAGGTCGAAGATAAAGACTCAAACGACAAAGATGCGCCACCCAAAACATCCAAACCGGCCGACCTGAAAACATCCCAGGACACATCCCAAGTTACCGGCGAAGGGACGTTTCTATCCAAGGGGAAGCCGGCTCAAATTCTGATTGTGGGCTCCTCGGAGATCCTGAAAGACCGCATCCTGGACCCCGAAGGCAGAAGTCCCAACGGAATGTTTGTTATGAATGTCATGGATGCGTTGAATGCACATGAAGACATGGCGGTCATGCGCAGCAAAATTCAGCGCTTCAATCCTTTGTTCGAAACCAGCGCGGCAGTCAAAACCTTCATCAAGGCCTTCAACATCGCCGGCCTTCCCATATTCGTTGTCTTTTTTGGATTGTTTATATGGTTCCGTCGCCACTCGCGTAAAAAGCAGATTCAGATGATGTTTCAGGAGTAAAGCGGTTATGAAGTTAAAAAAAGAATTTTTCATTCTGGCGATCATTATCGTCGCATTGGCCGGTTATTTATTTTTTAAAAACCGTGACCGGACCCAATATCAGCTGCCGGACCTTGCTAAAATCGAGAAGAATCAAATCTCAAAACTGGAGCTAACCCAATCGGGCAAAGACATCGTCTTGAATAAAAAGGACAATGCCTGGTATATTGCCCCTCATGATTATCCGGCCGACTCCGAAAAGATAACCCCCATGCTGGCAGCGCTCGAAGGGCTGAAGGTAACGGCAATGGTTTCGGAATCAAAGAATTATCTACGCTACGACCTGAACCCGGAAAAAAAGATCACCGTCAAGGCGTGGGCCGGCAGCACGTCCAGCCGGGAGGTTAATATCGGCAAATCTGCGGCGACTTTTCAGCATACATACGTAACGTTGCCCAACGATTCCAACGTATACCACGCGCGGGGCAATTTTCGATCCAATTTTGATCAAAGCGTGGATGCCCTGCGCGATAAACTGGTATTTTCGGTCAATGTCGGCGATCTGAACGAAATAATAATCACCGAGGAAGGCCAAACGACGTTTATCCGCAAACTGAAATCTGAGCCTGAAAAGTCGGATTCAAAAGATAAAGAGCCAAAAGCCCAGTGGGAGACAAAAACAGGCCAATCCATCGATTCGGGCAAGCTTGAAGCGTTCCTGGCTCTCTTCTCCCGGTTTTCGTGCGACAAGTATATCGATCAAAAAGAAAAATCGGACTTCCAAAAGCCTGTCTATCAGATCAATTTCATTGAAAAAAAAGAACACAGCCTTTCTTTTTTTGACAAAATCGATCCCAAAGCCGGCAACTATCCCGGGATCTCATCCGCCAACCCCTATCCGTTTCTCCTGGCAACCTCGCAGTTGGATCGCATAAAGGAAGCCGCCAGGGAAATGCTGCCAAAGTCGGAGACCTCAAAATCCGAGGAAAAATCAACCGATGCCGCTGAATGAGCTTCTTCCTAAAGCGCTCAAACTCTTTCCGTACAGGGAAGCGGTGGTCTGCGGCCATCTTCGCCTTGACTACCAACAGCTGGCTCGGCGTGTATGGCAGTTGGCCCATGGCCTGCGACAAATCGGACTCGCGCGGGGAGATCGGGTGGCTGTTTTACACGAAAACTGTCATATCTTTCTGGAAACCTATTTGGCCGCTGCTCATCTGGGATTGATTTTGGTTCCTTTGAATTTCAGACTCGCACCTTCTGAAATCGCTCTGATCCTAAACGACAGCCAGACACGTATTCTCATTGCCCAGTGCGGGTTCCACGACAAAACCAGCGGTTTGCATGAAACGGTTCCCGATCTGGAGAAAATCATCTGGACTCAGCCCGACATTGAGACCACCTTCCCCCGGGAGCTTGAATATGAGTCCCTTCTCTCCGCACAAATCGAGACGCCACCCCCGCCGTTGGACATTGACGATAACGATGTCGCCCATTTGTATTATACCAGCGGCACCACCGGACGTCCCAAAGGTGTTATGCTGACGCATAAAAACGTAAAAAGCCACGCTCTGGGGACCATCGCCGAATTTAACCTAACCGACAGGGACCACTGGTTTCATGTGGCCCCGCTTTTCCACCTGGCCGATGCCTGGGCCACTTTTGCCATCACCTGGGTCGGTGGCAAACATGCCATCATCCCCACCTTCGAACCCGAAAAGACGTTGCAGCTGATCGAGGCGGAAAAAATCACGCTCTCCAATCTGATCCCCACCATGTTGAACATGATGGTCAATCACCCCCACATCGATCGCTATGATTATTCGAGCTTGCGTGTCATCTTAAGCGGGGGGGCTCCCATTGCACCCGAAACCGTGCGCAAGATCATCGAGGCCTTCAAATGCGATTACATCCAGACATACGGCATGACCGAAACCAGTCCTTATTTAACGCTTTCGATATTAAAAGAACATCTTAAGGACCTTCCGTGGGAAGAACAGCTCAAATTCAAGGCCAGCACCGGCCGCGAATTTATCAATGTCAGCCTTAAAGTGGTGGATGAGGAGGGAAAAGACGTAATCACGGACAATCGGCAGGTGGGTGAAATCATCGTCAAGGGCGATATCGTCTCCCCCGGTTACTGGAATCTGCCCGAAGAAACCGCAAACGCCTTTAAAGACGGATGGCTGTATACCGGCGATCTGGCGGTAATCAATGCAGAAAATTACGTAACCATCGTAGACCGCAAAAAGGATATGATCATCACCGGAGGGGAGAACGTTTATTCAACGGAGGTGGAAAATATCCTTTATATGCACTCCGACATTCTGGAAGCCGCAGTTATCGGCATACCCGATTCGCACTGGGGCGAGGCGGTGAAAGCCTTTGTGGTTTTAAAAGAAGGGCATCGGGTGAATGCGGCGGACATCATTGCCTTTTGCAAGGAAAACTTAGCCCATTATAAGGCCCCCAAGAGTATTGACTTCCTTGACGCCCTGCCCCGCACCGGATCCGGGAAAATCTACAAAAAGGGTTTGCGTGATCCCCATCTCAAATAAACCTCAAATTCCAAGCATCAAACTCCAAATAAATCCCAAATTCCAAATCCGAATGACCTGAACTAATACTGGTTTGTTATTTGAGATTTCGGTCATTGGAATTTGTTTGAAATTTGTATTTTGGTGCTTGAGATTTTCATGCTTTTCATTATTCGACTTCTTCTTCAATCCAGCTTAAGTATGCGGAATTTCCGCCTAAAATCGGCAAACTGACCACGCAGGGACAATCATAGCTGTGCATCGCCTTTATTTTTTGCACCACATCGGCCACCCGCTCCTCGGTGGTTTTGGCGATCATGATGACTTCATTATCATCCTGAAGTTCGCCTTCCCACATGTAGAAGGAATTCATGTGATCGACAATGTTGACACAGGCCACCAGCCGGGACGTCACCAGCTCTTTCCCGATGGTTCGGGCTTCCTCTTTGCTTCCTGCGGTCATATAAATCAGATTCGCTTTCATAAATCACCTCACAAGTTTTTGACGACATCGATTTAGAGCATTCGTTTTAACCACTCGCTTTTTAACAAAAACCTCCCTAATGATAAAGTGGGTTGTTAGGAAATAATAGCGAAATCGACCAAAAGCCTATTTATTTCCTGACTATTGCACGATTAAGGTATTTAATCGCCGCTGTTTGTCTGCTCCAGATTAATATTGAAATAACCACGTAACTAAAATAAAAAACCGTAAGTGTTCACAATTTCACGTTTCACGTTTAGGAACACCAACTGGCTACTAACAAAAATACGATGCGTTAATAGGGGCAAATGCCATGTTTAACTAAATGGGTAAAAGAAACAATTCTAAGTTCCACCCAAAAGGGGTATTAGGGACACCAGCAGACGATAACCTTTGAACCCTGAACCTTTGAACCCTTGAACGGCTAGTGAGTCTTATTTATGAAAACACGAATATCAGAACTCTTAAGGATTAAATATCCTATCATTCAAGGAGCGATGGCCTGGGTGTCTTATCCTCCGTTGGTCGCTACGGTTTCCAATGCCGGCGGTCTTGGCATCCTGGGCTCCGGCTTTATGAAACCTGAAGCGCTCAGGACAAACATCAGAGAGGTGAAGAAGCTTACCCAAAAACCCTTTGGAGTCAATTTTATTCCCGAAAATCCGGATTTAGAGCAATTATTAGACATTATAATCGAAGAGCGAGTGGCTGTAGCCAGTTACGGCAAAGGCAACCCGCACAGAATCATCGAAAGGACCAAACCTCACAATATAATAAACCTGCCTACCATGGGAGCCGTAAAGCATGCGGTTAAAGCGGAACAAGACGGTGCTGACGCGATTATCGTTCAAGGAACGGAAGGCGGTGGTCATTCCGGATTTGTTGCCAGTTCATTGCTGATACCCTTAGTCGCCGAAAAGCTTAAGATACCGGTTGTGGCCGCCGGCGGGTTTGGTGATGGGCGGGGACTTGTTGCTGCCCTGGCGCTGGGAGCCGAAGGAATTTCCATGGGGAGCCGGTTTATTGCGACCCGGGAATGCCCTATTCCTCATCATGCCAAGGAATGGATTGTTCGTTCAAGCGAAGAAGAAACGGTGATCACCGATAATCTAACCGGAGTTCGCTGCCGGGTGTTAAAGAACAAGTTTTCCCAACGACTGCTGGATATGAAAAAACGCAATGCCTCTCCATGGGAGATAATGAACTACGCTGAAGGGAGGTTCAAGAAGGCGTTTGAAGAGGGTGACTTGGAGGAGGGTTCTCTTGCCTGCGGGCAGGTTGCCGGGATGATCAACGACATCCCCTCCTGCAAAGAACTTATCGAACGTATCGTAAAACAGGCCCAGACGATAATAGAACCGTTGAGGGCAAAAATTATCTCGCTCTGAAAGGCTATGGAATCTTTCCTTAAAAAATGAACATCCAACATCGAACAGTGGAAATTCCAAATAACAAATTCCAAATAACAAACAAATACCAATGACCAAAATATCAAATAACAAACCCGGTTATGATCTTGAAGAAAGAACATTCCAATTGAAAAAGATTTTTTCATCAGCACGGGAATAATTAAATAGTTT
>CAZHAH010000146.1:0-3218 GCA_964530095.1 uncultured Desulfobacteraceae bacterium | reverse complement strand
GGTCATTCGGATTTGTAATTTGTGATTTATTTGTAATTTGGTGCTTGGGATTTGGGATTTTAGTGCTGTATCCGTGTTGATCTTTAAAAAAGGAGTCGATTATGCCAAGGACAATTATTGATCTTTCGATATGTTTGGAAAATGATGTCGCTTCAGATCCGGAAGGGTTCCGCCCTAAAATTACATACATGGGACATAACGATACGTTTTCCCAAATGAAACCTTTTTTTCCTGGCTTGAAAAAGGAAGATCTCCCGGATGGTGAAGCTTGGGCCGTCGAAAAAGCTGAACTGATGACGCATAATGGGACCCATTTGGATGCACCTTATCACTTCCATCCAACAATGAATTAGGGCGAGAGAGCGATAACGATTGATGAGGTACCTTTAGACTGGTGTCTTCAAAATGGTGTCAAACTCGATTTCAGGCATTTCGAAGATGGTTATGTTGCCACCGCATCCGATGTGGAAAAGGAGCTGCAAAGAATAAATTATCAATTAAGTCCACTCGATATTGTGCTCATTAATACGCGTGCCGGCAGCCGTTACGGTTTTGAAGATTATGTTTCAGCCGGGTGTGGAATGGGATATGAGGCAACAATGCATTTGCTCGAAAATGGTGTGCGTCTGACGGGAACCGATGCATGGAGTTGGGATGCACCGTTTGTCCATACGGCCAAAAAATACAGCCAAACCAAGGACTCAGCCCTCATATGGGAAGGGCACAAAGCAGGCAGGGTTATCGGCTATTGCCATTTGGAAAAATTACATAACCTTGAGACGTTGCCGGCAAGCGGTTTTATGGTTTCGTGCTTTCCTGTCAAAATTCGAAAAGCCTCTGCCGGATGGACCAGGGCTGTGGCCATCATTGATGAGCCGCAATAACGGGGCGCATTCTTCGACGGTTGAAAATGTCAGTTCTAAGAAAAGGCGCCGATTTTATTCGGATTTTAAAGAGGATTGGCGCCCGCCGTTTTGAAAAACTTCGTCGAGTTCCACCTGGAAGCCGGTCGCCAGCGCATTGGTCTGGTTGGCCATGCCCACCACAGCCATCAATTCGGCGAGCATCTCATCGGTCATGCCTTTATTCCTGGCTGATGCGGTATGGCTGTTGATGCAATACTCGCAACCTTTTGTTACACTTACCGCAACATAGATCATCTCTTTGATCAGCGGGTCAAGTGCCCCCGGAGACATGACCGATTTAACCCCTTCCCAGATGCGTTGCAAAAGTTCCGGTTGAACGGCCACCGCTTTCCAGAAATTGTTGATCCAATCGATTCCCCGCGTGGTCATGATATCATCGTAAACCTCACGCACCTCCGGGCTCGCCTCTTCGTATTCAATGAGCCTGACAGTCGCCATGGTGTTGTCCTTTCCGAAAAATGAAACGGGTTTTAATCGCCGAATTAAAGTTTCCATTCTTCCATATATTTTGCACAGAATGAAAGTTTATTCCATTCTTGCAGCAGAAAACAACAGCTTTTCATTTTGTCCTTCGTGTCATCATACCTATTATCCTTCCAGTAACCCCCATTTTATATAGGCATTTTATGGGTGAATTTATAGGCTTTCTTTTATTCGTATTTGTTTGTATCTGTATTAGCGCAGGAAAGCCTCTTGGATCTTCATCTTATGGGTACCTCCAATTCCTACATCCTTCCGATTAAAGGGATGGTTCCTGCAACAATCGCCTCTTTAACTATGCATTGTCTTGTCTCTATGAGTGACTTTTTATGAAGGAGCAAGTCTACCGTCAAAAGCAATTTCGTTTTAAGGTCAAACAAGGCGCCTTTGTTGCAATAAATTCAAGCACAACAATAGGGCAAATTGAATGTATCGATCGAAAAGGGCTATCATTTTGGTATATTCCATGTGGAGAGTCACCAGAAGATTCTGCCACAATTGATATCTTTTTAAACAATGAAACATTTTATTTAAAATGTGTGCCGTGTAAGATTGTTTCAGATTCCCCAGTGAAGATGGATAGCGGCAATGACCTTCCTCGGAGGAGACAGACAGTTGAATTTGGAAAAATGAAGCCCGCTCAACAGACTGTTTTGAAATCCTTATTAGCAATGTATACCTCCAAAAAAATGTGACGCCCTATTGCTTGATAGAAGTTCCAGAGGGAATTATTTTAGATAGGGCAAAAAATAGTTCGGATTTCAAGCAAATGACCAAAGAACAGCTCATCGAAATAGCCAAAAAGCTTCTTGAAACTGATGCCAATCTGGATTTTCTTTCCAAGCTGTCAAATTCTGAACTTGAGAATCTTGTCGCAGCTATTCGGAACCGGGTGGAAAATTTCGGAGAATCCTAACGTCGTCTGATTATCCTTAATGAATGTAACCTTAAAAATGCCGAAGATAAAGGTTTGAAACGGTAATCAAAAGCGAAAATAATTCGGCAGCGGATTGGTTGTTGAGAGATCACACAACATTCTGAAAGTTCGTTTTTTTGGGGTATTCTCAATTTATGCACATGGCTGATATTTGGTTTTTAGGGCAAAAGTGCCGCTCAATCTAATTCAATCAAGCCATGATGAAATCGTGCCAAGCCATGCTTTATTAAATCGGCACTATCGGTAATAAATCCAATATATTCCAAAATCATCAAGACCATTAATATAAGTTGACCTCACACAACAAAATGATATATAGGGCTAAAATCTCCTTTTACATCTCATTCTCAAACTGATCTGAAGGCACGTTTCATTCTCGGAATTGAGCCGGATCTGACATCTCATTTTGTATTCCACTGAACCAATTTGTTCCCGAGTTTTTTCTGTTTAAAAACCTTTACGCGGGGGGTGATCCCATGGCTGAAGAGAATTTTAAGCGTAAACTCTGTGCAATTTTAAGTGCGGATGTTCAAGAATACAGTCGTCTGATGGGCGAGGATGAGGATGCAACGATCCGCACCTTGACAACCTACCGGAAGCTGATGTCCACGACTATTCAAAAACACCGGGGTAGGGTCGTGGATTCGCCTGGAGATAATCTGTTGGCGGAATTTGGCAGTGTTGTGGACGCGGTGCGTTGTGCGGTGGAAATCCAGGAGGAACTCAGGATCAGGAACGCTGAGTTGCCTGAAAACCGCAGGATGGAATTTCGTGTCGGTATCAACCTTGGAGACGTGGTTGAAGAGGGCGAGCGGATCTATGTGTTGATTACCAGGCTATTTCCTCTACGTTCTAAGGTAGTATTCTGACCAAAG
>CAZHAH010000145.1:0-16047 GCA_964530095.1 uncultured Desulfobacteraceae bacterium | reverse complement strand
CTGCCATGGGATCAAAGACAAGATCACCCTGATCGGAAAAATAATAGAGGATATGTGCGATCATTTGGGACGGGATGCGACCCGGCCAATCGTCTCCGAACCGTTTGTCACAATCATTGCTGTTCCATACATCCCATGTCAGTAAACCCCATTTAAGTGACTTGAATCTCAGAAGATCGTCTTTTCCCTCCAGCGCAATAGACCATACCATCGGTTCTGTCCAACCATGCTTTTCGGCGACCTGGGGGACTGTGAAACCTTTCAATAAATCGGTATTTACAAGTTTTGCCAATTCTGGCATTTTTTGTAAATGAAGTGAAATAGTCTGCTGTAATACACCCAATCGGTGCGCCATTCGCTCCTGAGGGATGTAAAGTCGGTGCATGCGAAAGATCTTAATATCGATTTCCATCTCGGTGACCGCTCGCAAATCAGAAACATAAATATCTACTGTCTGCCGTGATCGCCCGATGGCCCGGCCGATTTCAACAGAAGTTAAGCGGGGATTGTTTTCATATGCCCGGCGGGCAGTTGTTCTGGCCTCATCGTCAGTCAGCTGGAGGGGACCTATGGCTTTCTGGGCCGCATAGAGAAGGGGATCGATACCATCCAACGTAATAATGTGGACCGGTATTTCGGTTGCACCAATTTCATTGTAGGCATTCAAGCGATGGGCGCCATCAAGAATGCGGTATTTATTAGCATCATCCGGATGAACCTGCACTTCAATGGGATCTATCTTAAATCCGTCTCTGATATTTTCAGCAAACATCGAGACGCGTTTTGGGGATATCCCTGATCTTGGATATATTGTTTCATCGAGTATAATCTGCGAAATGGGAATTTTGCGGATTGCCTGTACCATAATGCCCCTCATACAAAGATCAGGTTGATATTGAACGTACTTGATCCCTATGCCTTCCTCAAATAGTTGTCAAGGATGAAGACCGGACCTTTGTTTTCAAAATGGAGGCCAGTTCCCGAAACGTCTTGAAATCGATATCCGGGCTTCGAGATTGATGATCTGGGCGTGATTTAGCATTGATCAATGGTATGGCAGGGGGTGGGCTGCTATCCGATAAATGAACGCGAACTATTAGATATAATTTCGCATTTGGTGGCATATTGGCGAATCTGATTACGATTGAAACATGCGTATCGTAAGCAGAACCTGGGCGGATTGCGGTTTTGGTTTCTGACTTGTGCTGTAATCGTTAACGAAATGGTCGGTTTCAGAACAGAGATCACAGGGTTACTCAAATCTTTGATAAGTTGGAGGTATATGTAACGATAAGTTAAGTGGCGTGGCGTTAACCCCGTCCACGTGAGCGCATGGTTATGCGGTTTTTCTCTAATTTTAATTTGTCTGACACCGCAGATATTGCTCTCTCAGTGGTTATCAATGTATTCCTGTAATTGCTCATGCCATTTTACTGTATCATATATCTGTGGGTCAGTAGGCTGAATCATTAAAAGATCAATTAAGTGCCTTGGTGTCTTTCCTCCAATATGTAAGGATTTAATGCAGGAAACGCAATATACGCAAACATCCTCGCAAGGCATAGAATCAGCTCGTTTTTTCATCAACTTATGAACCTTATCCACGGGAAGTTTCGGGTAAAAATCATCACCACAGCATACAGAGCGTGTACCGCTAAACTTTGTTTCGACAACTTCAATATTCATTTTTTTAAGCAAATTGCGAACAGCCTGATGAACCTGCGGTTTTTCACGCACAGGGCAAGCATCGTGTACCGACATTTTTAAACCCTTATAATCGGGATATACAAACGAATCAAGACCATCGATTATTTCCCACACAGATATTGTTGATATTCCCTCATACAGACTCCTAAACCGCCTATCACAGCCCGCACATACATTTATTATCAAAGACCCTTTTTCAAGCTGCGGTTCATGGCGGCAACATATTTTGTGCATATCCGTTTCTTTATAGTTTTGGTTCAAAAAACTTATAATCTCATTTTCCATTTCGGGTTTATAAATGCTTAAAGCACAACCGGGATTAAAGTATGTTTTCATTGTCATATTTTCCTTTCATTTTTTTATAAATGCTTATCTTGATGGCGTCGTAAAAAGTCCCATCTACTGCGTTGTAACATTTTTTCAGAAACTCGGCATACTACATGTATGGCCTCGTTCCTGAAAAAACGCTACGCCTTGTATATAAACCTTTTTACTTTGCCATCCATAGTGGAATTCATGGCTTTTTACGAGACCATCTATCTTGTTGCTTCTTTAAAATATTGCATATTAATTCCCCGCAGCAAGTATGATTTTATCGATCGGGTATGTTACGCCATTTTTTTCATGAACGCTGTCGACAAAGTAGAAGATTCACAGGCTTCATGGTCATAACCACCTCTTTGTTCTGATTCATCACTTCGATGAAAGAATGTATGATTCCACGATCCGGTTTAGTTTTTGAGCGTTTTGTTTCCAAAACAGTCACACGGATTGACAATTCATCACCGGGACGTACAGGTATTTTCCAGCGTAATTCGTCAACACCTGGTGAGCCCAGACTGGCGATTTTCGAGATGTAATGCTCAATGAAAAGCCGCATTGTAAGACAGGCGGTTTGCCAGCCACTGGCGATTAGGCCTCCAAACATGGTATTTTTTGCGGCTTCCGGATCGGTATGGAACTCCTGTGGATCGAATTGTTGGGCGAAAGTTATCACCTGGCCTTGCTCGACCGCGATAGGGCCAAATTCATGCACCGAACCACCGACGTAATCTTCAAAGTATCGCCTCTCAACGGGCACGCTGAAGCTGGAGTTAACCATAATTTTCCTCCTGTAATATCGAAGACAGTCTATATTTAGATCGCGTTAAAAGGAAAGGGGGTGGAATAACTTCCATACTATCAAAGCATTTTTTGTTCTTCCATTTCCAGCAACGCACTTTTTCGTTCAACCCCCCAGCGGTATCCGCCGACATCTCCGGCTTTGAGAACCACCCGGTGACATGGTATAATAATGGCCACTGGATTGCTTGCACATGCACGGGCAACGGCCCGGGCCGCCTTTGGGCGACCGATTGCAGATGCTATTTCGCTGTAATGCATCGTCTGCCCCTCCGGGATGGCTCGAAGATGATCCCACACTTTTCGCTGAAATGCCGTAGCCCGGACATCATAGGGAAGCTCTGGCCACGGGGTGCTTCCGGTCATATAGTCAACAAGAAGTTGCGACCATTCAGATAGTTCTGCGATAGTTTCTTCAATGTCTGCGTTTTTAAATTCATTAGTCAACTCATCCACCAGATCGTTCTTGGAATCACCTATTCTCACGGCGCAGATACCTTTTACGGTTGCCGCCAATAGAAGCAAACCCAGAGGGCACCGGACGACCGAATAATGAATCTTTTGTCCTTTACCATGCTTCTTATATGCTTTGGGCGTCATACCTAAAAACCGGCTCGATTTTTCGTAAAGCCGGCTGCTCGATCCATACCCGGCATCGTACGTTGCGAAAGCTATGTCATCACCAGTATTCAGCGCCTTTTTAAACCGCAGCTGGCGAAGTGTATCGGCGTAATTTCTCGGAGTTATTCCCAAGGCTTTTTTAAATACACGCTGCAGATGGAAAGGGCTTAAATGCACCTGTTGGGAAAGTTCTTCAAGTGTCGGAATGTAGTCGCATGATTCAATAAAGCGGCAAACCGTAAGCACTTTGGAAGCCATATTGTCAAGGCCCGGCTCCTCGGCCTTGTCTGGATGACAGCGTTTGCAGGGTCTAAATCCAGCCTTTTCCGCGCCTTCCCTTGAAAAGAAAAACCTTGTATTTTCACGTGATGGTCTTTTGCTGGGGCAATGAAACCGACAGTAAATATAGGTGGATATGACCCCATAGAAGCAAATTCCATTGTACTGGCCTTCACGTTTCAAAACCCCCTGCCACAATGTTTCTTTTGATAAGTCCATCATTTTTTCTCCTTTTACGCCAACAGATTGAAAGCGATATTAGCATTGCCCACGCGCTTGTTTTTATTGATCCCATTATCATTGATCCTTTTCAAATTTTAGCATGAATATAGTACCAATCGAGCAATGGTTCTATCCGATTCTTGCGATGGAATTATTTTTTTGTAGTGTATTATATTAAAATGGGATTAGATGGTGATAAAATTTGAAGATTTGATGACCAATCAGAAACCAAATCAAGTATTGGCGCGACCATCGATTACATGCATCTATCAATCGAGTCCAAAACTATCCTGGACGTTCAATTCGAGCCCGTATTGCTGCCACAAGGGTTTCAAGTTCAAGATTTGACAGTTTGAAAAGGAAATCCAGATCCGAATCAGTTTCAAGAAGCTTTTTGATGATTTCGATGAGCTGTTCGTTGGTCATTCGCGTTGAATAATCAAACCTATCTGCCAGGTTAATCTATAATCCATTTTTCTGTCTGTTCACCAGGATCAATCAACAAAACCGACCTCCCCAACTTCCGGGCATAATCCATAGTAGTAGCAGTCGCGCCTGGTGTACCATCCCATATCGCAATCACAGCATCGGGATTGTCAACCATCCATTCATTTCGTTTCTGCATTTTCCAGGCGGCGATAAAGGGGGACAGTTAACCGATTAACAGCGGAAGCATTTATACCGAGAAAGTGTGCGACATCTGCAAAAGATCGGCCAGACGTTCAAGAAATTTCTCCCGATCTTTTCTATTGCTAAATATCTTTATTCCATCAATGCCCCGGTCCATAACATGATGTAAATAGTTGAACTTTGACATTACCGTGTGGGCACCTTAAGAAATATCAATGAATCTGAATGCGCGATCGATTTCAATGATCGGATCATCATTATCGATCCACTGACTGGCATAGTTTAGGCAGTTACAGATAAAAACCGAATTCTGATAGGTGCACTGCCTGCGGTAATGGACATGCCCGCAGATGGAATAGGCCACCGAATATTTTAAGGCCAATTCGCCGTATTGCTGACTGCCGAGAAAGGCGTTTAAGTACCCCCACATACGACCAGGTGGCTGCACGGTAAAGTCGATTAAGGGCAATACGTGCGTTACCAGGATAATCTTTTTATCCCGATTGGATTGGAGTTGCGTTTCGAGTTTTTGATAAAAGTAATGATGCATTTCGATGGTCGATTTATCCCAGCGGGCTTTTATCTTATCCTGCCACATTCGATCATCGATTTGCATCCGGTCAAATTGGGCCTTGTTATATTCCCGGTTGCCGAAAGAGTAATCATACCAGCCGATGTCTCCAATGACGACCCAATCGTTGGCCAAAGCGGCGGGACCGTTGCAGAGATTGCCGCGAAACTCCTTTAAGGCCTCATAGATCTCCCAGGCCGTCTTCTCAGGGTGACTTTCATTCCAGATATCATGATTTCCAGGCACAAAGAGGCATTGCACACCAGTGCGTTCTTCAAGTGCATTCAAAATGTTTAGGGTGAGACGATAATCGTTGGCGATATCCCCGGCCATAATCATGATATCGACCGCGTTTTTTTGGATTACCGACTTCAACCCGTCCATTACCCCTTCAGGGGTGGGATGGTCGATGTCGACATGAATATCTGACAGGATTCCGATGCGCAAAACAGGCCTCAATATTTTAGAGTTTTGGGTTAAGCTTTTCCGACATCGTATCTCCCAGAATATTGAAACTCAGAACGGTTAAGGCCAGCGCTACACCGGGGTAGATGGCCATCCAGGGTGCCTGGACTAAATAATTGCGGGCATCCTTTAACATGAGTCCCCAACTCGGATTAGGGGGTTGCGTCCCCAGCCCCAGGTATGACAGAGAGGCCTCAATGACCACTGTTAGGGCAAACGTAATGGAGCATTGCACAATAACTTTGCCGAGCAAATTGGGGATGATGTGTTTAATAACCGTTTTAATGATGGGACTGCCCAGCGCCCGCGAAGCTTCCACATACGATTCGGTTTTAATGGCCAGGGTTTCGGCACGCACCAGGCGGGCAAATACAGGACTAAAAATGACACCGATGGCCAGCATCACCTGAAGCAGGCCATAACCTAAAAATGAAACCACGGTTATGGCAAGCAGAATGGTGGGGAAAGACAACAGGCTGTCCATCAGCAGCATGAGGAGATTGTCGATGGAACGGTTTGCCAGACCGGCAATCAGCCCGACAACCATACCGATTGAAACCGCAATGGAAACGGCTACGATCCCGACCAACAGTGCGGACCGGGAGCCGTATATGGTTCGGCTTAGTATATCTCTCCCGAAATTATCAGTCCCTAAAAAATGAGTACGGCTGGATGGGGCAAAGCGTTCATCAAGGTTTTGGGCGGTGGGGTTGTGCGGTGCAATCAAGGGGGCTGCGATGGCCGCAACCCCCAAAATCACAATATAGCAAATGGAAAAGTATACTATCGTCCGATTCTTATTTCGCATAAGTTGCTACTTGACTGATGTCCATCTGAAATCAAACGTATCGAGTTTGGGTGTCATGCGGAATTCGGAGATATTTTTGCGATACGCAACGTGGCGAAATGAAGAACCCAAAAACATAAACGGAGCTTCTTTGGCCATGATTTCAAGGACTTCATCGTAGAGTTTTTTTCTGTTTTCAAATCCGGATAACGTTTTGGCCTTTTTGATGAGTTCGGCGGCACGCGCATTTACCCATTTTACGTATCGGGCTTCGGTGCCGTATTTGGCCAGGGTTCCGTCCGGATCGAGTTTTCCGGTATGCCCGATTGCGGTCAGATCATATTTGGAACCACGGTAAACATCACTGATCCAGGTAGACCAATCGACCAGCTTGATTTTTACATTCAGACCGACTTTGGTCAGCATGTTCTGATACATTTCGCCCGCTTTAACATGCGGTGGATAATTTTGAGGTAAGACCAATTCAAAGGTCGTGTCTTTTCCCACCCCGGCATCGGCCAGAAGCTTTTTGGCCTTTTCCGGATTATAGGGGTAGAGATGGGCAAAATCCTTGTAGTAGGCGTTACCGTAATCCATAAAGGTTCCGATGGGTTTCCCGCCGCCGTAAGCCACATCGAGGACTTTTTGTTTGTCGATGGCATGCGTAATGGCCTGTCGGACGCGGAGGTCTTTCAGCACCGGATGTTTGCAATTCATGGGCATGACCATGATCAGTGCGCTGAGTTTTTGTTCAACCTTTACATCCGGATTGGCTTCAAGAAGAGGAAGATCGTCTACATCGATGATGTAGCTGACATCGACCTGTCCGGAGAGGAGACCCTGGACCTGCACGGCCCGTTCCGGAATAATGTGCATGATGATCTCATCCAGTTTGGGGGAACCCTTTATCCAGTAGTTATTATTTTTTTCGAGAACAATCTGGTTGTCCCGTAGCCACTTGGTTAGCTTGAATGGTCCGGTTCCAACCGGTTTGGCTGCAAAATCGTGACCACTATCGATGAGCCGTTTAGGCAATATGGCCCCCCATCCGGACGCAAGCGTCGCCAGAAGAGGTGCCCGCGGACCCTTCAGTTTTAATATGACGGTACTGTCGTCCGGGGTTTCAATGGCCGTAATCGCTGAAAATTCTTTTGCATTGGGAGAGGCGGTGGCCTTATCCATGATCCGCTGGAAGGTGGCTTTGACATCCTTTGCGGTTAGAGGATCGCCATTGTGAAAAGCGATCCCTTTGCGAAGATGGAAAGTCCAGGCCAGTGCATCATCGGACACATCCCAACTTTCAGCCAACGCCGGTATGATTTTGCCACTCATATCCGGCTCTGCCAATGTATCGTATACGCTTTTAAGGGTTTGAAAAGTCAAGGTGCCGGAGGTTTTGTGCGGATCGAGTGTGTCCGGATTCCCGGAGAGGGCAAAATTTAACCGTTTGGCCAAAACAAGATCGGCATTCCCCGCCACCCCTAAAAGTACGGCCAGTGCCAAACAAATCATTAATTTAGAGATTTTTTTCATGGTTTTCTCCTTTCCTTTGTTAAGCGTTAATTATTGTAAACCACACACAATTTTACAAACTAAGTATTTACACAGGCCACTAAATGCCCCTTTTCGATCTCCTTTAATTCAGGTTCCGTTTTGCGGCAAGTCGATTTTTCAAGCCGGCAGCGACTCAAATAGGGGCAGCCGGAAGTCAAATCTGCAACTCTTTTTTCCCCGGCCAAGCCCTCAAAATGATCATCTGTCTTTTGGGTGATGGATTGCTTCCCCGGGACAGACGAAAAAAGCTTTAAGGTGTAAGGATGGCGCGGATTGCGCATAATGGCTTCCGTTGATGCCTGTTCCACCAATCTGCCCCGGTACATGACGCCGATCTGATCACTTAAATAGGCGACCAGATTAAGATCATGCGAAATGAAAAGATAAGTCAAGGCTAATTTCTGTTTTAGATCAAGGAGCAAATTGATGATTTGGGCCTGAATGGAGACATCAAGATTGGAAACCGGTTCATCCAGGATGAGGAAATCCGGCTCCATGGTGAGCGCCCGCGCAATTACAATGCGTTGTTTCTGGCCACCCGAAAATTCATGCGGATAGCGTGATTTATGGCGAGTCGAAATGCCGACCAAATCCAGAAGATGGTTTATGCGCTTGCTTCTTTCCTGAGAAGGCACTCTCCGATTCAGAAGTCCTTCCGCCAGGCTGTCCCGGATCCGCATCTTGGGATTCAAGGCACTGTCGGGATCTTGAAAAACAATCTGCATCCGCTTTCTGTATGGTCTAAGTTCGATGGCGGAAAGGCTTCCCAGCAACGTTCCGTCAAACCAGATTTCCCCGGAGGTGGGTGGATCGAGATAAAGCACGGCGCGCGCCAGGGAGGTCTTGCCGCATCCGGATTCACCCACTAATCCGAAAACGGTATTACGATCAATCCCCAGGTTCATGCGGTCAACAGCAAGGGTGGCCGATTTTTTAGGATGGAAAAATCCTTGGCTGTAATACTGTTTTACCAGATTTTTTATATCTACTAATCGGTCCATTTTTTATCAATAAAATGACATGCAGCCATATGTCCGTCTCCGAGGCCGACGCTTTGGGGAATATCATGGCGGCATCGATCTTCGGCCAAAGGGCAGCGCGGATGAAAACTGCAGCCTGAAGGGAAATGTTCAGCATCGGGCACCGCTCCTGGAATGGCTTTCAGCCGGGTGCCGCGTTTGGTCGCATCGGGAATAGAGAGCAAAAGGAGCTTGGTATAGGGGTGGCAGGGACTTTCAAACAGCCGGTTTTTGGCCGCGGATTCGACCACTTTCCCCGCATAGATAACCGAAATGGTGTCTGAAATTTCTTTTACCACACCCAAGTCATGCGAGATAAAGAGGATTCCCATCGAGAATTTAGACTTGAGGTTATGAATTAATCTTAATATTTGAAGCTGAAGGGTAACATCCAAGGCCGTTGTGGGCTCATCGGCGATCAAAAGGGCGGGATTGCAGCAGATGGCCATGGCAATCATGGCCCGCTGTTTCATACCTCCCGAAAGCTCATGGGGATAAGCGTTCAGGACCTGTCTGTTCTTTCCGAGCCCCACCAGATCTATGAAATCCAACGCCTGTTCGACGGCCTTTTGGCGATCCATTTGAAAGTGGAGCATCAGAGTCTCCGTGATTTGCCCTCCAATCTTAAAGGCGGGATTCAGATACTTGGCCGGCTCCTGGAAAATCATCCCGATTTTTTTGCCCCGCATGCGCCGTTTTTCAGTCTCCGAAAGTAACAACAGATTTTGCCCCTGAAAAATAATCTCGCCCTGATTAATTTTAGCGGGTGGAATGGGCAGAAGACCCATAACCGCCATTGAGGTGACGGTCTTGCCCGACCCCGATTCGCCCACCAAAGCATGCGTTTCCCCGATGGACAGGGTTAAATCGATTCCCCGCAGCGCGTGGGCAAGGCCCTGTTCCTGATTGAAACTTACATCCAGATCATGGATATTTAAAAGTTGCTTTCCAGTCCGGGTTTTCAATTAGCTGATCCTGATTTTAGGATTTAACACGCTGTAAAGCATATCCACCCCAAAATTGATAAAAGAGAAGATAAAGGCCACAAACACAACACCGCCCTGGATTAAAGTGAAGTCTCTTTGGTAAATCGCGGAGAGAAAGAGCCTTCCCAGCCCCGGCATCGAAAAAACGTGCTCAATAATAATCGCACCACCCAGCATATATCCCAACTGAATACCGGCGATGGTAATTACCGGCAACAGCGCATTTTTAAGGGCATGTTTGTAATTTATCATCCGTTCGGTGAGCCCCTTGGACCTGGCCGCAATCACATATTCCTGGCTGAGTTCTTCAATCATGGAGGCCCTGGTCAGACGCAATAGAACGGCGGCCTGGGCAACGCCCAAAGAGATCGCCGGCAGGATGAAGTGTTTGATGGAGCCCGATCCGAACAGGGGAAAGAGGTTCATTTTCACCGAAAATAAAAGCAGAAGGATGATACCCAGCCAAAAACTCGGTATGGCCATACCGAGTTGTGAAAAAACCATTCCCAGATAGTCCCAATAAGACCAGCGTTTAACAGCCGAGATTACGCCCAGTGGAACGGCGATGGTAATCGAAATCACGAGCCCCAAAAGGGCAAGGGTCAATGTAAGCGGAAAGCGGTCCAGGATCAGTTGCGTAACCGGTTGCCCGGAAATCATGGAATTGCCGAAGTCAAAGCGGAATACGTTCCAGAGCCATTGAACATACTGGGTCGACATCGGTTTGTCCGTGCCAAGCTTTATGCGAATTGCTTCGATATCCGACTCGGAAGCATCAATCCCGGCAATTACATGCGCCGGGTCACCCGGTATGACGCGGATAACGAGAAAAACAATGGAGGAAATGATCAACACCGTGAGGACCAAACGGCTGAATCTCCTGATTGCAAAAACTAAGATGTTGATATCCTTTCGTGTCCGGAATGGTTCCTAATTTATAGTTCCCAGCTTTTTCCCGAGGCCGCCAGCTCGATCCTGCCGTCAAATTTTTTGCGGGCCTGTTCCAAAAGGAGATGGTGATCTCCAAAGTGCGGCAAATGGTTCAATACCAGATGTTTCACACCGGCTTCGGACGCGATTCGGCCGGCTTCACCGGCGGTCAGATGTCCGGGAATCTTTTTTATGAACTCATCATATAAGCTCGATTCGCAAAGAAGTAAATCGGCCCCGTGCGCAATTTTGGTTAAATTTTCGGTCCACTCGGTATCGGCCACATAAACAAGTACCTGCTTGTTTTTTTCAATCCGCATGGAAAAGCAAGTGTCCGGGTGGACATTTCGGCTAAAAGTGAATTTTAGGGCCCCTAATTTAAGCGGCCGGCTGGTGTCAATCACATGACCTCGAGTATAATCGAGATAATCCAAGCGGGTGAAATTGGCGTCTTCGGCATGGCCGTATATTTGAAGCGGTTTTTGGCGCTTACCCAGATCCATCAGCACCCGGGCAGCATACTGCAAACATCCCAGATCGGCCACGTGGTCCCAATGATAGTGAGACAGTACAACCGCGTCTATTTTCTCAAGATCAATATACGTTTGCAGGTGCATTAAAACACCTGACCCGCAATCGAGCAATATATTCAAATCATCCGTTTGTAACAGGTAGCCGGAGGTGGCTTGATCGGCACTCGGATAGGCGCCCCACCAACCGATGGTCGTAACTTTAATAGTGGGCCTTCCTTTCAACTATTGAGATTTTAAGTATTCCTGAATTTGCGAGATATGTTGAATGACGGGGCAATCATCAATCTCTTCAACCCCCAATTTTCCGAAGCGGTTGAGCACCAAAGCCTCCATCCCGGCCGCCCGGCTGCCCACGGCATCATCATAATAATTATCGCCGATATACAAACATTCATGGGCACTGACACCCGCACAATCCAGGGCCAGGCGAAAGATACGGGGATCGGGCTTTGTACAATCCACTTCGCAGGAAATGATGATCGGGTCAAAATAATCGGCCAGCCCAGTCGAGCTTAATACCTCCCTTGCGGTCTCATCCCAATTAGAGATGATGCCCAATCGAACCGAATTTGCTTTTAACCCATCCAGCGCCTGATGAACACCTTCAAACGGCAGCCAGTAGGGTTTGACGTTGTTCTTTATTTCTTCCCAACAGACATCCACATCGCAGACATTTAACGCAACGCCCAGCCGGTAATTCAAAACACCCAGATACCAGGGTTGATAGACACCTCTCGGTTTAAGAAAAAGGCCGGGGTATTCCCGCATAAAAAGCTTGTCGGTCAGATGGAAGCCCCTTTCAATGTCTTGTAGCGGAATATCGCAGCCCAATTCGCTCAAGGCCTGTTGATAAGAGCTTTCACGCTGCATGTAGACCAGCGTATAGCCCATGTCGAGCCAAACAAAAGATATTTTCAAGCTTTAGCGATCCTTTCGACGTTAATTCCTAAAAGATATTACTAACGTTCGGTTCCCGGCTTTTTATCCAAGAGCCACACTCATCAGCTCCAACACACAGCGGGCAGCCAAATGGGCGGTAACATCGCCGGGGCCATCCAGCATAGGGCTCACTTCAACAACATCAAATCCAATGATGTTTCCCCGAGCGGCGATTAAATGAAGCACATCGGAGAAGTCGGGGAAGAAAAACCCACCCGGTTCGGGCGTGCCGGTGCCCGGGGCGGCTGATGGATCAAAAAAATCGATGTCAAGGCTTATATAATAATTGCCTCCTTTAAAGAGATCCTGAACCGGTTGGAGCATCTTATGGCGTAATTCCCGGGCGCTAATAATCGTTACCCCTTGATCCTGTATCCGAGAAATATCATGACCTGAATTTGAGAGACCCCGTATTCCGATAAGCGTGACCGATTCGACGAGATCCTGTTCCATAATATGCACAACCGGGCTGCCATGTGTATATTTACTTTCAAAAACGGTGTCACAATCGGCGTGGGTATCAAAATGAACATAATGTAATTTTTCTCCGGCAAAAGCCTCCAGCACGGGGTGGGTGACGGAGTGGTCCCCGCCCAGGATCGCCGGGACCGCATTTGTGCCCCGGATTGATTTTACGGCCCGCATAATCATTTCCCAGTTTTTTTCAAGACAAAGCGGTTCAATCGCTACATCTCCGGCATCGGCAATGTTTTTTCCGGAGAGGATCCATTGGCGTCGATCCGCATCATAATATCGATCCTCTTGTTTATCATAGTTATAAAACATCGAGGCGTCCCGAATGGCGCGCGGCCCAAAGCGCGTACCGGGTCTATATGAGGTTCCTTCATCATAGGGAATTCCAAGGATAACGGCATCCACATTCTGATCTAATTGCCAAAAAGGATAACCGGCGAAAGTAGCAATACCGGCATAAGGCATACTTCCCATAGGAGGATCAAAAGGAGAGAGGGGAAATGAATGGTCCATAATTGAATTTCCTTATTACCCCAATTGAACCTTTTTCGCTCAATTGGGATCCCATTTCGTCGAAAAGAAGACTGAACCGCAACAGCGAGCGCATTCCCCGTGACTTGCCGCGGGGTTTGCGAGCGAATCAATAATTAGACATTATTCCTTTCGGGGGAAGATTCCCCGTAGTTTGTTGCGGGGAATCTTCAATTAATGGATTGTATTTAAATCTTTTGTTTAAGGGAAACAAGCCAATTTTTGAGAACAGAGTCCCCCTAAAGGAAATTGTCTGGATCGGAGCGGCCGGCCGGCAGGGCTCAAGAAGAAAGGTTGCGGGGAAGGCGCTCCCTATTGCGGTCAACGAGGATGTCCGAGGAGGGATTTTTTTTCACGCCAGAACACCACCTTTTTGGGCTTCATGCCAGAAGGGTGACATTTCACGCAGCCTTGCGATAATCGGTGGCAGGTTTTCGATTACAAAGTCGATTTCCTCTTCGGTGTTATAGATGCTGAGACTAAAACGAATGGAACCATGTGCCGACGTAAACGGGACGCCCATAGCCCGCAATACATGGGATGGCTCCAATGATCCGGAAGTACAGGCCGACCCGGATGAGGCACAGATTCCAAGACCATCCATCATCAAAAGGATCGATTCCCCTTCTATATATTCAAAACCGATACTGGTGGTATTCGGGAGGCGATGATCTAAATCACCATTTATCATGCCGTTTGGAATCCGATCCAGAAGTCCGGTTTCAAGCTTGTCACGCAGGTCTTTCACACGGGTGTTTTCTTCTTCCAATTTTTCGGCAGCGAGTTCGGCGGCTTTGCCAAGCCCGATAATGGAGGCCACGTTTTCGGTCCCGCCGCGCCGACCATTTTCCTGATGCCCGCCGATAAGAAAGGGCGAGAATTTGGTGCCCCGGCGCACATAAAGGGCGCCTATTCCCTTGGGCGCATGGATTTTATGTCCTGACAGGGAGAGCATATCGGCGTTAATATTCTGGAGGTCGATGGGGATTTTCCCCACGGCCTGGACTGCATCGGTATGAAAGAGAATTCCGCGTGCGGTAATGGTTTCGGCAAGCGTTTCAATCGGAAAGACGACCCCCGATTCATTATTGGCCCACATAATGCTTACAATTGCAGTATCATCGGTCAAATGGTCATAAAGATAATCGAGATCAAGACGGCCTTTGCGGTCGACAGGAACAAAGGTTGTGCGATAACCGTTTTTGGATAGGTGTTCATACAAATTCTTGACGGCCGGGTGCTCAACACGTGAGGTAATGATATGTTTTTTATCAGGATTCGATAGAATGGCGGCCTGAATGGCGGTACTGTCACTTTCGGTGCCGCAACTGGTAATAATAATCTCTTCGGGTGATGCACCAAGAAGCGCGGCTATTTTCTGACGTGCGGCCTCTATTTTGCGTGCGACCTCTCCACCAAACGTATGCATGCTGGATGGATTTCCGTATTGGTGGCTAAAGAAGGGTAACATCTCATCCAGTACTTCCGGGGCAACCCTAGTCGTGGCATTGTTGTCCAAATAGATTTCGCTCATGACGGCACCTCCTCAACAACCAGCTCCGCGGAAACCAGCTCACGCAGTTTGGACTCCACATAATCCTTGAGTGTCACCTCAGATACGCTGCAGGAGGCACAGGTTCCGAGAAGTTTGACGAAAACGAGATTTCCGTCCACATCAAACAGTTCGATGTCGCCTCCGTCTTTTCTCAAAGCCGGTTTGATTTCCCGATCCAATGTCTCTTCAATCAATTTGATTTTTTGGATATTGGTTAAGCGGGGCGGTTTTTTCGTGGGCGCCGGTTCCTGGCCCTGGGCCGCATCAATAATTTCCTGAATCTTATCGTGACAGTTGCCGCAGCCACCGCCGGCCTTAACATAATTAGTGACATCCTCAATAGTTGAAAGTTGATTTTCGGTTACCGCCCGTTCAATTTCGCGATCCGTGACACCGAAACATTCACAGACGATTTCTCTCTCAACTTTCTTTTCCGCCTCACCATGATAGGCGGTAATCGCTTTTTCCAGGGCGTCACGGCCCATGACCGAGCAATGCATTTTTTCTTTGGGTAGGCCTCCCAAGTACTCAGCAATGTCTTCGTTGGTCACTTTTTTGGCCTCTTCGAGTGATAAACCCCTAATCATTTCTGTCAGGGCCGAAGAGGATGCGATGGCGCTGGCACAACCAAAAGTCTGGAATTTAGCGTCTTGTATGTGTTCATTTTCGTCAACCTTAATAGTCAGTTTTAAAGCGTCTCCACAGGCCAATGACCCGACTTCCCCCACACCGTCTGCATCCTCTATGTTTCCAACATTGCGCGGGTTAAGGAAGTGCTCCTTCACTTTATCGGTATATTCCCACATGATTCTCTCCTAAACTCCCTAAGGGTAATATCGTTCAGATTTGCAATAGTTAATATACATTAATCATCAGAATGAAAAAAGAAAGTCGGAATTATCTATTCAACAATTGAGTCAGGCTTTGAGGCGCATTTGTACTTTCGTGTCACCAAATGGAAGTGTGAAAGACAGTTTTTTGGTTTGTATAAGTAATTATAGGTTGTAATGATATTAAATATTGTAGAAATAAGAATTAATATTGACATAAAATTACTTTAAAAATATAAAAGGCCGGGCAAAAACGTCAATACAAAAACGGATATAAGGATGAGAAAACTAT
>CAZHAH010000144.1:0-16116 GCA_964530095.1 uncultured Desulfobacteraceae bacterium | reverse complement strand
AAAATTCCTTCCCCAGCCAAACCCAATGATAAGTACCATCGGATTTTAGATGCCGCCATTCGGGTGTTCGCCGAGCAGGGGTTTCATCAGGCGACCATATCGCAAATCGCCAAAGAAGCCGGTGTTGCCGATGGAACCATCTACCTTTATTTTAAAAATAAAGATGACATCCTGGTCCAGTTTTTCAGCTACAAAACAAAGCTGGTGTTTGATCGTTTTCGGGCGGCGGTGGGAAAGGCCGATAACGCCACCGACAAGCTTCGCAATCTCATTAGACGGCATCTGGAGGAATTTCAACGGGATAGGAACATGGCCGTCGTCTACCAGGCCGAAACGCACCAGATCAATCGCCTGGCCGAAGAACAGATCAAAGAAATGTCGGATATGTATTCAGATATCGTTTCGGAGATTGTTGAACAGGGTCAGCAAGAGGGGAGTATTCGTAAAAACTTGTACCTTGGGCTGGTTAAACGATTTATTCTGGGGGCGGTGGACGAAACCATCAATACGTGGCTGCATGCCGGTCGGAAGTATGACCTGGTTTCCATGGCGGATCCCTTGATCGAACTTTTTATTCGCGGAATCGGTTTCAATGAAAGGGTGGCACCCCAAACCTATGAAGAATAAACAAAAGTTTTTCGCTTGACAGCCCAAAAAAGGGTCTGATAGAGATGAATGAGTATTCATTCATTCCCATCGTTCACACAAAATATTTATCCCCGCAGTTAAAATCGCTTTATTATTTGTGAAGGGAGAATAACAACAAGATGGAATCGATTTTAATCTCTCCGGCCAAAGCAACTGTTTTAGGTATCCCAACGATTGTCTTTTCGATTTTGATTTCCTTGGCCGGTGTCGGCATCCTTTTATATATACTTAGCAAACGATCTCTTCCTTTGGCGGCAGCGGCACCGGATCCGCGTTCAGACCGGCTGGGAGAACGGTTGTACCAGATGTTCATAAACCCGCACCACCGGATGCCGAGATATATCGTAGCGGCCACAATTCATATGTCAATCTTATCCGGATTCGCTATTTTTTCAATACGATGGATTACCCTCGTCCTGCAGGGCCTTTTTGACGGATTTGTGCTGCCTGGGTTTGCGGGTGTAATTGGCGCCTTTTACACGAACGTCAAGGATCTTTCGGCAACGGTTGTGCTGATTGCCTGTGTTTGGGCCTTGATCCGCCGGGGGATTTTTGAACCGGAAAGATATACGGTTCCCGAGCGCTACGGCAAATCCCACAAACCCGAAGCGCTTTTGGCCGTGTCCATGATCGGCGGGCTTATGGTGCTGGACATGGTTATCGAAGGGAGTGTCGCCGCGGCTATGATTCAGAGCCAACTTGAGGTGGGGATGCAGATCCCCCTGACAGGCGCATGGATTACAACGCATCTGTTAAAGGGTGGTTCTTTGCCGGCCCTGCAAAATATCAATTTAAGCGTATATTATCTTCATCAGCTGTTATTCTTTTTCTTCATTTGTTGGCTCCCCTTTGGTCGCCTTTTTCATCTCATGGCCGCCATTCCCGACCTCTTTTCTTTAAAGCTGAATAAAGGCACGATTAAGCCTGTCAAATGGGGTGTAGCCGAAGAACAGCTCGATGAACTCGAATCGTTTGGCGTTAAGACGTTTGAGGATTTTACCTGGAAACATATGCTCGATTTTTATGCCTGTGCCGATTGTGGTCGCTGTTCGGACAACTGCCCTGCCAACGCCGTGGGACGGCCGCTTTCTCCCCGGTTTATTTCTTTAAAGGGGAGGGAATATGCGTTTACGCATTATCCCCTGCTGGGTCAGGGACCGCCAAAAAAGCCTTTGATGGGCGATATTTATGATGAAGACGAAATATGGTCATGTACCACCTGCGGGGCCTGCGAGGAAGAGTGCCCCATTATGATCGAATATATCGATAAAATGGTCGATTTGAGAAGGGGCATGGTGGATGATGGGATGGTTCCGCAATCGCTGCAGAAGCCGTTGCGGGCTCTGGAAAAACGGGGTAATCCTTACGGAAAAATGGAGCGCAAACGGGCCGACTGGACCAAAGAAATCGCAGAAGCCTATCCGGTGAAAATCCTGAAAGGAAAAAAGGATGCCGCCGATACGCTATATTTTGCAGACAGCATTACATCATACGATGATCGCATCCAGGAAATCGGCCAAGCGACCTGCCGTGTGCTGACGACGGCCGGGACCGACTTCGGGATCCTGGGACCCAAGGAGAAAGATTCCGGACACGAGGTGCGACGCTTTGGCGAAGAGATGCTGTTTATGGATTTAAAAGATCAGAATACAGAGGCGATCCTAAACTCCGGTGTGAGCCGGATCGTTACCGCCGACCCGCATGCCTATAATGCGTTTAAACATGATTATGAAGGACTGCCGCCGGTGGAGCATGTCAGTCAAGTGATTGCCCGCCAGATAAAATCCGGTAAAATTCAGATGCAAAGCGTCGAAAACCGGGATGATGTTTACGTGTATCATGATCCGTGCTATCTGGGGCGACACAATGAGCTATATGATATTCCACGTGAGGTGATTGACGCCATCCCGGGCCTTAAGCGAGTGGAGATGGCACGCTGCCGGGATCGTTCATTCTGCTGCGGCGGGGGCGGATTGATGCTTTTTTATGAACCGATCGAGGAAACCCGGATGGGCAAATTAAGGGTCGAGATGGCCAAAGATGCCGGTGCAAGCGTGATGGTTACGGCCTGTCCTTTTTGTCTGGTCAACATCGAAGATGGTATTAAGACCAGCGGGCTTGAAGGAGAAATGCGGGCCATCGATCTGGTTGAATTAATCGATCATCATATGGTAAAGGGAGCGTAATTTTTTTCGTAACATTTGATAAAAATAGAATTTAGGAGGGATGGCATGAATATTTTGGTATGCGTCAAACGGGTTCCTGATACCTCAGAAAATGAAATCGAGGTACGCGGAGACGGTTCCGATATCGAACGGGAGGATTTGGTTTATTCCGTCAACGAATGGGACAATTATGCGGTTGAGGAGGCAATCCAGATCAGAGACAATGTCGGCGGTAAAATCACCGTCATCTCCGTTGGTGATGAAGAGGCCGAAGAGGTCATTCGAAGAGAAATGGCCATGGGCGCGGACGAGGGAATCCATCTGTTGGATGAAGCCTTTGAAGGATCAGATGGTGAGGGGATTGCGGCGGTTTTGAAGGCCGCGGTTGAAAAAGGGAGTTACGATTTGATCCTAACCGGCGCACAGGCAGATGACGGAGCCGGACAGGTGGGCGGCATGCTGGCGGCCATGCTGGACTGGCCCTATGCATCGCTTGTGAATCATGTTGAAGTGCTTGACGACAGCAAGATTAAAGTCGGACGGGAGATTGCCGGAGGCAACCAGGAAATGAACGAAATTGATCTCCCCTGTGTCCTTTCAATTCAAACCGGAATTAACGAGCCGCGCTATGTGGGTATCCGAGGTATTCGAAAAGTGGCATCGGTGGAGATTCCGATTCAAGATGCCGTAGGGCTGGGGCTGGCTCCGGATGCAGTTGGCGAGTCCGGTGCAAAGGTGAAACGGGTGGACTACTTTACGCCGGAACTAGGGGAAGGTGCGGAAATGCTCGAAGGGAGCACCGAAGAGATCGTCGATAAAATGATTGAACTTCTAAAAGCCAAAGGAGGGATCAAATAATGGCCCAACAGGTTTTCGCATATATTTTACATAAAGGCGGTGTTGCCGATGATACGGCTTTGGAGCTGGTTACCGCCGCTGGGAAATTGGATCCGGAAGCCTCGGTAACAGCCGTGGTTCTGGGGAGCGGTGCGGACCTTGATGCCGTATGCGCCGAAGTCGCCAAATCGTATGGTGAAGTTTGGAAAATTGACCATGAGGCCCTGGCCTATCCCAATGCGGAGGTGATCCGCGGGCTTCTGCTGCGTATTCTCCCCACAGGGAGTATCGTGTTGATACCGCATGAGCATTTTGGGATGGATTTGTCATCCGGGCTTTCCATCACATTGGAAGGTGCTCATGTGGCCGATGCGGTCGATTTTGAGGGCCTTGATGACGGAAGATTAAAGGTGGTACGTGAGGAATACAGCGGAATGGTGAGCACGCATGTGACCTGCGATATTTCCAATGGAGCGGTGATCACGGCCCGTCCGGGCGCATTTACGGCGGATGAGAGCATGGCTCTGAGCGGACAGGTTGTAGACAAAACCGGCGAAGCCATGCAAGGCGATCTGCCGGGCGGCAAGCGGCGGTACCTTGAGGTGGTTGAGGCGGAAGTAGGTGATGTCGATATCACCAAATCCGATATCCTTGTGTCCGTCGGAAGAGGAATTGAGGATGAAGATAATATGGAGATCATCTTTGATCTGGCCGAGGCCATGGGAGGTGATGTCTCCTGCTCGCGGCCGATCGTGGATGCCAAATGGCTGGAAAAGTCCCGCCAGGTGGGGACTTCGGGGCAAACGGTCAAACCGAAAGTCTATATGGCTTTAGGCATCAGTGGTTCATTCCAGCATGTGGGCGGCATCAAAGGCGCGCCCTTTATGGTGGCAGTCAATAAAAACCCCAAAGCGCCCATCTTTCAGATAGCGGATGTGGGAGTTGTAGCGGATATCCTTGATTTTGTACCGGAGCTCGCCGATAAGGTAAATGAGATAAAGGGCTAAAGGGATTTTTATTCACAAAGGCCGGTTGTCGCCTGTAATGGCGGTGACCGGCCTTTTTTTATTTTGAAAATCAAGACTTACAAGTTACTATCAGCGAATTGCTTACAGATCCCATGGCCGGGAAAAATAATATTTAAACCAAGCATCTGTCTTGTCCGCGCAAGTGATTCAAGCTGTGCATCCGGATCTGTTACAAACGGGTTTGGGATGAGGTGATCGTTGATAACGATCAAAAAATCACCCGTTATCAAAATACCGCTGTCTTTGTCGAAAAAAGAGACACTCTCGGGTCGATGGCCAGGGGTGTGTAAAGTTGTAAATCCCGGCAACGCTTCGGTCGCGGTTGAAAAATAGGTGACTCTTTTTGTGGGAAAACCCCTTTTAAAAGGTGTACCGTAAAGGGCACCGTTAAATATATCCTTAAAGCGCGGGAAATACCCATACTCCTGCATGCAGGGTTTAAATGTTGATATATAATCCCGGTAGGATGGGTTGGGAATCCGTTTGTTGCCGGTGATAAAAGGTTTGCCTGTTTCGTGGAACCAGATTTCGGCATCGTTAAAGGCTTTCCTCAACCGGAGCCACCCCGATACATGATCCACATGAAAGTGGGTGCAGACAATCCTTTTGACAGGCGGCATATTTTCAAGATGGTCTAAAATCTCCGGTGCGTCAGAGGGGAGCCCGCAATCCACCAGAAAAGTTCTCGCCTGAACCCTGTCCTCGATGATATACGTATTGCTGACCTTCCCCCACACCTGATGAATAATCCGATCCTGCGATAATTTTTGAGTCAGTCTTATCATATTCTTTATGCAACAACGACAGGATCGCGTAAGAGCAGATCTAGCGCAACCGCAGCGGTTTCGGCCGCCTCGGGGAAAACCTGTTGCAGTGAGCGGATATGTCTCAGGTTATCCGCCGTCCTAAGAATCAGCATGGCCAGATTGCCTTCGGCGAGGTCAACCGTGGTGAGAACTTTTTCCCAAGGTTGGCCGGTAGCCCAGGAGAAAATTGCGATGGCCGGTCGCGGCAACAGTGGGCGAACCGCAAAACCTCTGGCTGTCATGAGTTTGGCAAACGGTTCGAGCTCTTTTCCAACTTGACGGATCGTCCGAAAAAGGGTTGCGGGGAACCATTCACGGTCGATTCTGTAATCGGATTCGTCTTCATTTACAAATAATGAAATAATCGCCGCAAACAGGGCTGGATCAGATTCCGGAAAAGATCCTTTCCGGAAACCTTCAGCGATCATTAAGGGCTGATCGACCCGAAGTTGGGAGGCCCACAATCCGTCCCGGGTGAGTTTGTGGTTATGATCAACATACCCCGTCTCTTTGAGAAAATGCAGATGCTTTAGAAAATCCTGCCACAATTGCTCCCGAGCAGGCGACGGATGCTTTTTGCTATTTCTTTTATGCCTGCTTGACGTAATGAGAAAGGTGGCAAACGATTTTTCCAGCAGGCCTTCAATCTGGTCCGGGCTGTGCGACAAAAGCAGGTTGAGAGCCATAGAGAAATTGATTCGGATCTGGCTTAAAACGTCAGTTGGCGGGGCGGTGACCAATTTGGCCATCAGCCGCACATCCATAAATCTGCCGGGGATTGACAGTGCAAACCCGATGCGATCCTTTCCGCGCCGGCCGGCCCTGCCGGTCATCTGATGAAATTCGGTGGAGCTCAGCGGAAGGAATTGGGTACCGTTATACCGATCGGAATTGAGAAACATGATGGTCCGCGCCGGGAAGTTCACCCCGGCGGCAACAGTGGATGTGGCAAAAATGGCATCCAGGAATCCCTCCGTCATCAGTTTCTCAAGGATTAATTTCCAAGATGGGAGTTGCCCACTGTGATGGGCGCCCACTGCCAAATGCTCAAGGGGCCAAAGTTGCCGGTGGTGCGAAGTATGTGCGCCATCTGCGATCAATTCATGGATCCGCTGACTCAGTTTTTGCTTACGATTCGAATCGGTCACCAAATTTTCGGTACATAGTTCGACGGCATTGTCGCAATCGGCGCGCGATTTCAAAAAAACGATTGCCGGTAGAAGGCGATATTTTCGCAAAATCTGCAGGATTTTTCCAAAGGGTGGCAGTTTGCGGGGGGATCCCAACCGCGGCGAAGGCTTGGCATCGAGATAAACTTTCACTCGGTTGGAAATCCGCGTGCGCCCTTCATGACGATCGTTGCCAAACAATGGCAGAAGGGTGCCCGATGGATGTAAAAATAGGTGAAACAAGGGAACCGGTCTTTGGGTTTCTTCAATTAGGCGACATTTTGTTGATCGAATGCCAGTCAGCCAGTCTGCGATCTGATGGGCATTTCCGATAGTGGCCGACAGCATTAGTAGGGGGATGCGGGCCGGAAGATAAATCATTATTTCTTCCCACACAACCCCTCGATCCGGATCGCCTAAAAAATGGGCTTCGTCCAGGACAACTAAGTCGGTTAGAAGCATCTCCCCCAGATGCATGGCGTCATAAAGATGATTGCGGAGAATTTCGGTGGTTCCGACAATAATGGGCGCGTCAGGATTTTCCTTGCGGTCTCCGGTCAGAATACCGGTGTTGGCAGTTCCAAATAGCTTTGAAAATTCCTGATACTTGGCATTGCTTAAGGCTTTCAGGGGACAGGCATACCAGGACCTTTGGCCTTGTTTCAGCATGCGCTCGATGGCCTGTTCGGCAATCCAGGTTTTCCCGGCACCCGTAGGTGCCGTAACCAGACAGTCGGTTTCCGCGCAAGCCTTAACGGCTTTGATCTGGAACAAATCGGGTTTGAATTCGGATTGCGGCGGAGCCCCGATAGAAGCAAACACGCGTTTCAGGGCAGGATCGGCACCGGGTCTGATTTTATAGGTTCGCCGGGTTTTTCTGGGTGTACGGTGAGATCGTTTATGATATGGCGCTCGCCTTTTCATAAATCCCTAATCATTTCTTCAACCCTGGCGATGGCAGGAGACGCTACATCAAAAGGAGAAAAACCATTCAAGTCAGCCTCGATTAAGGCATCGTCATAAGGAATGAATCCAAGAAATTGAAAATCCGGCAAATGCGAATGCAGAAATTCCTGGTCCTTTTCGTTACGGATCTTATTTCCGATCAAACCAATATGGGTCAGTCCAATTTCTGCGGCGAGGTTTCGGATATGACCGGCTGTCTCGATACTCCGCCGACCCGGTTCAACCACAACAATGAGTTTATCTACGGCTTTGGCAGTGGCCCGGCCCAGATGCTCGATTCCGGCCTCCATATCCATAACCACGACTTCATCCCTGCCCAGAACGATATGCGTTACGAGTACTTTTAGAAGTGTACTTTCGGGGCAGATACAACCGGCGCCACCCTTTTTAACACCACCGAGCCGCATCATCTTGATGTTTTCAAAATTAATCGAAAGGGCATCCGGAAGATCATCGACTTTGGGGTTTAATTTAAAAAATCCGCCGATACTCCCCGGTTTGGCTTCGGTTCTTTCGTATATGAGCTCCTTCATCTCAGAGATAGGGGTGATTTTGGCGGCATCTGCAAGGCCGATAGCCGCTGCCAAATTGGCGTCCGGATCAGCATCGATGGCGAGGACATGTTTGCCATGCAAGTTATAAGAGCGAATCAGAAGGGCCGCAAATGTCGTTTTACCGACACCGCCCTTGCCGCTTATGGCTATTTTCATGAGTGTCTCCTTTCAACTGCTTCAATAGTGATGACAAAACCGAATTAGTAAGAATATAATCTTTCTTATTGCAATGGCAAGGAATTATTGGGCCACTCTCACCCACATCAAAATCTTCCTCAACGTTTCAAAAGTCGCGAATACTGCAGATCAAAGGCGCTTGTTGTCTTTTATGCCGTTTTGGCCAGCTTTATATGCAACCACAGGGTCTAGCACAAAGTACTAGTGCGCACGAGAAGCTAATACGGTTTTCTTAGATAGCAGGGTCAAAAAAATAGGTAATAAATCATGCTGTTAGCGTATTGTCAGTCATAATAATAAGGAATATTATCGGGTTAAAGTAATTCTTTCTTAAATGCTACCAAAAAGGGAGCCGGAAAATGAAGAGAATGCTTGTGTTATTAACAATGGCCATCGCGTTGTTATTCGCAGGAGGGATAGAGGCTGATGCCGCTCCTTACGAAGTCGCTTTTAGTGATAACATAAATCACTGGGTAGGATGGGGAAACGGATTCCAAGATAGTCAAGACGTAATCGGAAACCCGAATATATCCGGAGGGAATGCCATCATATCTCAAAGTGGCCATTTGACGGGTGTTAATTTTTCATACACATCCACCGGTAATGGAACAATACCGGCCGGGGATCTTTTCATCGATGTCGGTGCGGATAACTATTGGGATTATGTTCTTACAACCACCGGAGTGGGTTACGATTCCGGTTCGCGGTCTTTTGAATATACTTTCGATGATAAATATATGGGGCTCGTCTATTACTTTGAAAACGGTTTTAGTGCACTAGAGGGGGTTAACAATGAATATTATTTGACGACACCAAATAATGAGGGTCTCAGGTATAGCCATCCGATCGCACTGAGTGATACTGGTGCTGGTCTGGGCGAACTCTTACAAGGTCAGAGAGTCTGGTTTGAAAACGGATTCTGGTATAAGGATGCGGAAGATCAAGAAGCACTCGATTTTGAAGCTTTTAGTCTAGATTTACTGGGCCAGGACTTCATTATCGGATTTATGCCGGATTGCGCCAATGATGTCATTTATGCAAAAGTTAACAGCCCAGTCCCGATACCCACTTCGGTACTCCTCTTCGGTTCTGGACTGATCGGGCTAGTGGGGATAAGGCGTAGGGCCGTTAAGGCAGCAGTTTAGTTAGCAACGTCGGTGGTTATAAAGAAAAGGCAGAACAGAAATCTTGTTCTGCCTTTTCTGTGAACTCAGTGTCTCGAATGAGTGAAGCGAATGGGCGGTAAAAACAATTTCTCTGAAAGCAAATGGAACTAAATCTAGCGAATACGAAATCAGTACTAGAAAAAACTCTAAATTCTAATACTTCCTACCTATAAAAGGCCGGCAAAAATTACGTAGAATATCAGTCTGTTGCCCGATTGTATGCCTTCTTTTTTTAAAGTATTTTATACCCAAACATGGTTTTTTTCTCGTAACTATAAATATAGGAGGTAAAAAATGAAAAAATTATTGGCTCTCCTTTCAATTGTTGGAGCGCTTTTCTTTTTATTTAGTAGCTTGGCTAATGCCGCCCCATTTACTTTCGGTGATAGTGTAAATTATTGGGGGCATAATTCAAGCTGGAGCGATGACGCGTGGTTAAATGGAACGAGAGACGACGGGAGAGATCATATAGGACAGCCAGAAATAATCGGAGGTCAAGGTGAAGTTAATAGTCATGGGGCAGTAACGAAGCTGAGTATTTCCTACAGTTCTTACAATTCGCAAGCTACGGCGGGTGCGTTATTTATAGACAATGGTGCAGACACATTTTGGGATTATGTTCTTACACCCGATGAGAAAATATATCAGCTTGGAACAGCAAAACTGTCAGCTCTAAAGGGTGTTAATGATAATCTATATGATATGTCAGATAACTATTTTTCAAGTGGATACCGAAACCTACATCCTGTTGGCCTCGATATAAATAATTTTAATGGCGGAATTGGACAGATCGGAACCTACACCTTCACAGATTTCGATTCTATTTTAACACCGGTTAGCTTTTCTGGTTTCTCACTATTAGATGGTGGAGATAGCTTAGATCTGGGTAGCGAATTCATCATCGGATTCATGCCGACCTGCGCCAACGATGTAATCTACGAAACGGTAAACAACCCTGTACCCATTCCCGCAAGTGTACTCCTTTTTGGCTCCGGATTGATTGGTTTGGTCAGTATAAAAAGGAGAAGGCGATAAACGGAGGTGATAAAATGAAAAAGCGAAATACATTGATAATTATATTTTTGGGAGCATTAATTCCTCTTTTACTTTTTGTTTCACCTATGGTTGCTGAAATAGATATGCAAGATGGCAACAAAGCCGTCAGTGCAGAAGCGGAAGACCCATCAGGGATACCGATATCCACAACCTTGTTCCTTTTTGGTACCGGATTGATTGGTATGGTCACTATAAGAAGAAAGAAGGAGGAGGTGCAAAAATGAAAAAAATAATCGTCACTATAGTTATCGGTGCATTTCTCTTCTTCTCATTTATTGCACCGAATCTGGTTGCCGAGGCAGATAAGGCAAATGGCGACAAAACCGTCATCGCCGAAACGGAAGACTCACTTCAGATCTCAATACCGACAACACTGCTATTTTTAAGCACCGGACTTGTCGGGTTAATTGCGGTTACAAGGAAAAACAGACCCAATCGCAAGTGAGACCGTTCTGCGGTAAAACCTATATAAATAGAGGTAACGGTGAGAAAAATGAGAATAGCAGAATACGAAAACAGACAAATGGAGAGATTCTCGTTGGATCTGGACGGTCTATTATCGATAGATGAAAGAGCAGAAGAAGGGCTACAGAAACTGCAGACTATCGATATCAGTGCAGGTGGTGCTTTGTTTCAAACAATAGAGAGTGTTGCATTGGGAACGGATGTCAGTGTGGATCTGATTTTGCCTCTGGAAAGATTTAAAGAGATAAAAACCAGACGAGCTCTTATCGAGGTTAGCGGAAAAGTGATTAGAAAAGACCAAAATGGAATGGCAGTCTGTTTCGATAGTCGATATAAGATATCACCGATAGATAATTAATCAAAAGAGTAGTAAGCAAAAAAATCCCCGGCCATGCTTAGGAGCGGTCAGGGATATTTTTTTTCATAAGTACTTGGCAACCCATAATGTCGCCTGCAGACGGTTCGAAACGCCGATTTTTTTGTAGATGTTGTAGATATGCGTTTTAACGGTATGCAGGCTAATAAAAAGATTATCGGCTATTTCCTGGTTGGGGGCGCCCGATGCAATTTCGATAAGAATTTGTCGTTCCCTTGCGGTTAAAGGAACGGCGGCTCCGACTACCGATTTGAGTGAAGATCTCGATTCTAAAAGCAATTTTGATACGGTTCTCCTAGAATACCACAGTTCTCCCCTGAAAATCGATAGAATGCCTTTAGAAAAAATCTCCAGTGGCTCGTTAAGATAAAAAACACCACGAACGCTTCGTTCAACGGCTTCTCTTTCAATTCGCGTACCCCTTTCAACATTGAATAAGGCCGTTAAGGTTCGCGCCGGATTCAGATTGGTTCCAATACCAAACTTGGTCCATAACTGATCAAGTTCGAGGCCCATACAGTCAAATAAAATTAGTTGCTTAGAATCTGATCCTTCCTCTACATTCGGTATATCTCCAAGGGTCGAACAGGAAAAAATCTCCAAACCTGTTTCTTTTACCAGAAAAGAAATAAAAAGCTCATTTTGCAACGAGTTTTTGCTGACAATTTGCACCGAATTCGTAGACATCAATTGAGCTCCTTGCTTTTAGGGAACTTTCGGTTGCTTTCGATACCGTTTGATTTGGTAGTCCTTCTTAAAAGATATTGCCATCCCCTCTTGATCAATCCGCACCACCGCTCCGGAGACTTCGATTTTGGCTTGCTTCCCCTTGATCTTTTTAAGTTTATCAAGTGGCAGAACCATATCTATCTTTATTTCGGTGCCAACAGGAAGGGGTTTCTCCGTGTTAAAAAAGGCGCCTCCTGAACTGATATCACTCGTGTTGAGTTTAATATTCTTTTCTGCACTCCCTTCCCCGGTAACCGAAATGCTGGCCACTAATTCTAAAGTAAATCTTTCTAATTTTCGTTCATCAATTCCGGACATAAGAAAATCCTTTGGTGGGGTTTGACTGATAACCTGTTGTCAAAATTGTAAAATTTCATTACCATCGCTTAGCAAATATGTCAACAATCAGATTGCCATAGTCGGCTTATTACCCATAAAAATCGATTTTGATTAATATTATTAATGTAAACAGTAGGTTTTGGGATAATTAGGGTATTTCTTTAAGTTGACTTTTTTATTGTTTTCGGATAAATATTGATGGCTTCATAAAAAGTCAAAATTCTATAGTCTTGCAACTATATGCTGAAGTTGATAACATGCTACAACACTACATAGAGTATAACACAAATATTTCTGTGGCTTTTCCCGAGACCATCAATCTTAAACATTGGTTTTTAATGTAACTAATTAAAAAACCTTGAAATAACAGTAGATTGCGATAAGTTAAAAGTTGTAATCGAAAATGCGGAGCTATTCATATTTCTAAATATGAGGGTCGGATTGAACCAAATAAGACCTCACGGCGGTGAACTGATTGATCTGGTGGTTGATGGAAGCCGTCGCAAACTGTTAAAAGACCTCTCGGTCGACCTGAGAGATGTGGCTTTGACAGACCGCCAACTAAGTGATTTTGAGCTACTGGCAACGGGAGCCTTTTCTCCGCTTTCCGGGTTTATGAATCGAACGAACTATGAATCGGTTTTGGACCGAATGCGCTTGCAGGATGGAATTTTGTGGCCTATTCCGGTTTGCCTCGATATTTCTGATACTCAGGCTCGAACCATGGAAATTGGTCAATCGATTGCGCTTAGGGATTCGGAAGGATTTTTGCTGGGAATTTTACATGTTGAGGACATGTGGCCGGCAGATAAAGAAAAAGAAGCCGATGCGGTTTATGGCACCATAGACCAGACCCATCCGGGTGTTTACTATCTGTTTCAGAATGTAAACGATCTTTATGTCGGTGGCAAGCTTGAGGTTTTGAATCTTCCGATTCATTATGATTCAAGACAGTTGCGCAATACACCAAAGGAGATCCGGAACATATTTGCTAAATTGAAATGGAAACAAATCGTCGGCTTCCAGACTCGGAATCCAATTCATCGCCCGCAATATGAAATGACAATCCGGGCGATGAGAAAAGCACGAGCCAACCTTTTAATTTTACCTGTTGAGGGCGTATCCATACCTGGCGATTTCGATCATTTTACACGTATCAGATGCTACAATGCCATAAAAAAACACTATCCGCCGAATTCTCTGGCTGTTTCACTTCTTCCGATTTCAGTGCGACTGGCAGGGCCGAGAGACGCGATTTTAGATATGATTATCGTTAAAAATTTCGGCTGCACGCATTTCATTGTAGGCCGAAGCCATGCCAGTCCCCATTTAGACAAGGGGGGGAACCATTATTATGGTTCAGACGAAGCTTGGAATCTGTCTCAAGAATATAGCGATGAAATAGGAATCGACATTTTGCCGTATGAAGATTTGGTTTATCTGCCCTTTGAAGACGAATACAAGCCCAGTCATGAAGTTGAAAATGGGGTTCAAACAATTTCACTAACTGGTTCGGATATACGCAAGCGAATCCGTTCCGGGCGTAAAATTCCTGAGTGGGCGACGTTTCCCGAAGTAATTGAAGAGCTGCAAAAAGACTACCCGCCGCCAAAGCAACAGGGTTTTACGATATTTTTAACCGGCTTGTCAGGAGCCGGAAAATCAACCATCGCTAAAGTCTTATATTTAAGAATTCAGGAATTGGGCGACCGCCCGGTGACCCTGCTCGACGGCGATATCGTACGGCGAAACTTGTCTAGCCAGCTCAGTTTTTCAAAAGAGCACCGCGATGTCAACGTTCGACGGATTGGATTTGTGGCCTGCGAAATAACCAAGAATCGCGGAGTTGCCATTTGTGCCCCGATTGCACCTTATAGCGCCACAAGGAAGGAAATCCGCTCCGAAATCGAAAATTTTGGCGGGTTTATCGAAGTCCACGTTGCGACCCCTATTGAAGTTTGCGAAAAGCGGGATCGAAAAGGAATGTACGCCAAGGCCCGGGCCGGCCTGATCAAAGATTTTACGGGTGTGGACGATCCGTATGAAATTCCCGAAAATTCGGAGCTTCAGATCGACACTACCGAAATTTCCCCCGAAGAAGCCGCTCAAGAAATCCTACTGTTTTTGGGGCAACGAACTTATATATAGTCTATTGGGTGTCAAAGTCCAGGACATCGATTACCCAGGCTTAATGCTAAAAAAACTTAAAAAGTCCTTGGGTTATTGTGTCAGGAGCGATGTAAGGTTATTATGCAGAATGTTGATTTTCAAAATATAGGGACCGTGCTTGAGCAGAATCCTTCGGTGATTTTCGCATATTTATATGGATCTTCAATAAATCAGAATCAATTTAAGGATATCGACATCGCCGTCTATGCCGTGCCTGACTGCGATCCGTTCCTCTTGTCAGCCGACCTTAAAATTGCGCTTTCGGAACAAACAGGGATTCCACCGGATGTATTTGATGTTAGAATAGTGAATCACCTTTTAGAGCAAGGAGACATCTTTTCTTTGCTGTACCTAAAGGATGTATTAGGACATGGGGGGTTGCTTGTCGATAGAGATGATGAATTGAGAAGCTCTTTCATAGAGGCATACAGCATGAAATATCGGGAATGTGAGGGTTTGATTGCCGAGGTGCTCGTGTGAAGATCGACATTATTAGAATAAAGCGGTTTCTGGCTGAAATAGTAAGGAACAGTGACGATCTGAAGAAGATGGTTGAGGAGAATACGCTTCGGCCGGATTCCACGGAGCTTAAAGCCGTCAAATATACGCTGATTGAGTTGGCTGAGGCCATTTCGAATACATTGCAACATATTTTGGCAAGGGAGAAGGGGATACCTGTTAGCGGCTACATAGACACAATTGTAAAAGGAAAAAAAGAAGAGATTATTTCAGCAGAGCTTTTTCAAAAATTGAAACCTTTCTTTGATTTTAGAAACAGCCTGATACACCGGTATTGGATAATAGACGAAGAAAAGCTGATTGAAAACATTAAATCGGGCAAAGACGATTTTGATCAATTTGTCGATGAAGTCGAAGCTTATTTGAGGAGATTTTATTGAAATGAATTTCAAAGAAGTCCTCAAAACACTCCTTTCTCAATTTCAGAAAAGTGCTATTGATGCAGTGTTATCGGGTGGACTTGCACTGGGAACCATGGGCATTTTTCGCATGACGCGTGATTTGGACTTTTTAGTAGATGAAACATGCAAAGATAAAATTCATCGCATTATGTTAGGAGTTGGATATGAACTGCAGGACTTTAGTAATGAAGATATAAAATCATATCTATCGGGCTTAAAGGTGTTTGGACAGGTTGATTTTCTCTTGGCCCGGCGGAAATATACGCGTGCTATGATAAAGCGGGCCAAACTACAACCAGTACTTGAAGGATCCTTTCAAATTAAAACACTGCTACCGGAGGATCTAATCGGGCTAAAGGTTCAGGCGATGACAAACGATCCAGTGAACCGGATCCCTATTGATGCATCCGATATTCAACGGTTGTTGGCAAAACACCAAGCTACTCTTGATATGACCTCGGTGCGGGAATATTTTTCAATCTTTAATAAAGAGAGGAAATTCAATAAGTCGAATAAATTTCGGCACGAACCAGCGATAAAGCTGGG
>CAZHAH010000143.1:0-16174 GCA_964530095.1 uncultured Desulfobacteraceae bacterium | reverse complement strand
GAACCCTTGATATTCAAGGATTCTTTAAAAAATGACCCGGAATGGGGGTTATATGAAACCAATACAATTGCACTCAAGAACACCCATGTACGTTTCGCGTGGGTCATTCGGCGGTGAAAATCGGAGATGGACCCATTGTTTAGACAGCCTTAGAGAAAAATTAAGCTCTGAGGCATTGTATTGAAAACGAGGCATCAAAGGCATTTGTTTTTGACACTTCTTGCGCATTTTGTTTTAAGCTCCTTTTCTGTTTTGATAATTGGTAAGTTGGAGGCTTTTCAATAACCTACATCAAATAAAAATGGAACCCACAAAATGCGCTTTTTCATTCATTTCAACTGATTATTCCCGCGGATGGACTCGAATTAGAAGTGCAAAATTTGCTTGCTGAACTTAGAATTTGCTTTTTCTATGAGAATATATGCAGATATCCCAATTGTATGTCAAGTAAATTATAATACGGGTTTATAATCTGAGCTTTGTATTACCATGATCGGGACGGACGGGATTCCCGGTTTCGGAACCACAAAACCCCACTCGAGACTGACAGGGACATTCCCCAAAATACTTGGGGAATTAGTCAGAGGAAAGGGCATCTTAAGCCTGGAAGAAGCGATCAGAAAAATGACATCCCTTCCTGCCCAGACTTTTGGCATAAAACAAAAGGGGTTGTTGATAGAAGGCTATGATGCGGATATGGTTATCTTTGACCCCAAAACCATCATTGATCAATCGACTTATGAGGAACCTGACAAAAAACCTTTGGGTATCAGTTATGTCCTGGTAAATGGAGAAATCGCTGTTGAAAATGGAAGTGTGTCCGGAGCAGCTTCAGGACGGGTACTGCGGCATAAAAAGACTTAGATTAAGGACTTATGTGCTTTTTTGTATTTTTAACATCGTATTTTTTTTGAGCAATCCCAGCAATAAAGCGACCCGAATAATAAAGGGCCTCTCCGTGAAGTTTCGGTACGCCATCCTGTCCAGAAGGTCCTCAATTTCAAGGACTTCTTCATATCCGAACGGATTTGCAATCGAAACTTTAGTCTTGTTTTTTTCAATTCCAATCACAACCGAATAATGCAAAACAATGTTATGTTTTTCAAAGTCGTTTCGCGTTGAAAATAAAATAGGGATTGGGCATCCCTTCTTTATCTGCCGAAGGATAATTTCTGGTATTTCCTCTTCAGGAGGTGTTATGATATTCATTGAATAATTTGGCAGATATTTTTTGAGTATTCGGCCAAACTGTGATGGATGAAGACCTTTTGCTATTTTGAACAGAAAGCCTTTAGGAATCTCTTCCTCTTTTATCAGATTTCCAAAGAATGTACATATCATGCTAATGGCCGTATAGCCGCATGAGTAAGGCGTTTGTTGTTTTCGAATCGGAAAATTATCTAATTTAATCATCCTTGTCGCTCTTTATAGCCAACAACTTACATGTTTTTGAGTGTCGGGCTTTACGACAAAATCAGTGATTTGGGTTTTTAACTCATCGCAATTTATGCATATTATCGATACTTTGAGTCCTCAAAAATCCCTGAATTAACCTTATGAAAATTTTATTCTATTCACTTTGGTCATGCAAGGACATTTTAATCATGCCTCGGTCGGTGCAAGCGCTTTATTTGGCCCTTTTTGACTTGTGCTTGTTAAGTATTTATAATAACAACAGATAAGGCTAAGGTTCCCGACAACTTTAAAAGTAGCGATAATAGTAGGCCGTAATGGGTGCGCAAAGGGCCAAATGGTAATGTTATAAACGCTATATTCGAAATCAGAACGTCGAAAATAAAAATTTTTTAAAATATGAAATTAGTTGATACAGCCATAAAAAGACCGGTTACCGTTACTGTGGGTTCAATACTGCTCATAATGTTCGGTTTTATTTCACTTTTCAGAATACCTATTCAATTGACTCCCAACGTTGATCTTCCCGAAGTTTCCGTTCAAACGATTTGGCGTGGTGCAAGTTCTTTGGAGATAGAGCGGGAGATCATTGACGTCCAGGAGAGTGAACTCAAGAATCTTGAAGGGCTTGTTGAAATCAAAAGTGAAAGCCGGGACGAAAGAGGGTATATCAACCTTGTCTTCGGAATCGGTACCGATTTGGACGAGGCCCTACTCAGGGTTTCTAACCAACTCGAATTCGTTAAACATTATCCGGATAACGCCGAAAAGCCGATAATTAAATCGGGGGGCAGACGTGAAAGGGCCATCACATGGATGTTTTTACGCCCACTGGATGGTTATCAGGGTATATTAAGACAAGAATACGATTTTATTGACAATCATATCAAACCACGGCTCGAAACGCTTCCGGGAGTGGCTTCGGCAAATATTTACGGTGGCCAGGGCAGGCAGCTTCAGGTGATTGTGGATTCGGATGCACTTGTCGCCCGCAAAGTTTCAATTCCCGAAGTGATGCGGGCTCTGAGAGTCGAAAACAAGACCATCGGCGCCGGAAATTTTAATGAAGGCAAACGCCGGTATATCATACGAACAAATGGTGAATACAGAAGTGTCGCTGATGTTGAAAATGTCATCATTAAAAGAACAAAAGGTATTCCAGTATTCATCAAAGATGTTGGTCAGGTGGCTTTGGATTATGAAAATCCTAACGCTGTAGTTAGGCAAAAGGGCGTTGAGGCTGTCGTAATAAATGCTGTTCGCGAACCAGGCTCCAATGTTCCTGTTGTTATGGAAAAATTGCGACAGGCAATTCGAGAACTAAATGAAGGGATATTAAAAGATAAAAGGCTCAAAATTGAACAAACCTATGATGAAACCGGCTACATTTACAGTGCGATTAATCTTGTACGAAAAAACATTTTTATCGGTGGAACACTGGCAGTTATTGTGCTTCTTGCTTTCTTAAAAAATTTCGCCGGCACGATTATCGTATCAATTTCAATCCCCATCAGCGTTATCGGCACCTTTCTGGTAATGACGCTTTTTGGGCGAAATATCAGTCTGGTGAGTCTAGCCGGCCTTTTTTTTGCCACCGGCATGGTGGTTGATAACTCAATCGTAGTGTTTGAAAATATATTCCGGCATAGAGAGATGGGCAAATCTCCTCTGAAGGCCGCCTATGATGGGACAGTCGAAGTGTGGGGAGCTATACTGGTTGGTACCCTGACGACTGCTGCGGTCTTTGTTCCTATCGTATTCGTTAGAGAGGAAGCGTACCAGCCTTTCCGGGATATTGCTTTAGCCATAGGCAGTGCGGTTATTCTGAGCCTCATTATTTCCATTACAATCATACCAACGCTATCCGCTAAAATACTAGGACGGGTTAAACGCCAAAATTCTGGATCCGGCAAATCCTGGACACCCGCAGGTATCGCGAGCGGGTTTGTCAGCATCATCACGAGATTTATCTACTGGATGTGCGGCCTTTTAACTGTCCGCCTGTTCATCATAATATTTCTGATTTCGGTTACGGCTGGGATAACTTGGAAGCTAATACCCAAAACTGAATACCTACCTGAAGGTAACCGGGAACTTATATTCAGCCATCTTTTACCGCCTCCGGGCTATAATCTAAATGAGCTTGAAGGCATCGCAAAATCGATCGAAGCGGATATTCTTCCATTAATTGAGCCTGAAAATAAGAGCAAACACACCGAAATACTTAACCTTCCACCGGTTAGGAATATTTTCTATGTAGCCGGGGATCAGCAAGCCTTTATGGGTGTGGTTTCAAAGGTCCAGGAAAGGACAAAAGAACTAATTCCCTATGTTTATGATACACTTCGAAAAATTCCGGGAATGATAGCAATTGTGCAGCAACCCGGTCTTTTTTCACACGGTATCGGCAAAGAAAGATCTATTGAAATTGAAATAAAGGGTCCCGATCTTGCTTATCTGAAAAATCTTGGAAGACAGATATTCAGTATGGCGGCCCGGGCATTGCCGGATTCACAAATACGCCCGATTCCGGGACTCGATCCAGGTAACCCGGAGATGCAGGTTGTCCCTAATAGTGAACGATTGATACGCCTTGGTATGACCACATATGACCTTGGTTTAACTGTGGATACGTGTGTAGATGGGGCCAAAGCCGGTACCTACCGCCTGCAGGGTGATGAGATCGACGTTGTTGTAAAAACTAAGGGAGGAAATCCAAAGCGAATTCAAGATCTGGAGGGTATGCCGGTAATCGCCTCGACAGGGGAAATAGTAACATTGGGCTCTCTAGCCGATATTAACTTTGAAGAAGGATCATCTCCGATTAACCATATCGATTCTCAACGTGCCATCACGATTCAGATTATTCCCCCAAGAGAGATTCCCATAGAAACCGCAATGTCGATTGTAAGAGAAAAAGTGGTTGCACCCATCAAGGACAGCGGTTTGTTAACAAATCTTTATAATATCAAACTCGATGGGACTGCTAATGATTTGGTTCAGACCCGGCAAGCTCTCATGTGGAATTTCATCCTGGCAGTCGTAATAGGTTATCTACTCATGTCAGCCCTTTTTGAAAATTTTTTCTATCCCCTTGTCATCATGTTCAGTGTTCCTCTGGCCACAGCCGGTGGTTTCGTAAGCCTATTTCTTGTGAACCGCTTTGTCACACCTCAACCCTTAGATATCGTTACGATAATGGGATTTGTAATCTTGGTGGGTATCGTAATCAATAACGCTATTCTTATCGTCCATCAATCATTAAACAATATCCGAAATGAAAACCTTAAACCCAGAAAGGCAATTGCTGAGTCAGTGCGAACGCGGATCAGGCCGGTATATATGAGCAGCTTTACAATCGTCTGCGCGATGTTACCGCTGATTTTGTTTCCAGGTGCAGGCTCTGAGTTTTTCAGAGGGTTCGGGTGTGTCGTTGTTGGAGGTCTTTTAGTCTCAACGGTTTTTACCATATTCCTTGTCCCTGCGCTGTTAAGCCTTACCTTTGACACGGCCTATGGCATTAAAAAATTGTTGGCGACAACATCCAAACCATAACCGCCTTAACGGCCATTACCACCATTCTGGGTCTCATCCCGATGGCGTTAAAATTCAATATCGATTTTGCCGAGCTGACCTTGCATATTCCGCTTGATTCCTGACCTTCCAGTACAACACCGAATCCTCGCAATGGTGGCAGTCCATGGCCGTGGCCATCATTTTCGGCCTCCTTTTCTCTACCCTGCTCACCCTCGGCGTGGTCCCGGCTCTATACCTTATTTATAGCCGATTCACTGCTGCTCTATACCGGACTACTCGTTGGAAGGCAGATACTGAGCTGAATATGGCAGGAAGTGTTCCCGAACCGGAAGCCGATCCACTCTAAGCAGGTGCTTTGGCCTCAGTTCACGCGCGGCATCGTCTCGATGAAAGCCTCCAGTCGGTTTTCGATCTGAGCATCCGAATAGACCCGGGGGTCGTTCTGACACGCCTCGATCACCACCCCCGGTTTGCCACACAGCTTCGCGAGTTCGTCCTGCATGCGGTACATGCCAACCGAATAAGGCTTACAGGAACGGTTAGAATGCATGATGAATCCGGTCAACGAAAACGTGTCTATCAGTTGGGCCAAGTATTTGATGCGTTCCTCAAAACCGGTATTAATATAAACATCGAGATAGGACATGGCCAAGGCTTCGTAAGGATCATTTGTTTCATCGGCATGTGTATCGCCATAGCCGCCCCAGCTGTTGGCATAAGTCGTTACCACCAGCGTACATTTCTGCTCCTCGAAAAATTTTTCCAGACGCCGCATTTTATGCCAGACCGGCAAATTGTCCCATAGCACACGATATTTCTCTTCCGGTATCGATCCGATTTTCTGCTTCGCCCGCTCAGCCACTTCTTCATACAGAATTTTATAATACGCCACGCACTCCTCGGTCCCTCGCAGGGTGACAATGGGCCCCAGGTGGATGAATGTATCCAGACTGTTGAAGGGTGAGGGGATCGTTTTGCCGAGATCCAGCATATCCATCCAGTAGCGGGCCGCCTCTTGGCTCAATTGCAGAGCTTCCATAAATTTTTCACGATTAAAAGGCTTGCCAAGGAAGTCGGCCAGAAAATCCTGTAGATCCTTAAACTGGGTGACAGTATAGTCAACCAGTTCTTTGGTCAGACCGTCATGCAGAAAAGGGGTGTCCACGATAAACAGGGGCACCTCGTATTTGCGGGCGATGACCTCATACCATTTGATAACCGTTTTGCAGATGTTGGTTGAGCAAAGCAGAAAATCGGGAGCAGGCAATCCACCGACCGGTCCTCCCTGAGTCAAGTCGGCGCCAAAATCGGTCCGTGCATAAGCACATATATCCTGCGAAAAACCATATGCCTCGGCCGCCTCCATCAGCTCTACCGACTGATGATTGGCCGCACACATGGCGGCATAGTTTTCGGGATAGATGGGGATAACATCCATGGCATACAGAAACTCGACCGGCGCACCACTGGTTATCCAGGCAATCTTTTTTGTTTGAGTCGTTTTGGCCTCAACATAATAACCGGTCAGGAGTTCCTTCATTTTTCCGAATGCATTAAATTTGGTCATCGCTTCACCTTTTAAGGATTTCGCAAAACGCCTCGATCCGTGTCTTTATCCCCTGGAAGTTGCTCATTGACAATTCAGCATCGATAGTGATTGTCGGAATCCCCTCTTGCTTTAACCGGTTCACCAACTGCGGCTGATCGAAGGCATCCGGTTCGCAGAATTTAATATACCAGAAAATTACCCCATCCGCACCGGAGGCCTTGGCTTTATTTACGAGATACGGGTGACGATCGTTTTCCGGATTGTAGATACAACAACAGGGGGCCGGATTGAATAGAAAATCGGTAACACCTTCTGACAGACTTTCGACCCCGAGATTCGCTTTGCATGCGGAGCGCCAGCCATTGGCAAGATCATCATCCACAACATCCACCTCCAACGCGTCAAAAGTCTTATAGATTTCAATCGGATCAAAGACCATACCGGTAAGAAGCAGCTTGGGACGTCTTCCACCAGGCGCCGGGCGGTTTTCGAGTCCATCCACTAGCCCTTTTAGCATATCGCTATAAACAGCCACGGGCAAAAAGAAGCCCGCATTGAGGGCGGAATAAAAATCATGATTTTTGATAAGCCCCGGTTTGTCCCGCCGAATTTCATAGAGCCGACGCTGCAGGGCACGCGTACGACCATAAATCCTGGCAGCTTCTTTCAGCGAATCCGGGGTGATTTTCTGCCCCGTAATCTTCTCCAACCCCCGGGTTACGTCCTGAACAACAGACTTCAGATACGTCTGCCTGGCAGCCACCGTGCGGGTGATAGGGATCGAAAGCTCCAGCGTCGGTTTGTCAAAGATACGTCTGTAAACTTCTCTCAGGTTAATCAGCGTATCGCAAAGCGAGGTAAACACATAAGCCTTGACCATCTCAGCGCCGCCGACAAGCTCCAGTTCCAGAACGGATCGGGCCACCGAACAGCAATAGGATTGCAAGTAAGCATCCGCTTTCTCGGGAATGAGTTTGTTCCCCCAAAGCTGGACCGGGTATCCCCCCGCGGCATAGATGATCTCCATGGGGAAATAGGCCGGCATGACACCGATTACCGGCCGCCTGAGGTCTTTTTCATGAGTTTTAATAGTTTGAGAAACATTCGAGAGGACATCGTGGAAAGGTTTGAACATGGAAGGAACTCCCTAATCCGGACAGGCCGGTTGTAGCAAAGCGAAAATCCCGGCTTGTCGGGGAAATAGCAAATTACAAGCACCAAATTCCAAATAAATTCCAATACTCAATGACCAAAACCTACCCATTGCGACATTGTTTGGAATTTGGAATTTTAGCTATTGTGATTTGTTTGCTATTTGTTTTTTGATTATTGGGATTTGAGTAGCCCGTCCAGGCAAGAACCCCAAACGGGCTACACTGTCATTACCAGTCGTAATCTTCTTTTTCGATAATAGTAGCGACACCCTGACCGCCGCCGACGCAGGCGTTGGCACATCCGTAACGTCCGCCTTTTAGATTCAGAATGCGGGCCAGGGTTCCGGTCAGACGGACCCCGGTGGCTCCCAGGGGATGGCCGATGGCGGTTCCGCCACCCATGACATTGACCGTATCCGGATCGAGACCGAGTTCTTTAATGCAGTTTAAGGCGACTATGGCAAAGGCTTCGTTGATCTCCCAGAAATCGATGTCGGCGGCCTGCAGACCGGCACTTTTGAGTGCTTTTTGGCTGGCCGGCACCGGGCCATGTCCCATGATGGTGGGATCCACACCGGCAAAGCCGATGGAGCGGATCGTTGCCAATGGTTTGATGCCTTTGGCTTTGGCCGTCTCTTTTGACATGATTATCATGGAAGTGGCGGCCGCGTTTAGCGGAGAAGAGATGCCGGCTGTTATCACACCGTCTTTTTTGAAGGCCGGTTTCAGCGTTGCCATCCCCTCCAAGGTGGCATCGTCGCGGATGGCCTGATCCTTATCAACCGTCATGACGGTTCCGTCGGCCTGTTCCGCTTCGATGGGTAGAATCTCACTCGCAAAAAACCCCTCGGCCTGTGCTTTGGCCGCCAGGTTATGGGATCTTACACCCCATTTGTCCATATCCTCTTTGGTAAAATCGGTCTGAGCGAACAGTTTTTCGGCTGTCAGACCCATGTTCATGGTCGTCATCATGTCCCAATGTGAATATTTGGGATCCATAAAAAGAGACATATTGGGGACGACGTGTCCGCGATCGACCATTATCGGGCCCATGGGGACTCGGGTCATGTGTTCCATACCGCCGATCATTACGATATCCGCAAATTCCTGGGCGATTTCCATAAAACCGATGTGAATACCGGCCATGGCCGATCCGCACTGCTGGTCCACGAATTTGGCCGATATGGTTTCCGGCAGATTGGCTAAAAAAATGGGATTGCGCCCGCCGTAGGGGACCTGTTCGGTCCAGGGCATGGCACTCCCCATCAAAAAATCATCGATTTCTTTGGCATCGATGCCGGTCCGATCAATGACCTCGGGCAGCAGTTGCGCCAACAGTTCATCGGATCTCATTTTACAAAACCAGTCCCGGGACGGATCATTTGGACGGGATCGGGTTTGGGCGGTCCTTAAATAACCTGCAATGACGACTTCTTTCATGGTTATACCTCCATAAATTTTATTAAATGGTTAGAATTTATTATTCCTGATAAAATGTTGTCCCGGTTTCGGCCATTTCTTTTAATCGTTGGGCCGGTTTGAAGCGCACCCCATATTGGCCTTCCAGTGCCACCAGCTTTTCATAGACGTTTTTGACGCCCCATTTATCGGCATAACGAAGGATGCCGCCGCGATAAGGCGGAAATCCGGTGCCGTAAATCATGGCCAGATCCATATCCTGGGGTCGGTCGCAGATGCCCTCCTCCATCATGAACGCTGCTTCGTTGATTCCTAGCGCCAGCATGGTGTCGATAATGTCCTGATTGGACATCTGCTTAGGGCTCACATTGTTCTCTTTTAGATAATTTTGCACGACCGCGGTAATACGCGGATTGGGAACCGGCTGGTCGCCGCTGTAATCAAAGTATCCGGCACCGGTTTTGCGGCCATAATCCCCCACTTGATAGATCGCCTCGGTTAGCGGGTGCATCTTGTACCGCTCCCCAAGTCTTTTTTCATATGTTTTCCCTACATGATAACCGATATCGATGCCGGTAAGATCGGCCAGGGTGGCGGGCCCCATGGGCATACCGAAATCGAGCAAGGCCATTTCAACGGCGGCCCCGTCCACACCATCTGCCGTCAAATAGGTTGCACCCCCGAGAAGACCTCCCAGCTGGCGCGAGACGTAAAATCCCGGTCCATCGTTGACCACAACCGGGGTCTTCTTGATCGCCCGGCCAAACGCCACGCTGGTCGACAAGGTTTCATCGGACGTCTTCTCGGCACAAATGATTTCTAATAACGGCATGCGATGTGCCGGGTTGAAAAAATGCAGTCCGATCATGCGGCCCTGATCCGACAGGATCGAAGCCATCTCGGTAATGGGCAGGGCCGAGGTATTCGTCGCAAACACCGTATCTTTCCGGCAGATCGTTTCCAGCTTTTTCCAGATATCCTGCTTGATCTGCATATCTTCCAGGACCGCCTCGATCACCAGGTCCACATCCTTTAAATCTTCCAAAGCAGTGGTGGATTTGAACTGGTTGGCGAGCATATTTTCGAGATCCTCGGGTTTCATCTTCCTTTTCTTGATCGGATAGGCATAAGTTTTACGGATGGCTGCCACAGCGTTTTCAATGGCCTGGTCGTTTATATCCCATAACACGGCCTCAAAGCCGCTTTTAAGCAGAACGCTGACGACCCCTGAACCCATGACGCCGCCGCCCAGCATGGCGACCTTCTTGACCTTGGCGGGTGCAACATCCTTGATGCGCGGGAGTCTTCCGGCGGATCGCGTGTTAAGAAATATACCGATCAGGTTTTTAGCCACATCCGACACGACGCAGTCGCCGAACAAATCCGCCTCTCGCTCCAGATCGGCATCGATGTCATAGCTGAGTCCCTTTTCGAAGGCCTCGATGGCCTTGAAGGGCGCGATATAGCCTTTGGCCATGGAGGCCGTCATGGCTTTGGTGAAATCCAGAAGCGCCTTTTTTTCGGCCGCACTCGGAAGTCTTTCATTTCGAAAGCGGGTGATCCGCAGCATACGATTGATCTCGCCCGAAATAAAACGACCGGCAGCTTTCACGGCTGTCTCCACCAGCTTTTGCGGTTCAACCACCTCATCCACAAGTCCCCGCTGAAGGGCTTTGTCGGCTTTGATGGGTTTCCCGGCCGTGATCATCTCCATGGCATTGGGAAGGCCGATCAGCCTGGGGAGCCGCTGCGTCCCCCCGGCTCCGGGTATCAGGCCGATTTGCACTTCGGGTTGCCCCAAATTGACGCCCTGGGCCGCTACCCGGTGGTGACAGCACATGGCGATTTCCAGCCCCCCCCCGAGACAATTGCCGTTGATGGCCGCCACCACCGGTTTGGGTCCGGATTCGATGGCATTCATAAATTTCATGTTCTCCATCATGTTGGGCTTCAGTTCGGCTTTGTCCTTAATCTCTTTGACTTGCGTGATGTCGGCTCCAGCCACAAAGTTCCGGCCCTTACCGGTGAGGACCAAAGCTTTGACCGCCTCATCCTCAAAGGCGCTCGTGATGGCTTCCGCCAGTTCGATAACAAAATGTACCGACAGCTGATTGACCGGCGGGTTATCCATGGTCAGCACCGCCACGCCCTCTTTGATTTCAACTTGAATGGTTTTAAAATCCGTTTTCATGTTTCCTGCTCCTTTTCATTAGCTCCCATTTTTATCTTACATTCCGCCGTAGGCCGCATCCGGCATTTTGATGGCGGCGTCGCTGCTCCCCTTGATGGCCTCCATCCGACCCAGGGCTTCCGGTAACACGGTCTCGATAAAAAATTCGGCCGTGATGCTTTGTCCTTCATAGAAATCGACATCTTTTTTCTTGGGTCCGCCGGCCAGTTTATTCTGGGCCTCCACCGCTCGCCAAAGCAGCATCCACGCCATCACCGTGTCCGCCAGGGCGTACAAAAAGGGCAGCGAATGCGCAAATGCGGTCTTGAATTTTTCCGACATGGCCGCTTGACCGATTTGCATAGCGGTTTCGCCCAGCTTATTGGTGGCCTGCTCGACCTTTTCGGCCAGTCCTTTTAGATCTTCAATCTCTTTGGCCTGGGCGATTGTCTTTTGGATTTCACCCATAAAATTCATGAAAACGGTCCCATTTTTCATGCCGATTTTACGGGCCAGAAGATCCATCGCTTGAATACCACTGGTTCCTTCGTAAATCGATCCGATTTTGCAGTCCCGGGCATATTGCTCCACCAGATAGTCATGCGAATAACCGGCGCCGCCGTAAACCTGGATCGCCTGGATACAGACTTCATGTCCCTTGACCGACATAAAGTCTTTTACCACCGGGGTCAGCATGTTGAAGAGATTTTCGCTAAATTCACGCTCTTCCTCGGTTGCAGCTAATTCGGCATTGGTACTCAGTTTGGCCATATAGTAATAGAAGCTTTGCATGCCGTTCACATATGACTTCATCCACAACAAGTTGCGGCGAACATCCGGATGATTGATGATCGAGACCGAAGGCGCACTGGCATCGGCAAAATTTTCAAGCGCCCTCCCCTGGATCCGCTCGCGGGCATAATTGACCGCCAGCAGATAGGCGGCCGAGGCATAGGTTAATCCTTGCAGACCAACACCCATTCGGGCATGGTTTATCATGTTGAACATGATGCGCATCCCTTTGCGTTTTTCCCCCAGCAGATACCCGATACAGTTACTTCCCAGCGCCATGGTGCAGGTAGCGCTGCCGCGGATGCCGTGTTTTTCCTCGACTCCGGTGCAGACGATGTCGTTGCGTTCACCGAGGCTGCCGTCGGAATTGACAAAAAACTTGGGTACTAGAAAGATGGAAATCCCTTTGGTTCCGGGAGGATCGCCTTCAATGCGTGCCAAAACCGGATGGATAATGTTTTCGACCAAATCATGTTCGCCATTGGTGATAAAAATCTTGTTGCCCGTGATCGTATAGGTTCCATCCGGATTTTCCACCGCCGTGGTGGTCAACGCCCCCACATCCGATCCGGCTTCGGATTCGGTTAGGAGCATGGTGCCGCCCCATTGGGCGGAAGTCAGCTTTTCTATATGCATATCTTTCTGTTCTTGGGTGCCGTATAATGCGATCAACCCGGCCGTCCCGTTCCCCATGGTGGCATAGGTATGCAGCGCCCAGTTGGCACCCATAAAATACTGCGCGGCGGCGTGGCCAATAAATTCCGGTGCCCCTTGCCCTCCCATCTCGGTTGGTATACTGAGGTTCTGCCATTCGCCCTCTAAAATGAGCTTGAACGGTCTGTGAAAGCTTTCCGGAACCGTAACGGCCCCCTTGTCAAACTTCACTTCCTCTCTGTCGCCGTCGGCCATCGTGGGCAGCACCTCCTTGATGGCCAGCGCCCGGGCCTCTTTCACAATCATATCACACGTTTTTCGGTTGAAATCCTGGTAGTTTTCATTATTCAGGATTTCCTCACAATCCATCTGTTCCCACAGGACAAAGTCAAGATCCCTTCTGTCTACTATTTGTTGTGCCATTATTCATTCACTCCTTTCTTTGGGTTTGTATAATTTCATTGCCTTTTCGGTTGGGGGTGAAAGATGTTCGCGTTCAATCGACTATACGTTTAGCGTGTATAGCATTACACGTTAATTGATTTAATTACATTGATAAATTTTGTCAATAACAAATAATATCAATTTTTGCTTGACAATCTTTTTATGGTTGCCTTATCTGATAGGGCACACGCACCAAGCGTGGCGCTTCAATGCGATAGAATTTTAACCCAGCGATTAAACATATGAAAATCGGCGAACTGGTCAAACGAACGGGCGTCCCCAAAGAAACCATCCATTATTACATCCGCGAAGGCCTCCTGCGAAAGCCTCGCAAATCGGGCATCAACTCAGCCGAATATAATGAAAAATATGTCGATCAGCTCCAGGTGATTAAGGATCTGCGCGATAATTATTATCTTCCCATTCCCATCATTAAGAAGATTATTAAGCAGACTTCGGCCGGAGAAACCCTCTCTCAGTTGCACCACACATATTTTCGCCCCGCGGATCGACTCCTCAGCAATGAAATCGTCGGCCGGGATGCGTTTTGTGAAGCCACGGGCCTCGGGCAAAAGTGGCTGCACGGAGCTGAAGAATGGGGCGTCATCACCCCGGAAACACGCGATGGTCAGGTGGTTTTTTCAACCGATGACGTGGCCATCGGCAAACTAATGGTGGACATGGAGCGCATCGGTGTCGGTCCTAAAACCGGGTACGATCCCGAAGATTTGAGATATATCGCCGAATTTGTGAACGGATTCGTCACCAGTACTTTCAAGAAGTACTTTCAGACCGATTTGGAAAAATTATCGTCATCCGGTTTCACGGAAAACAATAATCAATTTCACGAAATTATCAGCCTCTTCTTCTATCATTTATATCGCAAATTTGCCCGCCAGACAGCGAAGCAATTGTTGACCAATCATGAAAAACGCCATTGAACATTAGCAGGATGGATACGCTATCAACAAGGAGGACCCATTCATGGGAGAACTTAAAATATCGTCGCTGGCCGACATTGAAGCTTTTGAGCAGACACCCGTGGAGGAGCGGCTGAATTTTTTTAATACCTACGATCTGCTGAAACACGGCGCCGCCATCGATCCTGCCGCCACGGCCATTAGCTTTTTCCTGTCCGGCGATCAATACGACCAGCCGATGACGGTTTCGTATGCGGATTTGCTGGCCAACATTACGCGTGCGGCGAATCTTTTTCATGACCTGGGAATCGGCCCCAAAGATGTGGTCTCTTATCTTCTCCCCAACTTGCCCCATACCCATTATGTCCTTTGGGGCGGGGAAGCGGCCGGTATCGTCAACCCCATCAACCCGCTGCTTGAGCCCGCCACTATCGCGCATATCTGCAAGGCCGCCGGTACCAAAGTGCTGGTGGCCCTGAGCGAGTTTCCGGGATCTGAAATCTGGCAAAAAGCCACCGCCATCCGCAAAGAACTGCCGCAGCTCAAGGCCATCATTCGGGTAATGGGACCCAGCGATGAAAAGAACGGGATATTCGGTTTCGATGATGTGGTCGGCAAATATGGCGGAGACAAACTCGATTCAAACCGTGCCATCGATCCCCGGGATATCGCCTCCATGTACCACACCGGCGGCACCACTGGCACCCCCAAGCTGGCGCCCCACACGCACTTCAACGAAGCGGTTATGGCTTTCATGATGGCATCCATCACCGATCTGGAAGTAGGCGAGGTCACCCTCTGCGGCCTGCCGCTGTTTCACGTCAACGGGACTACCGTCACCGGATCGTCGCCCTTTTCATCCGGCGCCCATGTCGTCATCCTGGGCCCCATGGGATACCGTGACCCCTCTGTCATGAAAAACTTTTACAAAATCGTCGAACATTACAAGGCCGTGACGTTCTCATCTGTCCCCACGGTGCTCTCCACGCTACTGGATATCCCCAAAGGTGATGCAGGCCTTTCCTCACTGCGCTACGCCATCTGCGGCGCGGCCCCGCTGTCCGTCGAACTCTTTCAGCGCTTTGAAGCCCACAGCGGGATGAAAATCCTGGAGGGCTACGGTCTGACGGAAGGTACTTGCGCCTCTTGTGTCAATCCGTTGTTTGGTGAGCGCAAAGTGGGCTCCATCGGCTTGCGCATACCGTATAACGATATGGCGGCCTTCATTGTAGACGATGAAGGCGGATTCGTCCGCCGGGCCGAAACCGACGAGATCGGCGCGGTCTGCATAAAAGGCCCCAATATTTTCAGCGGTTATAGCGATGATGCCCACAATAAAGGGATCTGGCCCAAAGAAGGCTGGTTCAACACCGGGGATCTGGGCCGTCAGGATGCCGACGGCTATTTCTGGCTCACGGGCCGCAAAAAAGAACTCATCATCCGCGGGGGGCATAATATCGATCCGGCTGCGATTGAAGACCCCCTCTATCAACTAGACGGTGTTGCCGTGGCCGCTGCGGTGGGACGACCGGATCCTCATGCCGGAGAAGTGCCCGTGGCCTACGTACAGTTGCAGGAAGGCGCTCAGCTCGATGCGGAAAAGGTTCTGGCCCATTTGCAAAGCGAAATCGGCGAGCGCGCGGCCATCCCCAAGGAGGTTTTCATCATCGATCAGATCCCGCTGACCCCGGTAGGCAAGATTTTCAAACCGGCCCTGCGCTGGGAGGCGATCCGACGCGTTTATCAAAAAGAACTCGAAGCACTGGGCGCCTTGGCCGAAGCCGTTGAGGTGTCTGTCAGCGAAGATAAAATCCACGGATCGATGGCCACGCTGACGATCAAAGCCGCCTCCGGCGTCTCAGGGGAACAGCTTACCGCCAAAATAGATGAAACCCTAGCCCGCTATACAGTACGATACAGCGTCGAAATTCAGGCATAGGTCAAAGAATTTTTCCCCCGCTTTTTTAGTCAACACTCCTCTTCAGACCGCGAAACACAAAAAGAGGGGTGAGCTGTTTGAGTGACAGCAACCTTCGGTTTTAAATGTAAACCAAAAATGTGATAGGGAACGTAGGTGCAGAAAGTGCATAGCTATGGGAGATATTTATCAATCCGCGGTCGT
>CAZHAH010000142.1:0-16185 GCA_964530095.1 uncultured Desulfobacteraceae bacterium | reverse complement strand
GATCAGCTCGATCTTAAATGCCTTGGGCCTGGGGTTGCGCAAAGCCCGGGAATACGAAGCCGCCCACAAACATTTAGAGCGGGCTTTGGGGGTAAAAAAACGCGTTTACGGCGCTGATCATCTGGAGACCTCCACCACCCACAATAACCTGGCTCTGGTACTGAAAGAGCTGGATCGCAAGCCCGAAGCACTGGAACATTACCAAAGGGCACTTTCGATCCGCAGAAAGGTGCTGGGATCAAACCATGCCTGGACCGCATTGGTGATGGAAAACATGAGCCATCTGTATCAAGAGATGGGCAGTTTCGGTGCGGCCAAAAAACTGATGCAGGAGGCCCTTCAGGTCCGCACCCGATTGTCGGGGCCGGAGCACCCCAACACCGCCCGGGCACTGAATAACTTCGGGTTTCTCCTGGAGGAAAGCGGAGATTACCAGGCCGCCCTTGAAAAATACGAGGCCGCGCTTGCCATATATGAAAAAGCCTATGGCAGTGAGCACGCGGATGCGGCCTTTATGCGCCGTAACCTGGGCAAGCTCTTTATTCGCATGGAGGCGTACCGGAAGGCCGAAACGTATCTAACCCAGGCTCTGGAAATCTATCGCCGCATCTACGGTGAAAAGCATGCCGAGACCGCGCTGACACTGAACAATCTGGGAGGGTTCCATCGCCGCCTGGGCGAGTATCCAAAAGCAGAGGCCCATTTCCAAGCGTCTTTGGATATCAATGAAGACGTACTGGGGCCGGATCACCCCAGTACCATCGCCGGCATGGTCAGCCTGGCAAGCTTGTTTCAGACCATGGGCAATTACGAAAAATCCCGGAATGTTTTTGAGCGTATTTTGCAATTGGAGGAGCAAAAATACGGCCCGCAAGATCACCGAGTGGCGGCGCGATTGAACGCCATCGGCAACCGCTTACGTGAGATGGGCGACTATGCCGCCGCCCAAGCGCATATTGAGCGCGCTTTATCCATTTATGAAAGCCTGTACGGCAAGTCGCACATCCTGATTGCCTACACGCTGGAGCTTCTGGGGGATGTGCTGTACTACTTGGGAGACTATCCCCGGGCAAGGCAACATTTGGAGCAAGCCTTGGCCTTGGATCGCGCCCTTTACGGAAATGAGCATCGCAAAACGGCCGTGGCGCTTCATTATCTGGGATTCATTGTCCAGGCCATGGGAGACGATACAGGTGCACGTCCTTTATGGGAAGAGAGCCTCGCCATCATGCGCAAGACCAAGGGCAATGACAACCCGGATTTGGTGACGGACCTGAACAATCTGGGTGTGCTGCTGAACAGCACCGAGCCTGATACCGCCCGGGCCTATTATCAAGAAGCACTAACTATTTTAAAAAAGACGCTTACGCGTGAAGACCCGGTCACCCCCGGTCGTCTGTTGCAAATCGCGTATCAATACGAGCGCATGGACCAATACGAGGCCGCCAGGCCGTTTTATGAACAAGCCCTGGATTTGCGCCGTAAAAATTTGGGCCAAAATCATCTCTACGTCGCGCATGTTTTTGACGATCTGGGCGATTTGGAATGGCGACTGGAAAACTTTGAGGCCGCTTTGGCCCATTTCAGCGAGGCGCTGGCCATCTATGAGCGCAGCCTGGGCCGGAATCATATTCGAACTGCAGCCACCATGATCCGGGCTGCCAAGGCCCGCTATCGCCGCGGGGAGAAAGCGCAGGCCCGTGATCTTTGGGAAAAGGCGCTCACGGTCTACACGACGATGAGGGGCGAGGACCACCCCCAGACGGCCGGTCGCTTTGACAGTATCGGACAGTTTTTGATGGGACGCGGCGATTACGAAACGGCCCGGCCGTATCTAATAAAAGCGCTGGCCCTTAAGCGTAAGATCTTCGGGGACGAACACCCGGATACGATCACGGCGCGCATGACTCTGGGGCACCTCCTGGCGGCGGAAGGTCAAAACGATGCGGCCTGGGAACATCTGAGCGACGGCGCCATGCAGTTTGCCCGTTTGATCAACCAGCGCCTGGCGGCCAATCCCGAAGGAGAACATCTGTCCATGGTGGCCTATCGGCGCTATGTGTTTGAAGCCCTGCTCAGTCTGGCGGAAGATGCGCCGGAGGTGGCCCAACGCCACGGCAGCGAGCTGCTGGCCAACGTGCTGGCCTGGAAGGCGGTCAGCGGTCAGGCCCTGCGCGCTCGCCAGGAGGCCGTGGTGATGCAGCGCGAACCGGAGGCGGCGGCGCTCTATGATCGGTTGCGCCGGAATCGCAGGGAGCAGGTGACGCAGCAGTTGCGCATAACCGCTCATCGAAAAACCGATGGACAAACAGACCCGCTGGCGGAACTCAAACGCGAGCAAAAGGAAATCGAACGCCGCATCGCCGAAAAGGTAAAAGGATATGCTCTATGGCGCCAGAATCTTCAAGCCGGTCCGGAAGAGATCGGCCGGCACCTTCCGGACGGCAGCGCACTGGTGGAGTTTGTCAAATACCGCCATTTTGATTTTCGCAGCTTCGGAACCGGATTCGGTGAGCCCCGCTATGCTGCGGTTGTCTTCAGCCGTCCCATGCGCACCGGGTGGTTTACCGATTATGCCCGGGCCAAGGCCGAAAGCAGCTACCACCGCATGCCCTTGTTGATTCATTTCCATGCGGACTGGGCCGCGCCCAGCCTTCAACTTGAAAAGGAGGTGTTGCGGGACCCGGAGGTGATAAAGACGCTCAACCGGCGTTTTGTGACCGTCAAGGTCAACACGGACCAAGAAAATGAGCTGGCCAAGCAGTTCAAGATCAGGAGCATTCCCTCTCTGGTGGCGGTGGATGCAGACGGTAAGATCCTTAAAACCATTTCCGGCCGTCGGCCCAAAGAACGCTTAATAAGTGAGCTCGATGAACTCAAGCTTACACAAAAAGCGTCCGAGGCGTATCAGTTCGTCTCATTGGGTGAGGCCCAAGCCCTGGAGCAGACGGTGCAGGAGTGGCGTGCAGCCGTGGATGCGGAAACCTATTCAGCGGAGATTGAGGCACGATTGCGCCGCCGGGTCTGGGAACCTTTGGCGCGCGTGCTGCCGTCTCATGCCCGGACACTTCTTTTAGCCCCGGATGGGCAGCTGTCCCTGCTTCCCTATGAGGCCATTCGGCTCAAAGACGAACGATTTTTAGTGGAAAAGTATCAGATCAGTTATGTGGCCAATGGCCGCGATTTGATGCCGCGGCCGCTCAAGACCGGGGGCGATCCGGGACCGGCGGTGATTGTGAGCAATCCCAATTATGATGATTTGGATGCACCGGAGCAGCCGGGGCGTCAGGACACGGGAGATGCGGAAAATGAGCAGGTGCTGGCGGCCGTGCAACAGCGCAGTAGTGCACTGGCCTTGAATCTGGCGCCCTTTGTCAATCTGCCCGGTTTTGTGCGCGAAGCCCGGGCGGTGGCTGATACCTGGCATGACGCCCGGCCGGACCAGCCCCTGCACCTGCTCCTGGGGCCGGAAGCCGCCGAGGCCAAGATCGAGGGCCTTAAACAGCCGCGTTTACTCTATTTCATTACTCACGGATTTTTCTTCCCGGATTTAAAACCGCTCTATTTTGCCAATTCGGGCGATGGCGGGCGAGGCGGAACGGATGCGGCCGCAGATAACCGCGGCATAGCCGTAGTGGCGGAACGCCTGGAAACCCAAAGACCGAAGGTGTATAGCGAAGATCCCCTCTTACGCAGCGGCCTGGCCCTAACCGGCGCCAACCGCTGGCAGCAGCGAACCGCGCGCAATGTGCCGGACGGCCTGCTCACGGCCTCTGAAGTGCAGAATTTGGATCTGTTGGGCACGGAACTGGTGGTTTTATCGGCCTGTGAAACCGGGCTGGGGGAGGTGGCCGTGGGCGAGGGGGTCATGGGGCTCCGGCGTGCGTTTCAAATGGCGGGTGCAGACACCATTCTGGCCTCCTTGTGGAAGGTACCGGATACGGAGACCGTGTGGCTCATGTCCCGGTTTTTCCAGCAGTGGCTCAAGGGGAACCCCAAGGCCCGATCACTGCGGGATGCGCAACTGCACCTGATACAAAAACTGCGCAATGATCCGGACGCTCTGCGCCGCCGGGCCCTTCCCAAATGGTGGAGTGGATTCATCCTTCATGGAAGGCCGGATTAAGGACAGATTGAGGTCCACTCTTCTTACTACGCTTCTAAAGTGCAGAATTAAGCTACACATAACTCTTTATAATCATACTACATTATGCCATATATCGGGGCAAACCGATATCAAATAAAAAAAGGAGTCTGATGTGAAATCTATGATTTTGGGAATAAGCGCCTCGCCCCAGAAGGGGGGCAAAGTTGAAACACTGGTGCAGGAAGTTTTGTCTGCTGCACGCCTTCCTTCGGAACTGGTTCGCCTCCATGATATAAACGTGAGGCCCTGCAAGGCCTGTAACGGATGTTGGGCCGATAATAAGTGCGTCATTAAGGATGATTGGAGCAAGCTCCGGAAAAAAATACTCGATGCAAGGGCACTGGTTATGGGCAGTTGGGCTTTTTCCGGGATGATTGATTCGGCCACCAAAGCGCTTATGGAGCGATTCTGGTCGTTTCGCCACCATCATCTACTGACCCAGGGCAGAGTGGGCGCAGTTGTAGTGGCCGGCAGCAGTACGGAACTGGCAGACAAACTTGGGGATTCGCTTCTTCAGTTTATGCAAAACTATGGCATCAGAGCCCTGGGCCGTATTACGGCGGCGGGCGCAAATCCATGTCTGGGTTGCAAAGATTCGCTTAATGATTGTGAATACAGCGCAGTTGTGGCCCAGTACGGTCTGCTGGAACGGATCGGAACCGCTTTGTATAATCCCATCGAGAACCAATTGCACACCCTCAAAGATGCACGCGTTCTGGGGCAAAGGCTTGGACACAAGGTGAATCATTTAATGGCCCGAGGGTTTAGCGCCGAAACCGTTTAATTTAAAAAATCAGGAGAACAAGATAAGATGAAAACAAATAGTTCGACAGCGAAAACAGTAAAAAAGACCACCCGGCCTTCCCAGGCCAAGCTGACGCAGCAAGTCAGGGAAAAGGCCTTCTCCTTAGGGGCACACCTTGTCGGTATCGCCCCGATAGAGCGCATGGAAAATGCACCGCCGGAACTTAATCCCAAACGGCTGCTTCCCGAAGCAAAAAGCCTGATTTCTATGGCCTACCGGATCAACCGCGGTGTCCAGCAACTCCATTTGAGAGGTGTCAGCCCAATGCCGTTTTCACGCTTTGCGAGTTTGGAGCCGAAATTTCGGCTGGATGATATGGCGCTCGATCTGGCCAATTTTCTTGAGGACTTCAATTATGTCAGCCTGCCGATTCCGGCCAACCAGTATTATGATATACAGAAAGGAGTGGGTGAAATCTCCCACAGGCATGTTGCCATGGCAGCCGGGGTCGGGCGTCTGGGTCGCGGGGGATTTCTGGTCACCCCCCAGTATGGCGGGGCGGTTCAGCTGATTACCGTGCTGACAACAGCCAAACTCAAGCCCGATTCAATTCTCACAGAGAATCCGTGTGAGGATTGCCCCCAACCCTGTGTGTCCATCTGCCCGGTTAAAGCCATCACGCCCGATCGCGATCGGGTAATAAAGATGGATGGTAGGGAATATCGGTACGGCTGGCTTTCCTATCTTCGGTGCATGTGGGGGTGCAGCGGCATGGTAATGGGAGATCGCTTTTATGCCATGTCGGATCTGCCCATGCCAAAAATCGAGGATGAGGATGATTGGGAGCGGATAAATGTTGAGTTTTTGCTGGCAGGGGAAAAGCGATTCCCCTGGGACCGAGCAACCCGCGCGAATTTTACATACACCGCCTGTTCCAAATGCTATGTGGTTTGCCATCCCGAGAAATTAAAAAAGAAGAAGAGGTCTTTGCCCAACCGATGACGGAAGCCTTAGATTCTCGTTCCTTTTGCCCTTGGTATCGATCACTATCGTGCCCATGAACAAATAAATCCCGGGAATGTTAATCATAACAATAAGTATTTTGACTTACCCCCGATTTTTAATTATGGCACGGTCATCATAAATGGCAATTTTAGGAGGTAACGATGCATTCAAAACTCCCGCAGCACGCACAAGTGGTCATCATCGGAGGCGGTATCGTCGGTTGTAGCGTGGCGTATCATCTAACCAAGATCGGTTGGACGGATGTTCTGCTTCTCGAGCGAAAAGAACTGGGATCCGGAACCACCTGGGCAGCAGCCGGGTTACTGACGCAACTCAGGCAAAATCAGGAGATGACGAATCTCGCCAAATATACCCTTGAGTGCTATTCAGGGCTTGAGGAGGAAACCGGTGCGGCCACCGGATTCCGCCAAACAGGCTCCGTGGCGGTTTGTCAGACGGAAGATCGACGCAAGGAGATGCTTCGTGCGGCCGCCATGGCCCGAGCCTTTGACATTGATTTGAACGAAATCAGCCTTAAAGAGGCGGAAGATCTGGTGCCGGGAATGAGTACCAAAGATCTTTTGGCCGCGTTTTACAATCCCAACGATGGATTTACCAACCCGATTGAAACCACGCAGGCCCTTGCCCGGGGTGCCAGGACGTGTGGCGCCCAAATTTTAGAAAACATTAAAGTAACCGGCATTCAATTAGAAAAAAACGTGGTTTGCGGGGTGCACACTGATAAAGGCGATGTCAAATGTGAGTACGTCGTTAATTGCGCCGGAATGTGGGGCCGCCAGATCGGTCAGATGGTGAATGTGAGTATACCGCTTCATGCCGCCGAACATATGCATGCGGTAACGCTGCCCATTGAAGGGTTGAAAAAACACTTTCCGACAGTGCGTGATTTTGATGGGGTGACGTATTTCAAATCAGAATCAGACGGCATCCTTCTGGGAGGGTTTGAACCGACCTCCAAACCATGGGGCATGAAAGGGATCCCCGATAATTTTATGTTCAGAGAGCTGCAGGAAGATTGGGATCAGTTTGAAACATTTCTGAATTGCGGTCTCAAGCGTTTCCCAAGCCTCGAAACCGCTCAAATTCGCCACCTTTCGGTTGTGCCTGAAAGTTTTACCCCGGATTGTGCCTTCATGATCGGAGAAGCGCCTGACGTTAAGAACTTCTTTGTGGGATGCGGAATGAACTCCGTGGGTATTCAGAGTGCTGCCGGGGTGGGACGGGCGATTGCCCATTGGATTGATCAGGGATATCCCGAAGAGCAGTTATGGCCCGTTGATGTCCGGCGATACTTTCCCTGGCAACAAAATGCAAAATATCTGCACGATCGGACGGTTGAGGCGGTTGGGATTCTTTACCATCATCACTACCCAAATCGACAACGCACATCGGCACGGCCGGTAATCGGCTCTCCGATCAATGACCGACTTTCTGATCATGGTGCTGTTTTTAGCCAGGCGGCCGGCTGGGAACGCGCCGACTGGTTTGCCCCCAAAGGTGTTGAGCCGGTGCATCAGTATGACTGGGATCGACCCAACTGGTTTGAACACCAAAAGAAGGAACACCTGGCCGTTCGTGATGGCGTCGGCCTTTATGACTTAACCTCTATGGGTAAATTATTGGTACAGGGGCGTGATGCCGAAGCCGTCTTGCAGTATCTCTGTGCCAACAACATCGGTGTCGTGCCGGGTCAAATCGTATATACACCTGTGCTAAACGAAAGAGGCGGCTACGAAACCGATGTCACCATAACCCGGTTTTCAGAAGATACGTTTTTTATCGTTACCTCCGGTGCCACCGTTGTCCATGATCTGGATTACCTTAAACGCCGAATTCCTTCCTATGCCAATGCCGTCATCACCGATGTCACCCATGCTTACACGATGCTATCGATTATGGGACCCCGGTCTCGAGACGTCCTCCATGCCCTAACCGATGCGGATTTGTCCAACGAAGCCTTTCCGTACAGCACCGCTCAGGAGATTGATGTGGCCTACGCCAGGCCATGGGCGCTGCGGATGTCATACGTGGGAGAATTGGGATGGGAGCTGTACATCCCCACCATGTTTACAACCGCGGTTTTTGATGCCATCGTGGCGGAAGGGAAAGCCTTGGGTCTCAAATTGATCGGTATGCAGGCGGTTAATTCTCTGCGTCTTGAAACCGGATACCGCCATTGGGAATCCGACATCACACCTGACGACACCCCTTATGAAGCAGGTTTAGGTTTTGGCGTCAAACTGGACAAAGGGGATTTTATCGGCCGCTCCGCCCTGCTGCGTCAAAAGAAACTCGGCATCCATAAACGGCTGGTTATGTTTACCCTTGAAAATTCCGACGCGATGCTGTTCGGAAGCGAACCGATATACCGAAATGGCCAGTGGATGAATAACACCACCTCCGGATCTTATGGATTTGCTATCGATCGGCCCATTGCCATGGGCTATGTGAAAAGCAGAGAGACTATTTCCGATGAGTGGATTTTAGATGGCCAATACGAAATCGAGGTACAAGGAAAACATACGCCGGCAAAGGTTTATATTCAGTCACCCTATGATCCTAATAATCAAAGGCCCAGAATGTGATGAAGGTGAAATCCAAACACATATGGGCTAGTATTTCTTTCCGGCCTCAACTTCGCTGATGGTTTCATCGATAATGTCCAGGGCCTTGTTCATTTCCTCTATTGTAATCACCAACGCCGGTCGCAGGGTGAGGATGTTTCCTTCAATGGTTTTAAACGCCAGACCTTTTTCCATGCATTTGTACATAATGATTTCGGCCTCATCCACGGCTCTTTCTTTGGTTTTTTGATCTTTGACCAGATCGATTCCGAGGTGGAGTCCAACCCCGGCAATGTTTCCGATAAGCGGATGTTTGGCTTTCATCTCATTTAAGCGCTGAATGGTGTCGTCGCCAAGCTTTTTTGCATGCCGGATGATTTGATTGGCCTCGAGATATTCAATTTCAGCTAAAGCGGCGGCGGAACAGAGCGCGTTTTTTTCATGGGTGTAATGCCCCACAGAACGGTTGTGGCATACGTTGTACTTCTCATGCGTAACGATTCCGGCAAAGGGCACCAAACCACCCCCGATCGATTTGCCGAGTACAAGGACATCAGGGGTAACAAAATGCTCACAGGCAAACATTTTTCCGGTGCGGCCGAAACCCTCGATGATTTCATCGAAGATGAGTAAAGCCCCGTATTGTTCACAGAGATCCTTAACGCCTTGCCAGTATCTTTTCGAAGGAACAACAGGGGTTGCTGAAATCGGCTCACCGATAATCGCCGCCATCTCCGGATTGCGTTTTAAAATCAGCTCAATCTGACGCAGACACTCGGCATCCACATCGTCTTGAGAGGCAAAGCCCCATGGATTGCGGTAATAGTTCGGAAACTCCACATGAAATGATCCCGGCACCATCGGACCCAGTCCACTGCTGAAGTGCGCTTCGCCGCCGATGCTGGCAGATCCGAATCCGGCACCGTGGAAGGAATCCCAAAAGGAGATCGTTTTGAAATTTCCGGTGACATATCTGGCCAACATCAGCGCCATTTCGACGGCTTCCGAACCGCCGGGGCAAAAGAGCGATCGACTTAAACCCTCAGGGGTTATTTTAGCCAGCTTTTTGGCCAGCCGGACGCTGGGGATATTGGTGTATCTGCGGGGACAAAAGGTCATGCGATCATCCATTTGGTCTTTAACCGCCCGGATGACGTCCGAATTGTTAAATCCGGTATTGTGGACCCCATTGCCGTGCATATCGATATATTTTTTTCCGTTTAGATCTTCGAGGTAAACGCCGTCGGCCCTGGAGAGAACATTCAAGACAGGCGTCGAAAGGCTCTGATGCAGAAAATACTTCGAATCTTCGTCAAGCCATGTTTGGGCCTCACCGGAAAGATTCCGCTCCCAATATTTCTTTCGATTCGGAGTCGTGTTGACATCCCCCTGCTCGCGCTCAAAGCGCGTGTCTTTTGTTATACGGCTGGTGGGCATGGGAAGCTTCTCCTTATACTTTAATGGATTTCATTGTCTTGCGGCTGAACTTCAACCAAGCTGCAATGGAAGGCACAGGTCTCACCCATGTCGGTCAGCCGCTGACTGGTCAGTTGGTTAGCCCCGCCGCCGGGTGAAAGGCTGGGCCAGTGGAGGCCCTCAGCCACCAAAAGCCCAGTCTGGGTGTCATCGGTCACCTGGGCCAGAAAGCTGCACTCTCCGCGGTCATTGAACACCCTGACCGGATCGCCGTCTGCGATGCCCCTGATCCGGGCGGTTTCGGGATGGATCATCACCCGGGCCTCACCGGCCCTTTCCCTGAGTTCATCTATCTCGTTGAAGGCTGAGTTGAGGAAGAAGTGATGGGGCGGAGTGATAAACTCCAGTTTGTAGCTATTCCCGCCATCGGGATCCCTTAAGGGCTGACCGTCGGGAAGGGGATCGAGACCCTGATCGGCCATCGCCTGCGAGTAGAATTCCACCTTGCCTGACGGCGTGGAGAATCCATTGGCATAGGGGTTGGACGGTATGTTCAGCCTCACCGCCCGTCCGGACTTCAACGCCTCAAAATCGACCCCCTCCAGATAGAGTGACTCTTCATGTAAAAAAGTTTCAATAAAGTCCATCTCGTTAAGAGAAAAGACATCTTCTTTTAAACCGAGACGGGCTGCCAGAGCCTGGAAAATGGTCAGGGTGGAGCGACTCTGTCCTACCGGCGCAATGACCGGTTGGGCCATTTGGATGTAATTGTGGCCGTAGGCCCGGTAAAGATCGGTGACTTCCAGAAAACTGGCTCCCGGCAGAACGATATCAGCGTAAGCGGTGGTGTCGGTATGGAACATCTCCTGAACAACTACGAACAGGTCTTGGCGGGCCAATCCGGCCAATACCTGACGGGATTGCGGAGCCACCACGGCCGGGTTGGACAGATAGACGTACAGCAGATTGATTGGTGGATTGTCCAGTCCGGTCAGAGCGTTGCCCAGTTCGACCATGTTGACGGTCCGGGTGCCGAGCGGACGCAGATCCGATCGTGTCAAACGCTTCAGGTCGGATGGCGCACCACCCAACATGCGGGTGATCCCTCCGCCCGATTTTTCAAAGGCTCCGACCAGGGCGGGCAACAGGGCGATTGTCCGCATCGCCATGGCCCCTTTGAGCTGGCGGGCCGGGCCCCATCCGGTTCGGATGTAGGGTGCCCTGGCCCGACCATAACCCTCGGCCAGTCGGATTATCATCTCCTCGGACAGACCACAGATATCGGCTGCCCGGGCCGGGGTGTACTCTGCAGCCCTGACCTTCAATTCCTCAAAGCCCAGGGTCTTTCGGGTGATGAAATCTATATCAATCATATCCCGGTCGATCAGCACCTGCATCATGGCCAGGGCCAGGACGGCATCGGTGCCCGGTTTGATCATCAGGTGCACGTCGGCCCGTTTGGCCGTCCGATTGCGGTAGGGATCGATGACCACTAAGGTGGCTCCAGCCTTCCGGGCCTTGTTAAAATGAGGCCAGGCATGGACGTTGGTGGTCAGTGTGTTGTTTCCCCAAATAATTATGTAGTCCGACTGGGAAGCCGATTGGATCTCGGTGCTGGGCCCGCTGCCTAAACTAGCTTCGTATCCGGCCGTGGCCGCCGGACCGCAGATGGTGTAGTTCAGACGACTGGCCCCCAACCGATTGAAAAAGGCATGGCCGGCATTGCGGTGTACTAGACCCATGTGCCCGGCATAAGAGTATGGAAGGATGGCCTCCGCACCGGACTCGGAGGATACAGACTTCATCCGGGAGGCCACTTCATCCAAGGCCTCGTCCCAATCGATCGGTACGAATTTGCCGGCACCTTTGGGTCCGGTTCGCCTAAGCGGGGTGGTGATGCGTTTGGGCGAGTGGACGTGCTCGGGAAAGTGGCCGGCCTTTTGACAGATAAAACCGTCGGTGAAGGGGTGACCCGGGTCACCCTTGACGGTGACGATACGCCCGTCCTCGACCTGGGCCAACAGACCGCAGGTGTCGGGACAATCCTTGGTGCAAACAGCGCGTTTCCACATAGTCGGTCCTTTTCAAATGCTTCTATCGGTGATAAATGAATTGTATTATGCAATGCAACATAAAGAAAAATCAAAATAAAGTAAAGTTGAGTGCGATAAATGAAAAGGGTCAGGGTGAAGCGATCAGGCTTTTCACCCTGATGATTTCTGACAGTTTTTTACGTTTGACGTAAAGCATAAAATGCTTTATGTTTGGGTGTGATCAAATCGATTCGAGACAAAAACACTCTAAAAATGTTCGCCGGGCAGACGGTGCCATCCTTTCAATCCTTTTTCCGTCAAGCCGTTCACCGACTGCAGATCTTGGACGATGCAAGTTCGCTAAACGATTTACAGAACCTCCCTTCGAACCACTTCGAGGCATTGACGGGTGACCGCAAAGGACAATACAGTATTCGGATCAATCGGAAATGGCGCATATGCTTCGAGTGGCAAGATGGCGATGCATATCAAGTTGAAATAGTTCAATATCATTAACAGGAGGATTGCATGCAGAACAAATTGCCCCCGGTGCATCCAGGGGAAATCTTAAAGGAGGAGTTAAAGGAAATCGATCTTTCGGCCAATGCTTTTGCCAAGACACTGGGTGTTCCTGCAAACAGGATCACCATGATCCTAAAAGGGCAACGCCGCATTTCGGCCGATACCGCGCTCCGCCTGGCACGTTATTTTGAAACTTCCCCGAAATTTTGGATGAATCTTCAACAGAGCTATGACCTCAAAGTAGCCCAACAGAAACACGGCCGAGAAATCGAACGGACGATCAGCCATCGCGCTGCATAAAAGCCCACAACGGCGGGTCGGCATACCGATCAATATATCAATACCCGTATAATACACCCAATCGGTGCGCCATTTGCTCTTGGGGGGGATGTAAAGCCGGTGAATTTCGATCGTGCATTTGTCTATTTGATCATTATGAATATTTTAATCAATAATCAAGGTTTGACCCCAATGTCTCTTGATCAATGACGCTCCCATCAGGAATCCTCCTTCCCAATATTTTGTGTGTCTTAATCATTATCCCATTTTGGTTTAATATTATTTAAATCATAACCGTTTTTTTTGAAATCAAAAGACATCACTTGATAGTTCTTATCTCTAAGTTTCAGCAACCTCGTTGGGTCATCCGGAATTTCAACCATGCCTGAGTTAATATGCATTTTAAATAAAGTGTCTTTTTGCTTGCGGTCTCCAACACAGATTTTATGACAGTTACCACAAAACTGCAATTCCGGATCAATGACCCTTTCCGCCAATTCCATTGGATGTCGAACTTCATTGTCAGGCTCATGCATGTTTTTAATTATTTCTTCAGCGTTACTGACAGGACGATGGTTAAAAGACCATGTTCCCACTTTTTTATTTCCGATCTGATATTCATGGCCAGTATAGCCACTACATCCATACATGCATTTGATCTTGTTATGCTTAGTATGATTATATTCTTTCCCATCAATCGCAAAACCAATTGTTTTTTCTGGATCGATTGCCTTCACCGGACATATTTGAACGCAATATCCGCAGTTATCACATGGATTGTCATCGGTAGCATCTAACATTGGATCAGCTTCCAGGGGGGCTTTTGTTATTACACTGCTTATGTGAACTGCTGCCCCATATCTGGGGTGTACCAGAAGGGAAGACAAACCAATTATTCCCAACCCTGCAGCCACTGCGGCATGTTTATGACTGAAATCCGGTTTAAATTCGTTGTAATAATTATAATATTCATTCTGCTTAATGTAACATGATGGATATCCTTCGCTTTCGAGCAACCGAGCGAGGCTGAAGCTGATATCGTCCAAATACTCAGTTGCTCTCATATCATAGTCGTCCTGTGGCCTGCGGCTTCGTTTGGAAAACCATGCTTCCAGGCAGCCGATACTCATTACAATCCCGAACGAGATAACAGACTGATAATCCGGCATAATGTTGCCTGGGTTTGCATTGGGTGGTGCATCCGCAAATCGCTGACGATTTGATACACCTACAAAATCAGCACCGAATTCTATTGTTTGCTCTTTTATGTGTTCTGTAAAACTATTCATAATACTTTCCTCCTTTTATTGAACGTGGCAGCGCTCGGGGCCCACGATGGCCCGCAGTTCATCCTTGAGGCCGGGCTTCAGCTTCGAAATGTCCTTTGTGAAGGCCTTGTCACATAGGCGCTCGGCATCAGGGCCCCTGATCTTCGTCGGCAGTTACCCGGTCGGAAACATCGCAGCCTGTCGTCGCAAGGGGCCCAATAGTCATCGAATCGGAAGTTTACCGACCAGTGGATAGAGCGTCCTCGAGTATAGCCCGAATATCCGTCACGGTTGACTGGCGCGGGTTGGTTCCAACTGCGCTGTCCTGAAAAGCTTTTTCGGAGATAGACGCAGCGCAATTAGCAGGTATGTCGATTTCTGTCAGGTTTTTGGGAATATTCAAATTATCCAGAATGTCGCAAACGCCACCATAAAACCCCTCAAGAGATTTATCTTCAAGGCCCATCACTTCTGCCATCGGTCCGATCTTTTCCGCAATTTCCGGTGCATTGAAACGAAGGACCGCAGGCAGGATAATGGCCATTGCCAGGCCGTGTTGCGTGTTATACTCTGCACCAACCATATGGCCGATGGCATGAACCAGGCCCAGACCTTTTAAAAAAGAAACTCCGGCCAGGCAGGACCCCGCAAGCATGGCGCCGCGAGCCTCTATATTGCCTGGTTCACTGACCGCTTTGGGCAGCCAGGTGCTGACGAGGCGTAAGCCCTCTATCGCCATACCATCACACAGGGGATGAAAACCGGGCACACAATAGGCTTCAATCGCATGAACCATGGCGTCCATCCCGGTCCAAGCCGTCAAGTTCGCGGGAAGGCCAACGGTAATCTCCGGATCCAGCACGGCTAGGGCAGGTTTCAATTCGGGATGCCAGATACAGAGTTTCATCATGCGGTCCACTTCGGTGATCATGGCCGTGCTTTCCGTCTCAGCTCCCGTCCCTGCGGTTGTCGGCACGCAAATCAAGGGCGGGAAAGGCGGATGAGCGGCCATGTCCGGCGGGGTTTTTTCGAACTCAAAATCCCACAGATCAAAGCCGCTCGTGGCCACCATACAGATGGCTTTACCACCGTCCATGCCACTGCCGCCCCCAATGGCGATGATGCCATCGTGGCCGCCCTGCCTGAACGCCTCGCATCCTGCCCCAATTTCATCGTCCCGAGGATTGGGAGAGATATCGGCATAGACATTGGATGACATGCCACCTGCATGTAGATATTGCCCTGCATCCGCAATGAAAGGCAGGTCACGGCTGCCGCGGTCGGTAACGATAAGCGGTTTAGACATGCCGACCTCAGAACACATCGCCGCAATTTCCTTCAAACGCCCGGGGCCATAGGCGATCGGTACCGGAAAAGTCCAATCCTGCGGTTCCAAAAAGCTCATTTTGCCCATCCTCCTCCTCTTCTTCTTCGAATTTCAAATCATGCGTTTCAATTGGAAGCCATACAGGGAAATCGTCTTAACGCCTTAATACGATCCCCAAGTTCATAGACAGCTCCTTGGCTAAAAAGACTAAATGAACAGAATCCAGCATCTGCTTTTAAAAAAGCGTCAATGCTGGGGTCGATTAAGAATGAGGGATCCTTCTCGCTCTGACTTTTTGCTGGATAAAACGGCTAATCTTGCCAAATAGGCCTGACCCTTCCACCGGAAAGAGCAAACCGGTAATACCCTGAGGTATGATGAGAATTAACAGGATCACCATCGCTCCGAAGATAACGAGACGATAGATTCCCAGGGGGCGCAACCACTCGCTGATGAAAACAGTTATAAACGTGCGGATAACCGCCCCCGGGAAACGTCCTATCCCTCCCAGTACAAGCATCGCTAAAAGAATGAGAAATAGTTCAAGCCCCAATATTCGAGTCGAAACCATACCCACATAATGCGCATAGAATCCGCCGATCAGACCTGTGAGAAACGATGATAGGCCGAATACCATCAGCTTATATTTAAAGTCGTTGATTCCGATGCATTTAGCAAAAACCTCTGAATCGCGCAACGCAATAAAGGCCAGCCCCCAGGTCGAATGGATAATCTTATATATGATTAAAAGGGATATAAAGGATAAGGCCAGTTGATATACGGGACGTATTAAACTTACAAATTTATTGATCAATTAGCGAATATTTATTCGCCTTTGCAAGCCTCTCGCCCCGTATT
>CAZHAH010000141.1:0-16258 GCA_964530095.1 uncultured Desulfobacteraceae bacterium | reverse complement strand
CGATGGCGATAACATAAAAGACCGCGATACTCGGTGCAATGTGGGGCAGCAGGAGTCTGGCAAACACGAAATGGAGACTGTCCACAATCAGCAGAACAGCCACCAGACAAAATATCCTTCCCATGATTTACACTAACGGGATATCGGTTTCGATAAGCGGCAGCATCGTTCCCAGGCCCTTCTCGCGGGCTTTGTCCAGCACACGGGTGGCCATCAGTACATCCTGAATCGCCATGCCGAAATTGAGATTGACGATACGTTCCGGGCCATCTGCCCGGCCCGCTTTCGTGCCGGCCACGATTTCGCCCAATTGGGCGTGCAAATCAGGCAGCGGGGCGTAATAGCCGTCTTCTCCCCCCATAGCGTTATTGAATTGCTCCCAATCATCGACAATAAATTTATCCGCCTTGTTAAGGGCTGCGTTCTCCCAGCCCCGGGTGTGAACCGGCAGGACCAGGACGCCTTCCTTCAACCATTTTTCTTTATAGATGCGATCTTCAAGATGCCCGGTTGCGGTGACAACCACATCCGAACCTTCGATGACCTCCTGGGCCGATTTGCAGACTTCTATTCCAAACGGGACCTTGGCCGCCATTACCGCCATGAATTTTTTTAAAATTTCAGCATGGGTATCAAATATTTTTACCGCCTCAATCCCGGGTAGTACCTCTTTGAGACTCAGCAGATTATAGCGCCCCTGAACGCCCGTTCCCACAATACCGATAATTTTGGCATCCGGGTTTGCCAGATATTTTGCCGCCACGCCCGACACGGCTGCTGTGCGCAGCGCGGTAATGTAGCCCCCGTCCATCACGGCCAGGGGCTGACCGCTGTTGACGTCATTGAGCACGATGAGACCCATGATGTTCGGCAGCCCCAGACTGTAATTGTCAGAGAAGCCGCTCACCCATTTCATGCCGGCCGCTTCTTTGCGGGGGAGATACCCCGGCATGGCATGAATAAAGGTTCCCTTGAGGGGATGTATCCCCGGTTTGGGCGGATTCTCGAATTCCTTATGTCCGTGTTCGGCTAAAACATCTTCTGCAATGGTGATGGCGTCTGTCATCGTCAGGCCAACATCAACCACATCTTTTTGGGATAAATATAAAAACTCGACCTTTTTCATGTTTTGCTCTCCTCTCTATCAACTTTCATCCGGTCGCTTGCCGGTTTCCAGAAAGATCTTAATCTGTTTCGGATTCAATCCCTCCAACCCCATTTTCTCAAGATTTCGGCCTTCTTGCCAACAGTTCTTGCCCATGATGGCCCCGCCGATCTCGATCAAGGCATCCATGATGGGCGTATCGACTCCCACGGCCCGACCCAAGCGGGCCCAGGCCACCAGACCGTAGGGAACATCCTCTGTTAGATAGCGGTTCTCCAGTGAATCCGGCCCTTTTACGGGTGTGAGCCCGGCGCTCCCGTTCAGTGATTCCCACAGGGTTCCTTGGGGACCATATCCGGATTCAACCATCATATCCACCCCGTTGGGCAGCTCGATACCCAGCGCCTCTCCGATTTTCAGCCGTTCCTGATCCACTCCTTCAATCACTTTAACCACCGATGGCGTCATCCCTTCCTCGTACATATAAAATTCACCGTGTGACCTCTCGATGCGGCCGGCATTCAAAAGTGTGTCCGCGGGATGCAGAAGAGGTGTCAGATGGCCGAGTCCGGTCTCAACCACTGATTTTTTAAGCGCAAACGGATATAAGCCGTCTAATTTGGCAAACACCCGTTGGCCTTTGCCCCCCGGGACTGCGGCCCGGGCACAGACCGAGCGGATATGAAATGTTTTCACCCGGCCGGGTCCTATTAGGCGGGTTGCAAAAGGAAGCCCGCCCGTTTCAGCGATGACCGTTTCCCCGCGGTTTCCATTGGCCCTTAGTACTTCACGAAATTCAAGTGCGGCCAGGGTTCCAGGCATGATGACCACTATTTGGTCTTGCCTTAGATGTGGTGACAGCAATTGCGCATAAGGCGCAATTGTAAATCCAGGCAGGGGAATAAAGATGACCTCTACACCCTCCAGCGCCTCCTGAATATCGGATGTGACCCGATTTAATCGTGCGGTTCCGCTTCCTGCCACGCCGGTCATTTCTATCTTGCGGGTATCGAATACCGTTTGCATGCGATCGGCAAATGGTTCCATTTCGAACATGTTCACGGTCAGCCCTTTAAGGGCCAGATCCGCCGCAATGGTATGGGCGCCGTTTCCCCCTCCCAGTACGGCAGCCTTCATTGAAGCCATAACTTTCTCCTTTATAATTTTTTTGCTAAAAACGCCTTGAACTTATAGTCGAGCCTTAAAAAAAAAGACAAGATTTTTTTACACCGCCCGTTTTTCGGGGGTTAACACCTTTGATCCATCTCGTCTCCGCGCTTCACCAAAAAGGTTATTTTGCTCAGGGCGTGCGCAGCATAGGAGCATACGGACTCACAGGTTTGAGCGAAGATGCGTTAAATCAATTCTTTAACACGGGTTCATTACCCGCTTGACATAATTATCCCGGTTGGATAAAGATACATTTTCTAATTACTGTTCATTTGGCTGATACGTTTACCTTGTGCGTGGTAACCCTTCTTCCGACTTTGGCGTTTTTAAATGAACGTAGAGAGGCATGGAGTAGCATTTACCCGTTATGAAGAGTCAGAAATCCCTTCCCAAAAGAAATATTCCATCTGTTTTCCTATCCCCTAGACCGTTAACGCTAATACCATTATTGTCCTCTTTAAAAAATTTGCATGCTAAAAAGGAAACTTTATGACCCAAAATCTTAACCCGGGCACCAAAGGAGCCCCCATCTCCATTGAAAATCTTTCCAAGCATTTCGGGAAAGTTGTTGCGGTCGACGATATTTCGCTCGATATTCAGGGTGGCGAATTTATGACCTTTCTGGGTCCCAGCGGATCCGGTAAGACCACCACCCTCATGATGATCGCCGGCTTTCTGATCCCCACGGCCGGCGATATCAAGCTGGCGGGGAAATCCATTGTCGCGATGGCGCCTTACAAACGCGACATCGGCATGGTGTTCCAGAACTATGCCCTTTTCCCCCACATGAACATCTTTGATAACATTGCCTTTCCCTTGCAGATGAGGCGTGTTCCCAAAGCTGAGGTCAAAAAGCGCGTCAAATGGGCTCTTGAGCTGGTGCAGCTTTCCGGTTTTGAGAATCGGCGGCCCAGTCAACTCAGCGGCGGCCAGCAGCAACGTATCGCCGTGGCCCGGGCGCTGGTTTTTGAACCGATGGGGCTTCTACTCGACGAACCTTTGGGCGCTTTGGATGCCAAGCTGCGCGAAGGGATGCAGATCGAACTCAAGCAGCTTCATAACCGCATCGGCGCCACCATCCTGTATGTCACCCACGATCAGGCAGAGGCCTTGACGCTTTCAGACCGCATCGTCGTTTTTAACGACGGCAAGATCATGCAGGTGGGAACACCGGACGAATTGTACCGGCTGCCGCAAAACCGATTCGTGGCCGACTTTATCGGCGAAACCAATTTCCTGACCGGCAAGGTTTCCGCCGTGCAAGGGCAAGCGTGTACGGTTGCAATAGAAGACGAGATGACGATGCAAGGCCCCCTGCGGGATTCTTTTGCAGTCCCCAAGGCTTGGGCCACTTTTTCGCTGCGGCCGGAAAAAATCCTGGTGGGCGATGAGGTCACAGATACCTCCAACGCTTACGAAGCCACCATCGAAGAATTTCTATATATGGGCGAGTTTACCAAATACCACCTGCGGCTGGGCGAATCAATTCAGCTCATCGCTAAATCTTCCAATCGGTTAGGACGGAGTATTTTATCTCCGGGCAGTAAAATCAAAGTTGGCTGGGACATCCAAGAGTTGCTCCTGGTGGAGTCTGAAGTCCCCAAAGGATAGTTCCGGCTTATATAACCGCCCACGCATTCGCGTGGCAAACAGAAAAGGAGGATTACACATGAGGAAACGAAGTAAACTTTTCATCTGTCTTGGACTGGCGTTGGTGCTTATTTTAGGAACGGCAACGGCGTATGCCAAAGGGCTTTCGGCGGAGCAGGTAGCCCAGCGGCTGGAAAAGTTCAGAGGCCAATCCCTGGTTGTCGTCTCATGGGGCGGATCGTTTCAGGAAGCGCAGCGCAAGGCCCTTTTTGAACCTTTTGCCAAAGAATTCGGCATCAAGGTGATCGAGGACAGTCCTTCGGACCAAGCCAAAATCAGGGCCATGGTCAAAACCAATAACGTCACCTGGGATGTGGTCGACCTGGGCAGCTATTATCCGGACAATTTAGGAGATCTGGGTTTCCTGGAACCGATCGATTATACCGTCGTGGACAAGACCGATCTGCTGCCCAAGTTTGCCGCAAAATATCACGTCGGCACCATCACCTATAGCGACATCCTGGCCTACCGCACCGATGTTTTTCCCGGAGACAAGGCTCCCACAAGCACCGCTGATTTCTGGAATGTGAAAAAGTACCCCGGGCGGCGCTCGATGTATGCCCTTCCGCTGTCCAACTATACGTTTGCCATGGTTGCCCTGGGGTATAAACCCGAGGATGTTTATCCGCTGACGGAAGAAAAAATCGCTCAGATCTACAAGAAAATGGATGAAGTCAAGCCGCATGTGACCGTCTGGTGGAAAGCCGGTGCGCAGCCGGCCCAGCTGCTGGTGGATAAAGAGGTTGTCATGGCCAGCGCCTGGAACGGAAGAATCGAAAAGGTCATTCGCGAAGGTGCTCCCATCAAGATCATCTGGAACGGCGGGGCGCTTCAGGGAGATTCCTGGGTTATTCCCAAGGGAGCCCCCAACAAGGAGCTGGCCATGCTGTTCGTTGCCTGGCAGTCCCTTCCGGAGGTCAACTGGCGAACCTCCAAGTTTATCTCCTACGGACCCATCAACAAAAAATCCTTCTCCAAGGTGGATCCCCTGTACAAGGGCGCTCTGCCCTCGGACTTTGTTGACGTGCAGGTTCCAACGGATTTTGCATGGTGGTCCAAGTATTACAGTAGAGAACTGGAACGCTGGAACGAGTGGAAGTTGAAATAGTGTGTATTATCCCTTACCCTGCCGCTCCTGCAGGGTAAGGGGATTTATAATTGATGTTACAGTGCATTGGATGCGTAAAGAAAAATGACTGAGACGACTCAAGCGCCTGTGATGGTTGGAACAGATCAATCTTCGTTCACAAAACATCTTGCCAAGCTGGAACGGCGCGAAAAGCTGATCTACTTTGCTTTTGTGGCACCCCTCCTGATCTATCTGGCCGTCTTTTTCATATATCCCCTGCTCAGCTTTCTACCCACCAGCATTTTTTATGAGGGGGGATTTTCCTTTGACAAATATGTGCGCGCCTTTACCAAGACGGTCTACCTGCGCATCCTGCGCACCAGTTTTATGATCGCGGGCTCCACCACTCTGATTACATTGATACTAGCATATCCCGTGGCCTACCTGTTTACCAATACAACCGGGAAAATGAAAGGCGTCATCACGGCCTTTATCATACTTCCTTTCTGGACCAGCATCATCGTACGCATGTATGCCTGGATGTCACTGCTGGGTCACAACGGGATATTTAACCGGCTTTTCATCGAGGTGGGGGCCCTTTCAGAGCCAATCCCCATGATGTTCAACCGTTTCGGGGTTCTGGTGGGTATGGTTCACTTCATGCTGCCCTATATGGTCCTGTCCATATATGCGGTGATGAGCGGCATACCCCATGTATATATGCAGGCCGGCGCCAACCTGGGAGCTCCGCCGCTGAAACGTTTCGTCAAAATCTATCTCCCCCTGAGTATGCCTGGCGTCGGTGCCGGATGTCTGCTGGTCTTTATCCTGGCCCTGGCCTTTTATATTACACCGGCTCTTCTGGGCGGTTTAAAGGATACCATGATCGCCCAGATCATCGAGCAGGAAATGAGAGAGACATTTGATTGGCCGTTTGCCGCCGCTCTTTCCACCATCTTGATAATTGTGACCACCACTCTTTATGTCATTTACAACAAGGTCATGAGTGTTGAACGCATCTATGAGGGCAAAGGATAATGATACCGGAAAAGAACCCGGGCGAAAAATCGTCAATCAAAAGCATTATTTTTTACACCTACTGCTGGCTTGTCTTGATCTTCATGATTATGCCCAACTTCGTTGTCTTTCCCATCTCATTCAGCAAAGCCACATACCTGGAATTTCCTCCCAAAGAGTGGTCCCTGCGCTGGTATTACGATTACTTTAGCCGAGAGGAATGGGTAGACGCCACCATTCGGAGTTTTGAGGTGGGTATCTGTGTCACCATCTTAGCGGTCATTCTGGGCAGTCTGGCCGCCTACGGGCTCGTTCGGGGACGTTTTGCGGGCAAAAACCTTATCAATTCGCTGATCATTTCTCCTATGGTCGCACCCATCCTGGTGACGGCCGTGTCCGTTTTCATACTGTTTACAAAATTCCGCCTGAACGGGACCCTGGCCGGTTTTATTATTGCGCACACCTTAGTGGCAACTCCCTTTGTTGTGATCGTCATGACCGCATCCCTGCGCGGTGTGAACATCGAACTCGAACAGGCGGCCATGAATCTGGGCGCCAACCGCTTTACGACCCTCAGAAGGGTCGTTTTCCCCATGGCACTGCCCGGCATGATTTCTTCCGGTCTTTTTGCCTTCCTTATTTCGTTTGATGAACTGATTATCGCCATTTTTATCAGCTCTCCCCGCATGGCCACCCTGCCCAAGATTCTCTGGGAAGGAATCCGGACCGAAATCAATCCCACCATCGCTTCGGTCTCCACCCTGCTGATTACATTAAGTGCTGTCATCCTGCTAAGTGTTGGAATGATACGGCGGTATTTTGAAAAGCGAAGTCAATAGTCCATATTATTCAAACCGTCATTCCCGCGAAAGCGGGGATTCAGGAAAATCAATAGGTTATGTATTCCTGCTTTCGCAGGAATGACAGAACTTTGGACTATGTAGTTAAGACTGCGATATGGGTAATTAGTGTCCGTCCGAAAATGAGATAATTATTTCAAGTTCAAGGAAGACGAAAATTTTAACCACAGGAATACATTGAGTATTTTGAGGATTAAAATTTGAGCATGACACAGAAATTGGGAAAATTAGCCTTTTTCGGACAGACACTATTTAAGCTACAGCGCTTTCAAGAGCTTCTCGATGTTCTGCGGGTCGGCAACGCGCTCATATCGGGCGATCTTTTCCGCATGGGCTTCCATCAGTTCGGGCGAGGTATGCTGCTCCCTGAAATTGGACAGCATGGTCGCCGCCCACAGGATCCAGTGCAGCGAAAGCAAGGGATCGGTGAGTCTGACCTTTTGCATAAGGTCATCCGGGTTTTGGCCGCGCAGACGGGCATAGTGCTCGATGAAGTATAACCGCTCCCCGGGATCGAGGATCTTTTCGGAGTTGTACAGCTCGACCGGCCCTGAAAGGAAACAGCAAATGTCATAGGAGCCGTCATCCACCAGCGGTTTTTCCCAGTCGATCAATCGCAGCCCCTGGGCTGTCTTGATAAAGTTTTCACAGCACAGATCGGTATGATTTAAGTTGTCAGCCTGAAAGAGATGCTGATGTTTATCGATCAGTATCTCGGCTTTTGCAAATACCTTTTTTGCCAGGCGGATCGTTTTCTTATCGGGGCTCTTCTTGGCCGCATAGCCTGCCAGATCACTGCGGGCCAGCGCAGAGATGCCTGCCAGCGGTTTGCGCCGGACCACAAAGGGCATGCCGCGCGGATCCAGGGCGTGCAGCCGGGCCAGTAACTCAGCGACTTCAGGGAGGTCCGCCTTTACCAGAGACAGGGGCGGGCCTGCGAGATATTCCTCTATGAGGATGTCGAAATCAAAATGCTTGCGCCGGTCGTCAAAATGATAAGCCCTGGGTGCAATGGCATGGTCTTCCAGGAATTTCAACACGCCGAATTCATATTCGATCTGATTGGAGAGACCGCTTTGTGGCTCGATATTGATTCGAAAGATAAAATCCTTCTGATCCACCCGCACATGGTAGTTCAGATTGTATGACCCGGATATCATCTCCAGAATTTCGATCGTATCGATACTCCAGACCCCTAAAATATCAGGCGGCAAGTTTCTCAGATAGCGTATAATCTTTTCTTGCATAACTGCCAAGCCTTCCGGTCCGCCCCCCTGTCGGGACCCGGAAGCGCCCGGGTCCGACAAACCACAGGGGGAAATTTGTTGATGCGATTGCGGATAGCTATGCTGTGATTTCTTCTTTGTAATGAACCAGGATTTCTCTTTGGGCCAATTCAGCGAAAAAGAGATCAGGATCCACCATTACCTCCGGACAGTTCACGCCACTACTCACTTTTCCCTCGGCAATCAGCTGGGCGCATATTCCGAGCGGAAGGCCCACGTTGTTGGAATACGTATACGGAACACCCCACTGCGCCATGGGCGGGTGGGTGGTCCAGTAGGTGCGCTTTATCTGCCGGCTCCCTTTTTTACCGATGACCTCCACGTTCAGGCCGTAGCCGTAAAGATCCTCCTTGGTGGTTGCTTCGGGCATCTGCAGCAGCGCCTGAATCAGGAGTTCTTTGGGAGAAATATCGGTTCCGTTTATCTTAATCGGGCGGGTATCAAAAAATCCGAATTCAAGCAGGGATCGCATGAAGCGCATGTCTTTGGGCGTAAAGGTACCCCGCGTAAATACCCGCTTGGCATTCAGATTCAGGGGTAAGGAACGCGTCTCCCCGTGGGGCACAAAATACACTGTTTGGGGTCCAATGGGATAGGGGAATTCGATCAGGCGTTGGCCCATAAAGGGCGGAACCGGGTAAAATTCACCATCCTTGTAATAGGTGCGCAGCCCATTCTCAGGGTCGAATTCCCTCAGAATCGTATCGGTCAGGGCCGGTGACAATGCAAAGGGCCGCATGGCCGCAAAAGAGATATGGATCTCGTCTGTTTCGTCCAGCTGATCGGCACCATGTCTGGCCATGATGTTGGTGACTCCGGGCGTGGCTCCCATACCCGCCACATAGGCGACCTTGAGCGCCTTGGCCTTTTCATCCAGGGCCAACATGCGATCCAAAGGGCTGCTTAAATCGCAACAGGAAATTCTTTCTTCCAGTGCCGCTTCGAGGACAGCAAAGGCAAATTGTTTGGGAAGTCCATTGACGACCACATCGTGTCCCTTCATCAATTCCCTTATCTGTTTCGGATCGCCGGCATCGAGGGCGTGGGCGTTCTCGTTGCCTAACCCCAGTTCTTGGGCGCGGGATTGCACTTTGTCCAAGTTGATGTCGGCCAGCGTAACCTTGGAAAACCGGCCCCTTTTGACGATGTCTTCTGTTGCCGGGGTGCACATTTCGCCGACACCGCCCAGTAATAATACCTTCATCTATTCCTCCTTAAAATGAGTAATTTTTTCTCAGCAAATGCAAATTTTTTTTGCGGATTATACGAGCCTGCCAATTATGTCAATGACTTTTGATATCTACACAAGCTTCACCCGTATTTTTTCGCTGTGGGCAAAGCAGTCCTCAATCCACTTCGTTGCGGGAACGGATGATTTATGTTAGGCAAAATCGATTGCAGCAATTTGGTATATGAAAGAGGGAGCGGTCGAACATGAAGCAGATCACGGAACCGGTCAAACATGTGCCGGTCATGGCGCAAACGGATGTTCTGGTGGTGGGCAGCGGGCCGAGCGGTCTGGCGGCGGCACTGGCAGCGGCACGGGAGGGCGTCGATACGATGCTGGTGGAACGCTACGGGTGTTTTGGCGGAAACATCACCCAGGCCCAGGTGGAGACGATTGCCTGGTACCGGCACGAAAAAACGGTGGCGGCGGGCGGCATCGGCGCCGAGTTCGAAAAGCGGGCCAAAGAGATGGGGGGAAGTCAGAAAGACCCCGAATCTCTCGGCGAGTGCCTGGATGCAGATATGTTCAAGTATGTGGCGGACAAGCTGGTGCAGGAAGCGGGTATCGTGCCGATCCTGCACTGTTTTGCGGTTGAAACCGTGATGGAAGGGGGTGCCATCCGAGGGATCATTACCGAAAGCAAATCCGGAAGACAGGCCATACTTGCTAAAAGGGTGATCGACGCCACCGGGGATGCCGATATTGCGCACCGTGCGGGTGCTCCCTATCGAAAAGCCGTGGGCGATGAGTTGATGTCCACCACGGTAAGCTTCGGCTGCAGCGGCGTCGACGTGAAGCGATTTCTGGGATACGTGAAGGCGCATCCCGCCCGGCTGGCAGATTGGGCCAAAATAACTTCAGGCAAGGAAGATGATCTGTTCACGCCCTACCTGGATGAGCCCTTTAACAAGGCGCGGGAAAACGGCCTGATCCCCAAAGACATATGGATAGAGGCCCTCTGGCATAGCCTCACTGAAGCCGGTGAGGCCACCCATATCAATGCCGTCCGTATCATGGGTATAGATCCGACAAACGTCCGGGATCTGACACGAGGAGAGATGGAGGGCCGCCAGCACGCCATGTGGACCTTGGAGGCCTTGAAAAGATACACCCCCGGTTTTGAAAAGGCCAAGCTGCGAACATTTGGTTCGTCATTGGGCATCCGGACCTCCAGAAAAATCATCGGCGCGTACAACATCACAGAACATGATGTGCAAAACGAGGCCCGTTTTGAAGATTCCATCGGCATCTGTCCCGAATTTCTGGACGCCTATGGCATCGTGATTCTTCCTACCACCGGAAGATACTTCCAGATTCCTTACGGGAGCATACTCCCGCAGAAGGTCGACAATCTGCTGGTGGCCGGTCGCAGTGTGGCGGGAGATAAAATATCGCATGCGGCCACGCGCCAGATGGTATGCTGCACCGTCACCGGCCAGGGGGCCGGAGTCGCGGCGGCACTCTCGCTCAAGAACCATGTCCGGTGCCGGGAGGTGAATATCGCCAAGGTCCAGAAAGCCCTAAAAAAACAGGGAGTCCGCATCGAATAGCGCTGCGTGCATGTTTGCACCTCACCTCACATTACCCCAACGTTGCAAAAGTCGAGAATGCCGCAGATTCAAGGCGTCCAAAGGTGACGCTGTAGTGTATTACCGCGAACCTTTGGCAACGAAGGATATGAGGTATGCTCGGCTTTCCCGAAAGGTAAAAAACATGACAAATTCTGTACTTTTTTTGGATGTCACCGCTGGTCGATTCCAGAAACTTGGACCAATTATCTCTAATCTTATACTATTATTGCTTTTAATACCTCTTTGTCATGTTTTTTATGCAACAAAGGGGATTAGAAAACCGACAGTGGTAATGCACCCTTAAAACAACTTGACAATCCAACTTTTGGAAAGTAAGATATCCTTTAAAAAGTAAAGTAAGGAAAAAGGATATGCTCGCCAAACTCACATCAAAAAACCAGGTAACCATCCCCAAAAAGATAATGGGACAACTGCCGGGGGTTCAATATTTTGACGTAGACATCAAACAAGGTGTTGTCATAATGAAACCGCTGGCTGTGTATGGTACTGATCTTGGAAAAATTAGGGGAAAAATTAAGAAGCTGGGGATAGGACCTAACACTGTAAAAGAAGCGGTTAAATGGGCCAGATCGAATCCATCCCTGTAGTGTTGGACACAAACGTTGTCGTATCTGCCCTTCTTTTTGGGGGAACCCCGGGTCGCCTCATCGCGATGTGGGAAAGCGGTCGGATTAAGCCATTTTTATCATCTGACATCATAGCTGAAATTATCCGCGTCCTTTCTTACACTAAGTTCGGTTTAACCGAAAAAGAAATCGAATATCTTCTTTACAATGAAATCCTGCCTCATTTTGATATCGTCGAAACGACCAAGAGCGAACCAATCATTTCTGAAGATCCTTCAGACGATGCCTTTATCCAATGTGCTTTGCATGCCGAGGCAAATTTTATCGTCTCTGGAGACAAACACATGCTGAGGTTAAAGGCATACAAACACATCCGGATTGTCACGGTCGCGGCCTTTTTATCCGAAGTAGGATATCCGTAATTTACCCTACATTCGTTTGACAATGTTAATCGAAACTGGAGCAAACCATGCTCAGACATCTTCGCTTGCGTACCAATAAAAACAATGAAGACTTCAAATATGAGGGACATCACCAAAATCGCATCGGAGATTTAGAAAACTCATGAGAATCCAAAGCATCGAAACGTTCAGTAATAAATTCGTCGGAATGGTGCGCGTTCGGACCGACGACGGACACGAGGGTTGGGGGCAAGTCTCCCCCTATAATGCCGATATCACGTCACTTGTGGTCCATCGGCAGATCGCACCCCACGCGCTCGGCGCCGACGCGCTCAATATAGATAGGCTGATCGATAGCATTCCCGAAAAAGAACACAAGTTTCCCGGATCTTATCTTTGCCGGGCGATGTCCGGGCTTGACACGGCGCTTTGGGATCTGCGTGGCAAACTTGAAACCAAAAGCGTCTGCGAACTTCTCGGCGGTCAACCACGCCCCCTGCGCGTCTACGGCTCCAGCATGAAGCGTGACATCACTCCCGAAAATGAAGCCGCCCGGTTGGTCAGGCTGCAGGAAACAAATGGCTATGACGCCTTCAAATTTTGTGTCGGTAGCGAGTGCGGGCATGATGTTGACGAATGGCCTGGTCGTACAGAGACGATCGTGCCCGAGGTTCGCAAAGCGCTTGATCCAAGTACCACCCTTCAAAGAACACAAGTTTCCCGGATCTTATCTTTGCCGGGCGATGTCCGGGCTTGACACGGCGCTTTGGGATCTGCGTGGCAAACTTGAAACCAAAAGCGTCTGCGAACTTCTCGGCGGTCAACCACGCCCCCTGCGCGTCTACGGCTCCAGCATGAAGCGTGACATCACTCCCGAAAATGAAGCCGCCCGGTTGGTCAGGCTGCAGGAAACAAATGGCTATGACGCCTTCAAATTTTGTGTCGGTAGCGAGTGCGGGCATGATGTTGACGAATGGCCTGGTCGTACAGAGACGATCGTGCCCGAGGTTCGCAAAGCGCTTGATCCAAGTACCACCCTTCTGGTTGATGCCAACAGCTGCTATACGCCGAAGAAGGCAATAGAAATCGGCCACATGCTGCAGGATAACGGTATATGCCATTATGAGGAACCGTGCCCCTACTGGGAACTTGAATGGACCAGGGAGGTCACCGAAGCCCTCGACATCGATGTGACCGGCGGCGAACAGGACTGCGATCTCGTGACCTGGCGTCGAATCGTTGATATGCGGGCTGTAGATGTCCTCCAGCCGGATATTTGTTATCTTGGAGGGCTGAGCCGAACGTTACGTGTGGCAAAAATGGCTCAAGAGGCGGATCTGCCCTGCACACCCCATAGTGCCAACCTGTCGATGATCACAGTCTTTACACTGCATTTGATGGGTGCGATTGAAGGAACAGGTCCTTACGTCGAATTCTCGATTGAAGGGCTCGATTACTACCCCTGGCAAAGTGGTCTGTATGAGCCGGCATTGATTGTCCGTGACGGCAAACTCCAAATCCCGGATGCACCCGGGTGGGGAGTCGAGATCAACTCCAAATGGCTTGAATCCGCCGATTATCAGATTAGTGAGATGGAATGAAAACGAAAATGGGGATATTCATTTTGGTTCTCGCCGAGTCGTAGGCTCAGCGAGCCGGAGGCCGGCTTATCCGGGAAGGAGGGTATGATATGCGTTTCACGTTGGGGCTTTTATCCGGTATAGCAGCAGCTTCAGGCGCTTTGGCATTCACCAAAAGCATCTTTTCAGATCACAACAAACCGCCCTGGATATCCGAATACTATGTCAGGAGTATCTGGTTGGAAACAGCCGGGTTTTATGAAGCACTCCCAAACCCGTTATTTACCGAGAATAACGCTAAAGCGGACATTGTTATCATTGGCGGCGGTTTAACGGGACTGGCGTCAGCCTATCATTTGAGCAAAGGTTTTCCTCACAAGCGGATCGTTTTACTCGAAGCCGCGCGCTGCGGCTACGGCGCCAGCGGCCGCAACGGCGGAATACTGCAGGGTTTTGACAACACCCTGATTATGGAACTCTATCAAAAACACGGCCTGGAAGCGGCCCGCCGATACTTTGAAATTGACCGTCAAGGCCCCTTGCTGATGCATGCTTTAATCAAAGAGCACCAGATCGACTGCGACTTGGAGAAAAGCGGATTGGTTGAATTGGCCCTGGACGCAGAAGACATGCAAAGGCTTGTGCAATATGAGAAGAAATGGCGCACGCTGGGGATTAAAGCACGGCTCTTGAATCAGAATGAAATCAAGCAAAGGCTTAATTCGGAAAGGTACTGCGGAGGTTTGCGTAAAGACGATTGTGCCAACCTTAACCCCGCGAAGTATGCATTGGGCCTCAAAGCGGTGGTGGAAGACCAGGGCGTCGAGATATATGAATGCACGAAAGTGGTTTCCGTTCAAGCCGGCCGGCAGGTTCAACTGGATACGGAATTCGGCAGTCTGACCGCCGGTGCGGCAGTTCTGGCCACCAATGCCTATTCGCACAAGCTTGGCTATTTCAAGAAACGCCTGTTTCCGATCGGGGCTTACATAATGGCCACGGAGCCGCTTAATGCCCAAAACCTTTCGGCCATCGGCTGGGAAGGACGGGAGACGATGTTCGACATTCGCCGTGAGAAATATTATTTCCGATTGACTTCCGAAAACAGAATCGTCATCGGCGGTGGCCTGTCGCCCTATTTCTACGGCAATCAAATCAGCAGCGGAAATTATAAACCTGCCTTCCGTCAGCTGGAACGGGATTTCTATAAAATCTGGCCTCAGCTTGAAGACGTCCGAATCACGCATAAATGGGGCGGCACCCTGGGAATGACCTTTGACTTTCATCCCACCATCGGCGTTATGGAGGACAACCGGAACATTTACTACGCTGTCGGCTATTCCGGCCACGGTGTCAGCTGGAGCCAGCTGGCCGGCAAAATTATCGCCCAGCTCTATGCCGCCGAAGACACCGAGCTGACACGCTTCTATTGTGTGAATAAAACCCCGCCCTATCTTCCGCCTGAGCCGTTTCGAAAAATTGGCTATCACCTATACCGCAAATCTTTGTTGTAAACGTCCTTTTGAGGGCTCTAAACGAAAAAGACTGGTTATGGATAGACACTACTTGGGATCTTTGACAATCCCCTTGACCGCATTTAGAATGTCCCGCTCCTGATTGGACGTGAGCCCCTGCGGGACATGGTTGGCGATATGTTCCCGGGCCTTGCTCTGTGCCCGGTGGAAGGCATCCAACCCGCCGGTTGCCTGCCATGTTTCCCAATCCTCGCGCTCGTTCAGCGTCGGCTGAAAAAGCTCCCGGCGCATATGCACAAACGTGTGCTCCTCGGCGATGAAATTACCACCCGGCCCGACGTCCTTGATCATCTCCAGGCCCATCGTCTCCGGGGTGGTCTCAAATCCGCGCTTCATCCGTTTGACCATGCCGATGATTTCGTTGTCGATTACATACTGAGCAAAGCTGACGCTGAGAACGGAATCGAGAAATCCGGCGCCGCAGGTGACGTGGTTGGCACCGGCCATCGCCACGTAAGGGATGGTCAGGGCGTGCTCATAGGCCGCCTGGGCGTCGGGAATTTTGGCATCGGTGCGCCCGGCTGTGGCCCAAATGGGCATCTGATAAAAACGGGCCATTTGGGTCGCGCCCGCATTTATCAGTGCATATTCGATGCCGCCGGTAATAAACTGGCCCGTGCGCATATCCGTCAATCCCGGCACAGAGCAATACAGCGTGGGGATTCCGGGGTTGATCAGCTGCAGCAAGGTCGTTACGGCCAAAACCTCGGCATTCAGCGTAACCAATGTACCGGCGATGGTCATGGGTGCTGTGCACCCCACCTGGGTCATACTCATATTATAGGTCAGGATTCCCTGTGCGGCCGCCTTGATCATGACCTCCGTCGCCGTCTCATCCAGCCGCAGGGGGCTGACCACCGGGCAAAGCACAATGGAAATGATGGGTTTGGCTTTCCAGTTCTCTCCGCTGATAATTTGCGCCATTTGGGTCACCTTGGCCACCCCGTCCGGGGTATACACGGCGCCGATGATATGCTTAGTTGAATTTTTTAGTCCGGCGTAAAACCGGTTAACATCAACATGTTCTTTGGGTATGTCGTTGAGATAAACGGGTAAAGAGATTAAATCAATATACTGCAATTCATCAACCAGCGAAATGATGTCATGCAGATCTTTACAGGTCGCCGGCCTTCGTTGACCTTCATTAACGCCACTCCGGAGACATTCCCGCGCCCCGAAGTGACGCCCTTCTTAAACAA
>CAZHAH010000140.1:0-16392 GCA_964530095.1 uncultured Desulfobacteraceae bacterium | reverse complement strand
ATTTATTTAAAGGGGATTAAACCTGGAATTGACTCGGGCGGTCTATACCATCCACAATATTTAAATGTCAAAGGTTTTTTCTAATTTTTTATCTACCCAAAATTCCTTGTTTTTTTGATATTTATTAAAATAATTAGAACATAAAGCGCCGCATACTGATGTTGAGCAAGATCCCGATACAGATCATAACCGTTAAAGTCGATGAGCCCCCGTAGCTGATCAGGGGTAGGGGAACACCGACCACCGGCATCAGGCCCATGACCATGCCGATGTTGATAAAGACCTGCCAGAAAATCATCGCAATAATACCGACGCCCAGTATGGTTCCAAAAGAATCCTTGGAACCGTACGCCACACTCAAACCGCGCACAATCAACATCAAGAAAATACACAGAAGCAACACCGATCCGACAAAGCCCCATTCTTCGGCCAAAACCGAAAAAATAAAGTCGGTGTGTTGCTCCGGTAGAAAAGAGAGTGCGTTTTGAGTTCCCTTTAAAAACCCTTTTCCTGATATCATCCCGGACCCGATGGCGATCTTGGATTGGATGATGTGATAGCCCGCTCCTAACGGATCTCTGTCCGGATTCAAAAACGTCAGAATCCGTTGCTGTTGGTAGCCTTTCAGAAAGAACCAAACCACAGGGATGGTAATCGTCCCCGAAACCAGCAGAGACAAAAGGGATCTTCTTTCAATTTTAACGAAAACGGTCATCGATCCGGCAATGAGCAAAACGATCATGGCCGTTCCCAGATCCGGCTGCCGTACGATTAAGGCAAAAGGGATAAGCATTAGCACTACGGGCCCTACCAAATCGCGCAAGGCAAACCCTTTGTTTTCGGCATGCTTGGCGTAATATCGCGCCAGTACGATGATAACAGCGATTTTTGCAAGCTCGGATGGCTGGATGGACACAGGGCCCAGAACTAACCATCGTTGGGCTCCGCCCACATGCTTCCCATATAACAACACTCCACCCAATAGAATGACCGAGATCGCATAAATCCCGAAAGCCCATTTTTCGAGAAATTTATAATTAAAAAGAAATGCGATTACCATTGCAATCACTCCGCAAAAGAGCCAGATCAACTGCTTGATGTAAATTATTTTTTGAGGCATGGCGGATCCGGCGCTTATGGCACTGAATAGAGTGATGAAACCGATGGCGCCCAGAAGAAACGTAAGCCCCAGCAAAGTCCAATCAAAATTTTGCACTAACCGTCGATCAAACATGGTCGTCTCGGCCCGCTATCGTCCGCGCCTGGTCCTGATTTGGGACTGGTTGCTTATCTTTAACCAAATAATGACGAATTAACTCCCCGGCGATGGGTGCGGCTGTTCTGGAACCCGAATCTCCATGCTCTACAATCACCGCTAAAGCAATCCGGGGGGTTTCCGAAGGGGCATAGGCCACAAACCAGGCGTGCGGAATCAGATGGGAGCTTATGTGTATATCTTTTTCGGTTTTATCGTCTTTACGTCCAAAAAGCTGTGCCGTTCCGGTTTTGCCGCTTATATCCAGGCCTTTGATGCGTATTCTCCTGGCAGTGCCCCTCGCATGGTTCACGACCTCCCATAAACCCCTACGAACAATTTCCAAGTTCTTCCGGCTGACCAGTAGCTGGCCTGAAATTTCCGGTTTGTTTTTAAACAGAAGTTTCCCTTCAGAGGTCTCGATTTCTTTCAAGATTAACGGGCGCCATAGCGTTCCGCCATTGGCCACGGCCGCCATCACAACCGCCATCTGCAAGGGGGTTGTCAGATTATATCCTTGCCCGATGGCCACGGACAGGGTTTCCCCCTGTTGCCACGCCACACCAAAACGTCGCCGTTTCCATTCGGCGGTAGGAACTAAGCCCGATGCTTCCTGGTCGAGGTTTATTCCGGTTGCTTTCCCCAACCCCGCTGCTCGGGCATATTTGGCAATTCGGTCAACGCCCAGCTTATGTCCCAGTTGATAAAAATATACATCACACGATTCGGACAAGGCTTTGATAATATTGACAGTACCATGCCCCTCTTCTTTCCAGCATCGAAAAACACGATCACCAAACGCATAACTGCCGGGACAAAAAACGGTCTGCTTTGTATCCGTGATACCCGTTTCCAGTCCCGCCATGGCGGTAATAATTTTATAGGTCGAGGCCGGCGGATATTCGCCTTGAACGGCTTTATTTTCCATCGGTCGCAGCGGGTTGCCGATAAGCGCCTTCCATTCGGCGCGTGACATACCGTTTACAAACGCATTTTGATCAAATGTCGGACTGCTGGCCAATGCCAGCACCTCTCCGTTACGGGGATCCAAGGCCACGATGGCGCCGGCTTTGCCTTTTAGGAGTTCTTCCGCTTTGGCCTGCAGTCTATAATCGATACTTAGATAGACGCTGTTGCCCTGTTCGGGATTCACCGTATTTAATACTCTCACAATCTGTCCCGTGACATTGACTTCCACCTGTCTGCCGCCTCGGGTTCCTCGTAGGAACTGCTCATAGATTTTCTCGATCCCGAATTTGCCGATCAAATCACCTGCTTTGTAATTTAGATATTTACGGCTTTTCAGTTCGTTTGAACTGACCTCACTAAGATATCCGATAAGGTGCGCCGCTGAAGTCTGGTAGAGATAATCCCTTTGGGGTTTAACATCGATCACCACTCCCGGAAGATCGAGTTTGTGCACCTCAATCGCCGCAAGTGCATTGCGGCCGATATCGTGTTTCAATAAGACGGGCTGGTAGCTTGAAATTCCATTTTTGCGGTCGACCTTAGCTTTCAATTCGGAAACTGAAACATCTAAAAATCGGGCCAAGTTTTGGACGGTATGTCTGATCGGTTTGGCATCACGGGGAATAATGCTCAGATCAAAAGCAGGACGGTTATCCACTAGCACCTTCCCACTGCTGTCAAAAATCAAACCCCGCGGCGAATTCAAACTCTGAAGGCGGATGCTGTTGTGTTTCGATAGCCGCCGCAAATCCTCACCTTCCATCAACTGCAAATAAAATAGGCGAACAAGAAGAAGAAAAAATGCACCGATGATAAAGTACATGGCCCCGTTTAACCGAGGTTTATACCAATCGACATCCGGTGCGCCAAAAATTTTTGCCACAATCGATCCTCATTAGGTCTTTTTATTGTTTTGAATCAGCCACTTGTCCTGCCATTGCGCCAGGCCATTATGGCTAAATCTAATCACCATTAACAAAATGGCACCTGTCGCAACAGCCCATAAAACCTGGGTGACAAGCGGGCGCGGGCTTTCGATAAGAAAAGGCACATTTGATTTGAAGGCCAGGTGTACGCCGATAAACATTAAATTTTCCGCCAGCACGCCGAAAGCCACGATAAAGAGCAGAATGAAAGTGTTTTTTAATTGAAATATTTTCATAACCGCCTTGACCCCGACAAACAACCAGAAATAGGCACTCACATAAAAGCCGAATGGCCCGCCGGTGAAGTTGTCCATTATGAGACCAAAAAACAGGACGACCAGAATGCTTTCACCGGGTGGTCGGAAAATAGCGAGGTAGATAACAAAGGGGATTAGCAAATCATACAAATCGGATAATAGGACAGGAAAATAAGGTTTTATCGTTGTTTGGATTATAACCAGGAGCAGGCCGGTAGCTAAATAGAAACAGTATGTCATTCTTTTTTCACGATCTCGTACTTGCGATGATTCAATAAGACAAACACCTCTTCAAGCTTTTCAAAATTAACTGACGGAGCCACGGTTATTTCCTGAAAGATGCCTGTGTTTTTTTTAGAAACCGTCAGCACTCGCCCGATACCGATCCCCTTGGGGTACACGCCGTCCAATCCGGAGGAAACGACCGTGTCGCCCACCCGCACATCATGTTGGCGCATGACGTATTTAAACTGATACGCATCTGCCGTTCCGCCTTTGATGATTCCGCGGGCTCTTGTTCTTTGGATCATCGCATCCACCGCGCTGTTAGGATCGATTAAAAACAGCACCTTGGCGTAATGCTTTGTGGCCGCCATCACTTGCCCCACGATCCCTTCCGGTATGATCACCGGGAAACCTTTGGCGATACCCTCCGCCCGGCCCTTATCGATCATAATGGTTTTAAACCAGGGGGAAGGATCCTTTCCGACGACTTCCGCAGACAGATAAGAATGTTTGGTTTTTTTTTGGAAATTTAGTAATTTACGAAGCCTGACATTGGATATCACAATTTCATTGAGCTGCATATTTTTTTCTTCGGCCAGGCGCAGTTTCTGCTTAAGGCTAACATTTTCATGGGAGGTTGCCACCAAATAGAAATAGTGGCGCCAGACGTTTCTAAAAAAAACGACCGTATGGGTCACAGCCTTTTGGAAGGCGGCCACAAACGGTATGGCGAATCGCTCAGCTCCATATGAATTGTGATCATTTCGGCTGGTAACGGAGAGGATTATGAAATTGACCGTAATCAATGCGATTACGCCAATAACCACCACCATCTTTTTGGAAAACATAGAGCTACGTAATCACAACCTGTTTGAGCATGTCGATGCTGTCAAGCGCCTTGCCGGATCCCATCACCACTGTTGATAACGGGTCTTCAGCGATTGTGATTGGAAGTCCGCTTTCCTCTCGGAGCAGTTTGTCGAGATTTTTAAGCAACGCCCCACCGCCGGTTAAAACAATCCCCCGGTCCACGATATCAGCCGCCAGTTCGGGCGGCGTTTGTTCAAGCGCTATCTTAACCGTTTCTAAAATGGCGTCTATCTGTTCGCTTATGGACACACGGATTTCTTCCGAGTCAATGGCAAGAATTTTCGGTATTCCGGAGACAAGATCCCGGCCTTTCACCTCGATGGTTTCCAAGTTCTCAGGGTCCGGGTAGGCATTGCCGATCGTCATTTTAATCAGTTCGGAAGTCCGCTCACCGATCAACAGGTTATATTTCCTTTTTATATATTGAATGATGGCCGAATCCATCTTATCGCCTGCGACCCGCATGGATCGGCTGAAGACAATTCCTGCCAGCGAGATGACCGCAACCTCGGTTGTTCCGCCACCAATGTCGACCACCATATTACAGGTGGGTTCGGTGATGGGGAGGCCGGCCCCGATGGCCGCCGCCATAGGCTCTTCGATCAAAAACACCTCTCTTGCGCCGGCGGACTCCGCGGATTCTTTAACCGCACGCTTTTCTACTTGCGTAATACCGGATGGGACAGCTACGATAATTCGCGGCCTCACGTACGATCGCCGATTGTGCACGCTCTGGATGAAGTGTCTCAACATGGCTTCGGTTACTTCAAAGTCAGCAATAACACCGTCTCGCATGGGGCGAATCGCCACAATACTTCCGGGGGTCCTCCCCAGCATGTTTTTGGCTTCAAGCCCAACAGCGAGAACCCGGTTTTTTAGTCTGTTGTCCGTTCGCACGGCAACCACCGATGGCTCGCTTAGAACAATCCCTTTCCCCTTGGCATAAACCAGCGTATTGGCTGTGCCTAGATCGATTGCCAAATCAGTTGAAAACACTCCAAGAACTGAATCTAAAAAATTCATGTTGAACTAATTCTCCTAGACCAATGTCGGTATAACCTATAATAATCAATCATGATTATATTATCCTGTGATCGCTACCAAATATATATCCTTATTACAAGTGCAAATCGTTTTCAAAGCTAACTTATTTTTTTTCCTCATCCACTAAACAACGCATTACGGCATCATGGAGCTGCGGCCGAAACGCCTTTATCTTTTCATTTGTTCTTGTAGGATGCACGCGATTGGTCAAAAGGATGACAATAATGGAACGCTCAAGGTCCATCCAGAACGAAGTTCCCGTAAAACCCAAATGTCCGACACTGTTTTTTGAAAAATACGTACCGCTGCTTGAATCCTGAGTTGAGGGTGTATCAAAGCCCAGGGTTTGCGGGGTACGGCTCCGACGTGTCAAAAACCGCTGCACTAAATTTGGCCTAAAAATCGAATCCGTATTTCGCTCCTGACAGGTGAACAAGATCTCGTCCAGCAACCGGCTAATGTCCATCGCATTCCCAAAAAGGCCGGCATGACCCTCCACACCACCCACAATAAATGCGTTTTCGTCGTGCACGCCCCCCTCCATCACAGTCTCGCGCCACGGGCACTTTTCCGTCGCCGCAAATTGGTGCGTGTTATTACGCGTGCTCGAATCAATAAAAAAGAGATTCTTAAGGCCAAGCGGCAGGTAAATTTCTTCTTCGACCACACAGTTCAAAGGTTTGTCGGCTGTTGCTTCAATTATCCATGCCAGGAGCATGAATCCTAAATCACTGTAAAGCACTTTCTTACCGACAGAAGACAATAGGGGCTCTTGCACGATGAAATCTCTTAAGGCCGACTTGCGAAGCGGGGGTTTCAGGTGGCAGAGTTCGAGATAATAGGGACGATAATCGGGCAATCCCGAACAGTGTCCGAGTAGATGCCCGATTTTGATGTGTGCTTTTAATCCGTATCTTAGCTGTGGAAGGAGGTCGCCCACGCTTTGATCAAGTGTGATTATGCGTCTTTGAATCAATTGCATTACGGCCAAAGTCGTCGCCAGAGGTTTGGTGAGGGAAGCCAGATCAAAAAGTGTTCTTTTGGTCATAGGCGATTGCGTGAACACGTTGGCATAGCCGTATGATTCATAAAAACGGATGACGCCATTCTTCGATACCAGAAGCACTCCTCCTGGAAAAACATTTTCGCAAACCGCCTCTTGCATCATTCCGTCGACCAGCTTCATTGCATGACATCCCTCAGCGAGCCTTTGTCGGTATGTGAAACGACACCTGACGGTAAGAGGTGTCCAAGGTCGCTGACATTCCCAGCGGTAGGGTTAAATTCGTTTCCGCATGCCCATGCCCAACTTCGAACCCGGCCAAAATGGGGATGTCGTCCGCATCAAAAACCTTCAGAACGACCTTATATATATCTTCGATGGCACCGCAATTTTCAAATCGTCCCAAAATCATGCCGGCAATCCCATCCAAGCATCCGGCCAGCTTCATTTGGTACAGCATTCTGTCGATTCGATAGAGCGCTTCCCCGTTATCTTCGAGCAGCAGAATGCAACCCTTCAGTTGCGGCATAAACGGTGTGCCCACCAAATGGCACAGCGTTGTGAGATTGCCGCCCAAAATTGGCGCTTCAGCGGACCCCTCTCTGAGCGTTACACCCGCTGGAGATTTGATTGTTAGGCCGGTTTCCATCTGGAGCACATTTTGCAGGGCCTTTTGCGTCGGTAACGGGGATTGTCCAAGGCCGACCAGCGTCGGCCCGTGAAAGGCGATCATTCGGCAGTGGGTTACCAATACGGCCAGGATCGCTGTAATGTCACTAAAACCGATGAATGCTTTCGGATTTTGACGTATCCCTTTAAAGTCCAAATAATTTAAAATCCGCAGGGACCCGTACCCGCCCCGGGCGCATATGATGCCTTTTATTTTCCTATCGCCAAAAAGACGGTTTAATAAACCCGCACGATGTTCATCCCCACCTGCCAAATAATCGCTTTTCCCAAAAATACCTTCCGGGATATGAGTCTTAAACCCCATGGATTGCAGCTTTTGCAGACCCAGCTCAAACGCCTCCTGTTTGAAGTGACTGGCCGGGGCAGCGATACCGATCGTATCGCCGGGACGCAGGCGCGGGGGGAGTCTCGGATGGCTTTTGTCCGCCGCCATTACAAATTATTCCATTTCGTTTTGATATTTGCGACTCGATTCTGCATTGTGTCAGAGTATACAAAATATTTAACAATGTCAATATGTTGATATATATCGGCGGTCGATTATAAAAAAAGGGGAAAATCAGATATCAACTTGACAGCCAACACCCGAATTGATAAACGGAGGGCTTGAGTCGGGGCGTGGCGCAGTCTGGAAGCGCACTTGAATGGGGTTCAAGGGGTCGGAGGTTCAAATCCTCTCGCCCCGACCAAAATAATAAGTAATTTGAGTGGGTTAGCAAGCAGATTTACCCACTCTTATTTGCCTTTTCCCGAAAATGTACAAATAATGTACAAAAAACCAAATCAATCTCCGTTTGAGTAATACTCTGCAAGTCTCAGTTGGATTTTATGTTTGTGAAGGAGTGTGAGATGGGCATAACGATCTGTCATTGTTAAATCTTTGTGCCCTTGCATTTCTTTGGCCTCTTTAAGGTTTGAGCCAGACATAATAAGGTTAGAACAAAAGGTATGACGCAAATCATGATAATGAAAGTCATCAAGCCCTGCCTTCATACAAGCTCGCTTCCAAGCTGAATCAAACCGTTTTATACGTGTGCCATCCAACCGACAAAAAACAAACTCAGTTCCTTTCACATTGATCTTTTTTCTTTTCTGTTGCTGTTCAAGGTGAGATTTCCATAGTAGTAGAGCTTGCCGGGTTCTTGGCATCAAAAATTCGGTTCTTTTAACCTTATTTTTTTTGCGATAGAGGGTAATCAACCCTGTTTCTGAAAAATTGAAATTTATATCCCCCCATCTGAGATCCAAAGCCTCTTGCCGGCTTGTGCCATGTTCGACCCCTAAATAAGCTAAAGGGACTAAATAATTTTTTGCCCTTGTCGTTTGACAGGCTCTCACCAACCGATTTATTTGGCTGGGCAACAAAAAATTATTCCGCTCATGCTCCTTTTCACTATGTTGCCGGTATTAATGAGATGTCTGAGTTGATTGGCAACTTCCTGTGCCTCCTTATACGTATGGCACGTCTTCCGGCTCACGATAGCCATGCGCAAGGCCGATAATGTTAACTGCGTATCGATGTTGCGTGAAATGGCGAAAACGATTGCCTTGCGGGAATAGACATCCAATATCACCGCCAGGTAAATAAAGCATACCAGGATATGGATGTAGGTGATATCGGCCACCCACAGCTGGTTAATGCCGTCTAAGGTCAACTCTTTGATAAGATTCGGATAAATCGGCAGTTTATGGTTGCTGTTAGTGGTGCAAACCCATTTTTTCTTTCGAGGACTGCAAAGCATCCCTTTTCGCGTATGATACGAAGGGCTTTCCATTGTTTTGCAATTAAAGCATCAATAAACTTGTAAAAAAATCACCCACAGCTTTTCGTAAAACTCCCTACCGGAAAATCCGTCAAATACTTATAAATAAAACATCGTTTTACCTATAGCCAAATAATGATGTTGTTCTAAACTCAAAAAAGCTCAAAAGAATTTTTTTAATTGCGAAGTAAATTGAGACTGTTCAATTTGACGTATGACAAGACAATTGCAAGACGAGTCGAATGGTTTAGGCCCACCAAGCAAGGTGACGCTCGCTTGGCTGTACGAACACGTGCCTTGGCATCTGTGGGCCGCTGCCATTGGCCTATTGGTAGCCAGCTTCTGGGTTGGAGTTGAATTTTCAGACCTTTCTTTGATTCGTGATATCCGCGGGAAGCCGCAGCTGACTATTGAAACCCACCAGTCGATAGAGGGTTTTGTTCACTTTTCAGCAATAGAGCCAGTGACACCACACGCCCTTGTTGCCGGAGCGACCGTAATTGTCCGAAGCAGTGGGACACTCCTCAGACTTTCGCCGAGTCGCGATGCCGACGGGTCCGACATCTCGGCCGGTGTGCGACTTGAGGTGCTAAAGGTAGATGGCGAGTGGTTAAAGGTGAAAACTTTGAAGGAACCATAAAGGAGGCCAATGCAATGAACAGATTAATCGTCTCTTTCCGGAAAGGGTTGTTTGCAGCACTGGCCGTCATGGTCGTTGTGCATTTCGAGGTCAACGCTGCCGAGGTCGAAGGACGTATTGATAGCCCTTCAGACGGAGAAAAAGTCGCCGGAGTCTATGAAGCGAAGGGAAGTGTACGCAACTTGTCTTACGGTCTCAAATTGTGGATTGTCGTCCGGAAGGGTAAGAATTTTTGGCCGAAAGATGAAGCTTTCGTAGTTGGTGGTAAGAAATGGACGGCCACCGTTGATGAATCGGCGACGAAGCCTGGACGGCCCTATTCTCTAGTTTTGTTCTCCGTTGGTCCAAGCGGGCAAACTCAGATAGCGGATTGGAGACGCATCGGCGAAGAAACTCATTTGTGGCCGGCGATGAAGGGAATCAAAGATTCCAACGCTCTCGATATGGTCGATTTGCGAAGAAAATAGCTTTCTGTGAAAGGGGCCACATGCAAATCCAGGGCGCGATGGTCTAGAAATGACTCGATTTTTTTCTCTCCATCCTGCATGTCATCGCGGGTTTTCATTTTATGAAACAGGACAAAGCGTTTCACCCAAGAGCAATAAATCTGATAGGTCCTTATGGAATAGTGGCGACGCGGCATGGTATGGCGTATTTCATCCAGTAATTTAAACGAGATAGCGCACCTGATTTGCCTAAAATTTTGATATAGCAAACAGGAAATACTGAATATTGAAAACAGGCAAATTTGCCTTTTAATCAGTTGTTTGCCAAAAAATCAAACATAGACGAAAAGGAGGGAGACAATGAAGATTCGAAATATCAACGGCACCTCGGACACCAATTGTTCATGCGGATCATGGATAGCTCATTGGAAGAAATTCAGTGGGCAATCCACGGAATTCTGCCTGGCTAACGGATGCATGAACAAAGATTTGGTTGGGGCACACGTTCAGAAGGGTGGAGGCAGTACAGATCAGAAGTGGTATATTTACCCACTTTGCAACTCCCATAATAAGTATTCGGGAGAACTGGAGGTCTCCTCTTCCTACAAACTGGTTTCCGCAAACAAGAGTGAGGCCTGCGGCTGACGAGCACATAATACAACGATTCATTTTGGTAATTTCTTTCATTTTGGCAAGGCTGGCTTTCCGATAACGATAAGAACCTTAATGGTAATCTAAAAAGAGGAGATACTATGTCTACTACTGGTGAAAAACCTGGAAGAGGTACATACGTTTGTATGAGTTGCGGACAATCCGTGACACTCGATGATGATTCAGACACATTACCTCCGTGCCCAAAATGTGATGGGACAAACTATACCCCGTAAATTTACAAACGCCGGCCTTGCCAATTTAATTGTCTGTTTGATTAAACTTTATTTTCGGTTTTGAAAATAATTGATCGAATCGCCTTGAGAGGCTAAAATGAAAATGGTTCATAAAAGGCTTTATGTTGGATCTGAGTTAAATTGTAGGACTGGCAATGACACTATAGCAGTAGTTCACGCCTGCAAGAGCCCATGCCATCAAAGGGCTGTTGGATATCGCGGTAGTCTCCCTAGTAGTCATCCGAACTATTTGGTATTAGAAAAGGGTTTTGATCTGTACCTCAACATAATTGATCCGGAAAAGCCACTCTTCATGCCTCTCCTTTTCACTTCATTCTTAGAATTTTCAATGGTTCAATGGAATGCTGGAAAAGAAATTTTGGTTCATTGTAATCAAGGTGAATCGAGGGCTCCCACTTTGGCAATGATGTTTATGGCGAAAAAACTTCATTCGATCAGCAATGAATCTTTTTTAAAAGCACGAGACGATTTTCAAAATATTTATCCCTATTACAGACCAGGAATTGGAATTCAGATTTATTTAGGGAAGAACTGGGATATATTTTGATGCGTCTCCTCTCTTTCAAAAACAGATAATAGCTTCATATTGAGATAACATCTTATCCCCCAGCAAGTACCGGCGATATGGCGCAATCGAACAGCAACCAGCTTTAAAGCCGAATTGCCATCGAGGAAGTCACCAACAACGCGTGTTCTGCGTCTGACCTCACGTAGGTTAGGCGCAAACGACATCACTAAATATAATTACTAAACAATGTCTCCTATTTCATCGTTACCTGCCTGCCCCGTAGGGGCTCCCTAAAAAGGAAAAGCAGTTAAAGAAAAAATCCTCAACCGCAATTTTCCAGAAAGTTATTTATATATTTATGGCTGTTCCATTTGGTTTCCACATAACGGGCTACATCTGGCACATCACCCACCGATGCCACAAACGCGAGTTTCTGCTGAAGTTTGCCCGGGATCGTCGCAAATGGATATCCTGGCTGTTTGAAGCAAAAAAAAGATATGGGCTTAGCATCCTGAATTTTAATGTGACCTCCAATCATATCCATCTGCTTGTTTTCGATTCTGGTGATTCAACGACCATCGCGCGCTCCATGCAACTGATAGCCGGAAGGACGGCCCGGGAATTCAACCAAAGGAAAAACCGAAACGGAGCCTTCTGGCAAGATCGCTATCATGCGACGGCTGTGGAAAGCGGAAGGCATCTTAGGCAATGCAAAAGGGGACGTTGGTTCCAAAGCGGTTTATCCACGAAAGATGTAATTTAGTTGCATCCCTTCCCTACAACTTGAAACGTCAGCCGCATACTGTCATATTCCATGAAAAAGCATCAAGTGAATAGAAACATTTTGTATTGGGCCATTGTGAAGAGATTTGTTGGACCATAAGTCGTTTTGGAACCAACGTTTCATATTCGATTGAATGTGTGATTAAAATCCCCGAAAAGCCCGAATAATAGAACTTGCTTTTCACATTATCGGGAAATTCTCTACAATAAAATCAGAATGCTGCTGATTTACTTCCTTGACCTGTTTAGAATATAGAACTCAAGGAATATAAGATTACATATAACCAATCTTTATGCCTTTGAAATTTGGTGAATGCACACTGGATATCATTTGCCGGGAGTGTTTTTATAAGCTCTTTGAAAATATGAGGCAAATAATGCTTTTTAGAAACACTTTTGCTCTTCTTCTCAGATTATTTGATTGTCGTTTCGAATCATAATGATCTTAAAGCGCTTTGCCGTTAGTGGATCAACGGGATCAATAGTTCGCAGCATATCAAAGGAACATCAGGCGATGAATTTGCTCCTCAGAAAAAAGGGCCTCCCGGAGTAGCAGGAATGATTCAAGGCGGTCCTGGGCTTGTAAATAAAGTAAGAACTGTATTTAAATCAAAATAGCGAGGTAATTATGGAAAAAGATTTTCATTTTTTTGTTTCTTATGCGTTGGCCCATAAGGCGGGCTTCAGCAATGAAGATTCAGATATCATTGCCTATGCCACACAGTATGTAGATGACAATAACGAAAGTCAATATCCCAAAAAAGACGGTCCCCCCCAATTTCCATTCGGCATAAGGTCTAATGGCGGATACTTCCGGCCCATCATGACGCAGTCCATGTCGGTGAAATCGCTTGTGTATGAGATCCAAAAATTCGTTTATGTCCCCTTTCACTTCTTGCCCGGCGACAATAATCAGCCCATTAACGGCGGGTATAATAAGTACAGCACGACCCCTGACTCCCAAAACGCCCGAAAACTTCTGAAAACAGCTCTGGCTACAGGCGATCTTTACAGAATCGGGATTGCCATGCACACGTTTGCCGATACATGGTCTCATCAAAATTTTTCAGGGTATGAGGAAGAGTGGAACTCCGTTTTCCACTGGCGGAATCCATTTCGGGCTTTAGCACCCAATATCGGACACGCCGATGTTAGTCATTTGCCGGATGAAATATCCGCGACCTGGAATGACTACCGCTTTGACAAACCGTATCGCAAGAGAAAAAATCAGGAAATGGCGATTCAGGCCTGCAAACGCATTTTTCAGGAACTAAGAACGGCCCGAAAGGGCGATATTTACTGGAGGCATGTGGGAAAAGACTTCAGAAGAATTATGAATTCCGAAGATTACGATGACAGAATCAACAAGGTTAAAGCATATGTGAACCAACCGGACCTCGGCTACAAAAAAGATGCATGGGTTGATACGGCCGTTAAAGATCGAAAAGGAGAAGACCTGGAAGCCTCGGCAAACTTTGAAGACTCCCACTGGTATAAATTTCAGTTAGCCGCCAAAGCGCACTTCGTGATGGTTATGGATATGTTAAAGCGCTATTGAAAGAAGAGAGAAAAGATGAACTTACCCGACATTGGCGATATGATAACGACAAAAGAAGCATTAAAATTATGCCGCTATTTCGATCTGGATTATCTGGTTAAACGGATTGAATCCGATCCTAAAAGCTATAAGGACTGGATGTTCGATGGATGTTCAGGCCTGCCCGATGAATTAATGGGTTTATTCACCGGATGTAACTGGAAGGACATCACTTACAAATGCTGTTTGCCCCACGACCTCTGTTACGGCTACGCTGAGCTAGGAAATGATATTGAGAGGAAACGGGTGGACGTAAAATTTCACAGCGACTTAGTGACCAAAGCGGGAATGATTAAATGGTACGCATCTGCATTTCTTGCTGCCGTTCGCGTAGTTGGTGCGGAGGAACTCGGGCTATCATTCTCATGGGGATTCGCGCATAAGAAAAATAGGTAAAGGGCTCCGTGGAATGAGTTTTTTTACTTATTTATGGAAGTCCCGGAGATCACGTTCCGGTGATCACGCAAATGAAGGTGCATCATGGCAAAAACAACCCGCACGGTTCCCATCACACAAATAATCCTGGATGAGGAGATATATCCGAGAAGCGCTGTTTATACGAAACGCGTCTCGATGTTTGCCGAAAACATGCGCGACGGTTTTGAGATCGAGCCCATCGAGGTACAGGTTCATCCGCAAGACGGCGATAAATACCGCATTCTGGACGGTGCTCACCGCTTGCGGGCATACAAGGAGATCGGCGCAACCGAATTACCAGTACACATTATAAGGCTGGATGGTTTGGACCCCCTCCTTTATGCGGCTGAAAAGGCGATCGGTCCTCTCCAGTTAACCGAAGAAGAGGCAAGAAACACGGCCCGAAGAGCGTACGAGCAAAATGCCCGATTGTCTACCGGAGAAATTGGAAAAGCAATCGGTCGATCCAGACGAACGGTCGATAATTACATTGCCGATCTTCGAGCAAAAACCCAGGTGGAACTAGATTTAAAGATTTTTCGTATGCGCCATCTTGGGATTCCCCAAGAGCGAATCGCATTGTGTTTGGATGTGCCGCAGCAGACAATTTCTAACCATTTACCCAAAATGGCAGTGTTGCCAAATTCGGTAAATACCGAATTGAAGCAGGGTTTCACTGTCCCGCAAGTGGCGGAAAAGCATGCTTGGGCAGAGCCTTTGGTATGGTCCATTGCGTTGGAGGGCAAAGACGATATTCAACGATTCAAGTCACTTAACTGGGGACTGTTGACATGGGACGTGTGGAACTGCAATAGTTGTGACAAACGTTTCGGAGACGATTGGCCCGGCAGGATACCTGCCCAACTGATTGGACATATCCTCTACTATTTTTCGAATCAGGGCGATCTGGTGTTCGACCCCATGGCCGGCGGCGGGGTGGTGGCGGATACCTGTCTGGCCTTTAACCGGAAATGCTGGAGTTTCGACATGGATGATCGTCCGGATACACGACCGGAAATCGAACCTCATTTCTGGGAATTAAACGATCTGAAATGGCCTGTGAAAGGTAAAACCAAACCGGATCTGATTATTTTCGACCCGCCTTATTTTAAAAAGCAAGCGGACAATTACGATCCCCATGGCATATCCGGCCTTGCAAAAGAAAAATATCTGAAATTTCTGGAAAGTTTTTTTTTCTCTGGTACACCTGAACGCCAAAAAGAACACCCGGATGGCATTTATCAATGCCGACTGGCGCGATTTCCAAAGCACACCCGCCAGGGAGGAAATGCGAGGCAATTCGATACTGATTGATGACTACCTCAATATTTTAAATAAGAGTGGATGGGAGCATACGCATATCATGCAGGCGCCACTCTCCTCGGAGCGTTTCAATGCAGGTGTCGTAGCGGCCATGCAAAAGAAGAAAATAGTCGGTGTCACCAGCAGGTACGTTATTGTTGCCAGGAAATTCTAAAAAATGAGCATAAGCAAAATAGGAAGTTTATTATGCGATTAATCGAGTGGGAAGTGGGTGAAGAAGGGTACGAAGAGCAGATCAATATTCCAAAAGAACAGCGTGATCTGGCAAAAGCGGAGGGGATAAGCACTGACGTCGGGCAAAAGATCGCCGTTACAATCCTTAACTTGAATACCGGTGAATCTTACACCAACCGACTGGCCATTACAGGGAGCCGGCAAATCTATCTTCCGGTCGAAATACAAAAAATGCTCAAAGGTTCCGGGAAAATCCGCATTCAAATTCTGGGCGGATAAGCGCTGTGGAAAGCGGCAGGCATCTTAGGCAATGTATTGTATATATCGATATGAATATGGTGAGAACCGGTGTAGTGACGCATCCTGCCGGGTGGGAGTTCGGTGGCTGCCAAGAAATTGAGACACTTAAACAGAGATATTCATTGATCGACCGGAAAAGGCTTTATTGGAGAAGCACAAAAATTTTTAATAAGAATGTTCATATAATTTCTCTTGGCTTTGCTATAATTCTATTTTGTTTTAGTGGCCTTCAACAATATCTTACAATGTATTATTCAAAATTGGGAATAGTATATGTTGGATTCTATGTACTTA
>CAZHAH010000139.1:0-16480 GCA_964530095.1 uncultured Desulfobacteraceae bacterium | reverse complement strand
ATGCTGCGTGGTGTGGGAGGGGGGAGCTGTGAGGCTCCTCCCTATCCCGATAGCACTTTTTTATTTGTTTTTTATAAATATATTGTGGATCTGCTGGACCTTCCAAATATAAATCCCCTGTATCTACAAACCCGCATTTTTCATACAGATTTTGTGCAATTTTATTTCTGAAATTAACTGTTAAATACAATGAAGATGAGTTTGGGTAAAAACAATTTATTGTTCGTAACAGTTCATTAACAACCGCTTTTGCATAACCTTTACCAAGAAATTTCTCAGTTAAAAAAAATGATTCTAGCCAATAAGCACCTTCTGGTTCTTTTTTATTCTTTAGATTGGGGTTTGAAGATTCAATTGTAAAAAAAGAAACAATTTCATTTTCATGCACTACTTTGTAAGGTTGTGAAATTGGTTCTTTCGTTTCATCTTCAATTCTTTTCATTATTTCATCAATTGGATCAATAAATTCAGATTCAATATAGATTCTTTCTAAGATTTCTTTGCAGGTTTTATCTAATTTTCTTATTTCCAATTTGATGGACATTATTTTTTAGGTGCTAACGTCCCGGGATGAGCTGCAGGCCACCATACTTGGAGAGCCTGGAAACTACACGCAAACCGCCTAGCTTTTCCTGTCAGCTCCATCCCGCTTGTTGGGCGCTCTCTTTTTTCATGTAGAGGAAGCTTGCATTTTGATTGTCTTTAAGCCACTGCTGGTACCCTTCGAGTTCCGGGCCGCCGAGGTTTATGGTATATTCCACCCCGAAAATGCCGATAACGGCATAGTACTCAGCTCTTTTATGCCCAGACTTATCGGGAATGGATAATATGTCCCATTCATGTAGCACCTCGTGAGGAGGAAATGTTTCGTCTGAGAAAAGAAAGTCTGGCGGATAAATACGTCTAATGTGGATTGGCCACACGAATCCGGACCTGCCCTTGCGGACATAGTCGCGCAGCTCATTGAGTTCTGCTTTATTTACCACCTCGTCATTCCAGCCGGGTACGTCCTTACATCGATGTGCGAGCACTTCCAATGCTACTTTGCCGATAAACCTAGCCGTTTCGTAATCCTGCGGTGGAAGATTTGCAGCAGGAATATACAAGGTTCCGTGAGTATCAGTCGCAGCTTTCTCTATAAATTGCGTCTCGTCTTCTCCTTGTGCGCAACAGATCCCGTAATTTCCTTCCTTATCCACGTACAAGTCAACCTTTGAACGGCTCTGTGCGTGAAGACCAGTTGCAGGCGGCACCTTCCCTCGTTTACCGGGTGCACGCATATCGAAGCGAGAGTTGCGACCGTACCAAGAATTGAGGAATGGAGCTTCGACCTCGCATGCCAAATAGTTATTACATTTATCACACACCCATCCTGGCGGAAGAACATGCTCAATATTGCCCAACGATTCTGGGATAATGTGTTCCTTCGATATGCTGGTAGTGCTTGGCAATTTACAGAAGATACATCTCATAGTTTTACCGCCTAATGTTGAGCTGTGAGGGGCGAAACACGAGCCGGCCAACATCCGAGTTGTTTGGGCATTTTTAATAACCCAATGTTGTATAATGATAAAGAGGATATCTATTCAAAGCAGACCTATAGTATAATTCCCTATGAATACCTATTTTGCTTTCAATCAGCCTTGCAGTCTTATCATGCAACCTTTTAACAAACCCCATATCCGTTTTTTGATTAATGTAAAATTTTCTAAAAGCATCATTAACGATGGTTAGCGCTTCAGTACAAAAAAATCCGTTTTTCTGTGACTCTTTTAGTACCTTTAAAGTATCTTCAACCCACGCTTGTCCATACCCCATTGAAGCACTGTATTCAGATAGATCTAAGGCAGGAGACGACCAACATCGGTCAACAGGATTGAAATCTACATAGAGCGGAATTTCCCTTGTAAAATATGTTTCATGATATGAAATTGGTTTTACTTTGTCTTCGTCTAATGGCTCTTCCCAATGCTCAACTCCCCGGCACCATTCCTCTTCAATTTCATCCAATTTATGCTGATTAGCATTGCGAATAACTTGCATGTAGGCATGCTTTAGAACGTGATCATAAAAGGCATCAATTAGTTTTTTTATAACGCTTTGGTGTCTGTGAAAGTCTAACAGGCAAGAGTCAATTAAAATATATGCTTTGGCCATTTCTTCATCTGCTGTTGTGAGGAAAATTTTTGCGCCCGTCCACCGAAAATTTTGTGTCAAAATAGAAGCGTCCAAATACAATCTGTTTGCATTTTCGATTAGCACCAATATGCCATCCGCAATTAAATTAATGGTCTGATCGGTGCGTCGGCCAATAAATAGAGATTCTAAAAATCGTTTTTTCCAGTTATCTTTCATGCTATACGGATTTTATTATTGATGCCCAACGCTCAGGATCAGGTGCACAAAAAACCGTTCAAGGTCTCCTATATTAGCACAAAATCGCTTCGGCTTTTTGTGTCAACCTGAATCTTGTTGTTATATGATTTTATCCGAATAATCTTTGTACCATTGATGGTCACATTTAGTGCATTTGTAAATTAAATCTCTATCACTTGAATTAATCATTGTAGGTCGACTTAATGCAATTCTTCCACATTTAGGACATTTTCTTGGTCCCTGCCGCCAAAGTTTATATGCTATAAATGGAGCTGCAAATAATATGGCAATGCAAAAAGCTAAAATCTTTTCCATCATTGTATTCGTGGAATTGGTTTAAATTTTGTTCTCATCAAATGGCAAATATAACGCGGAGCTGAGACGCGGGAAACGCGCCAGCGTTTTCCCGTCGAATCTCCAGCGTTATGTTGGGCTATTCGTACCATTTTTTTCTCTTGTCAGTCCTGTATGTGTTAGTAGTACCTTCGAGTAGATGAGTGATATAAATTGAAATAATTCCACGCGAAATCACCTATGTTGTATGCGAACCCCTCTAACATTGTACCAACGGATGCTGCGCGATAAATGATACCTGCAGACACAAGACCTTGAACAATGCCATCGTCAATTCGAAGAACATTGCTCTTGGTTTGTTCCGCGATGTAAACTCTGAGAATTTGCTTTTCGTCTTCGGTTAGACTGTTGAGGTGTTCTGACATGTGATTGTAAAATTTCCTTTCTCGCCACCACCTTTTGGCCTTTTTTAAAATTTCCATTGCGATTGTGACCATTAGGAGTGCTGAGGAAAGGATAAGTATGATACTGAACCACGGACGATAATTTTGTGAAAAGTCATAAATACTCAATTTTTGCAGGATATTTTCCGGACAAAAAAGTAAAAAAGCTGAAGCAGCACCAAGTGCTATGAGATAGCGTGGAGTAAGCTTCAAGAACTCAAGAAGAGGTTTTGTGATAGATTCAATCATGTTTTTAATTCAGCCCAACGCCGGGCATAAGTGGCGGGCGAGAACAACCCCGGAAATTATAAAAGCCACTTCAATCGAAACCAACCAAGGTCCATCAAGACCGCAAGATATAGCCCGTCCATCTTCATGCCATTGTTAGCATCTCATGCTTCATTTTATATTCAATGTCGCTACGGTTACATGATTTTTTCCGTTAATCTCTTGAATTTCGGCGCCTACAATTTGAATTCGAACCTCGGGATAAAGCTCCTCCTTCTGTTGGATAAGCAATCGAAGGTCCTTTTCGACATCACGATAATCCCGTTTGCTTTGCATTGGATTTAGCTTCCGATATTCGGCCATGCATTTTTTGATCGATCGCTTCCTGGACTTTTCATCAAGGCACGCAATGTTCCACGCACTTACTGCGCTGTTGAGATATTGCTGCTTGTCTTCCGTATCTTCGCCCATTGCAATATAGTCGCCAGCGAAATTCAGCACCATTTCGGATATTTTTTTCTTTTTTGGATTCTTTCTTCTGAAAATCATCGTTCCATATTTCATGCTAAGGGGCTGCGAGATACGAGCCGTCCCTCTCTAATGATTTGTTAGCACATGTCAATTAGCTAAATGATAGCAATTACAGCTCCTTCAGCTTTTCAAGAGACAGTTTTGTGAGCTTAAACAATGACTCCAGTATGTCAGGTCGTCCTTTTAGCCTGCAGAATTCTTCCGTTACACGACTGCGAAGCTCAACAAGATCAGGTGGAGCAAAGTTCGGAAGTCGGTCGTATTTAACATAGAACCATATTTTGTCGGCTGGATTTAGCGAGGATGCATTTGACGGGAAAGGTGCTAATACAATTTTTCGGTGGCAATTCAGGTATTTCCGCACTGGCTCCGCACTATGGATTGAAATGCGATCCCAGATGAGAGTAATAGGCCCAGGAATTTTATGATGTATCTGTCTGATAAATCCTGCTACGGAATCACCTCGAAAATTGGCATTATCATCCAATAAATGGAACTGGAATCCAAAATGTCTGCGTACGGCGCTGATTGTCATTGCACCAATGACTGAAATGCGGCCATGCGGATTCGAGACTTTGTACACTGGCGTTCGACCGCGTGGAGCGTATGTGCGACGTATCGTAGGCGCGAGCATGAAACCTGACTCATCCACAAAAACGAGGTGTGCGTGTCTCCGACGAGCTTTTTCCAGAATGCGAGGATATTCCTCTTCGAGCCAACGAGTGATTTCAGCATCGTTAGATTCTCTAAGCTGCTGTATCGGCCGCTGTTGACTCCATCGCATATACTCGGTTAGGGTTCTTCTAGTGCAGCCGAGAGAACAGTGTATGTGGAAGTGCCGGCGGATCATTTCCGTAACACGTTTCGTAGTCCACAGATCATTTATCCACCCGTGAGCAGTCGCACCTTGCAACAGAAGTTGCTCGAGTTCGGCAAGCTGTTCAGTTGTTAGTTTGCGAGGTCGTCCAGCACCGGGACGGCGAATTCTTCTCTGGATGTTCCGCTTGTGTGCCATAGATGATGTCCGACTCAGAATGAAAGACTAAATTTGTAAAAAGTAACCGACATATCGGAGAGGGACAGTATAGTCCCTTTAGCTAACAGCATCACCCGCCGGGTAATTGCAGAGCGGAGCGGCGCAATTTCCCGGTCGGCGTGTGTGGTACGGGACGTATTAAACATTCAAACTTATATATTGATCAGCGAATATTTCTTTCTTGAATTGTATTTCCTCGAGCATCATATAAGTTCATTAGTTTAATACGTCCCCTATTCACGTCCCTTCCTCTAAATCCTTGCACGAAAGCATTAAAGCGCTACCTTCTTTGTTTGCAAGAAAGGGGTTGATTGAATTAATTTTAGCCAACTCAATAATTGATTAAAAATAAATCAATTCGATACTGATAAATCAGCCCCCCAGTCCAGCAGTTATCATTTGCATACCAGACGGCACTCCACACGTTCGGCCACTGCCTTTTGCAAGGTAATAGCTTATTAAAAATCAACACCTCTCCAAACCTCAATATGTGTTACTGAGCCTCCGAACTTCCTATATTCTTTTTCAACATCCTCTCCTTTTCCATCTTCAACATCCCTATTTAAGACCATATCTTCGTTTTTGTTTGGCCCTGATGTATAGTGATACCTCAATTGGCAATAAAGCTTTGCATTGTAAACTGAAGCGTGATTAATAAAGTGCCCCCCTCGGTAAAAAGCCTCATTCTTTTCCCAATTTATAATAACTTTTGCGCGGCCATCACTATTTGGTTTCCTTGAGTCTTTAAGCCACTCAAACTCGTCGGCTATTTTCCAATCTCTAAATTCTAATTCTTCAATAGGGTTGCCTGTTTTTCTCCAAAATCTAGCTTCTATTTTAGGATATTCAAAATCATGACTCATAGCTCCCTCCTCCTGAAACGAATTAATAAAAAGTATATGGTTTTGATAGAAACTGTGGCGTATCAGTTAACAATGATTCATCTGCAAAAACGCAAATACTGCAGATGAGCATCATTCTAATAATCAGTACTATTTACAATATTATCAGATAATAATCGCTATTTAGAACGTATATTGAAACCGGTAGAATTCGCGTTTTTGCAGGGATATCCAATATTTTTGCAAAACCGCAGAATATTACCCATATACAGGGAGAATTTGCGAAAATGCAAATAATCGTCCAAAATTTAGAAAACGGTTGCAAAAAAAGTTTTTTAATGTAAATCTAAATGTAAAGTTTTAGGTTGACATGTTTGACGCTTATATTATAAATAACTTCGAAAAAAGGAAGAATTGGTTATGATCCCGAAATCTCCTAAATTATTAGATAAAGTAAGAAATCGTATTCGTGTTAAAGGCTATTCCATTCGAACGGAAAAATCTTATACATCCTGGATAAAACGATACATTTATTTCCATGGGAAAAAGCATCCTCAGGAAATGGGAAAACCGGAAATTGAAGCCCTGTCAAAAGGGCTCCGGTGGTATGGATCTGCAGTGAAGATTTTCCTCCCAACAGGAAAAATAGCTCCTGTCAGGAGATGATAGGCACATTTTGAGGTGATGCTCCATGGGGAACCTCTGTAAAATGGGTTCAGTGGTTCAGAGGTTAATTGTGGCGAATCATATTGAAAATAAAGGGGAAGTCAAGAAAAATCGCTCCAAGAGCCCCTGTCTGCGTGCGGAGACGCACAGACAGGCGTTATTTTGGCCTTCATAGCAATTCCCTTTTGGCAGATAGCGGCGAATTAAGGGGCGGGCAGGGTTAGAACTCCTTTGAAAAAGCCACGGAAATACAGAACTATAAGAAAGCCACAGGCGCTTAACCCAGACCGTTCAACTGAAATGATTGGTTCTGCATTTGCAGACCTATTAGGAAGCCCACTTAAGTTTCAGTTTTTTTTGGGCATGAGCGCAGTCTTGCAAATAGAGGTTAATAAGATTCTGATAAGGCACGCCGGTTTCCTCAGCCATTTTTTTAAAATAGTCAATAACATCAACTCCAAGTCGAAGTGTTACCTGTTTTTTAAGGTGTTTGACATAAGGATTTTTTACGGACTTTGAAAAATCGTATTCTTTTCTCATAATAAGAAACTCCCGTATTGCTTCTGCTCTCGTTTATTTGCCTTTCGAGCTGAAATAATTCTAATAATCATGTCATCTTCTCGATAACAGTGACAAACAACAAGCAATCTCAATCCAGCGCTTATTCCAAGGAGAATAAATCTGTCATCACTCCCAGAATGTTCAGGATCGAAAATCATTCTTGCATTTGGATCAGAAAAAACGGTTAGGGCCTCGTCGAAAAATATTTTGTGCTTTTTAAGGTTTTCCCCGGCCTTCTTTTCATCCCAAACAAATGATATTTTTTTCATAATGATAATATAATTATATTTGCATTATTGTGCAAGTTATTTTTAAATCCAGAACATCCGGGCTAGCGGCACAAAAAGCCGATCAAGGCACTCCGAATTGACACAAAATCGTGCAGACTTTTTAAAAAAATCTAAACCACATACTTTACAAATCGGTCCATAATATTTTATGCATAAATTCCTAAAGGATATAGACATTGAACAAAAACGGATCTCGGTACGCAACAACAAAAAGAATCGATCAATTTTGGGGTAACAAAGGAATATGAGGGTCATCCATCGCCAAAATAAGTTTCGAAAATCGTTTAAGCCCAAAAAGATGGGTGTGCAGATGGAGCTGACGGGCCAAATCGAACGCATCACTTACAACAATGAGGAAAACGGGTTCACCATCGCCCAGGTCAAGGTCAAGGGGCAACATGACCTGGTCACCGTGCTGGGCAACATTATGGCCCCCTTGCCGGGCGAAGTGCTCGAGATGCACGGTGAATGGACCCAGCATCCGCGGTATGGAGAACAATTCAAGATCGCCAAATACAAAACCAAGGTTCCGGCCACGGTTTACGGCATCCGCAAATATTTGGGTTCGGGTCTGATCAAAGGGCTGGGGCCGGTGATGGCCGAGCGAATTGTGGCCAAGTTCGGCAAAAAGACACTCGATATTATCGAAGCCGATATCGGCCGGTTGTCCGAAATCGAGGGGATCGGTGAAAAACGCTTGGAGATGATTCAGGAGGCCTGGGAGGACCAGCGTGAGATCCGGGATGTGATGATCTTTCTGCAATCCTATGGGGTCAGCTCGGGATACGCCACCAAAATCTTCAAACAGTACGGCAACGGCTCCATCACCGTAGTCAAACAAAATCCCTATCGCCTGGCGGACGACATTTTCGGGATCGGATTTTTAACGGCTGATAAAATTGCCGCCAAACTCGGTTTTCCAAAAAATTCGGAACTGAGGGTCCAGGCCGGGATCCTGTATGTCCTCAACCAGCTGGCCGAAGACGGCCACGTCCTTTATCCCTACGAACCGCTGATCGAAAAGTGCCGCGAAATTCTGGAAGTCGATCGCGAAATCGTCCTTTTGGCGATCGAACAAATCGCCCGGGACAAAAAAATCGTTATTGAGAAACTGGAGGGGGATCATAAAGCGTTTGCGGACAATGATAAGGGCGTCTATTTGACCCGCTTTTATACCAGTGAAACCGGTGTCACCAACCGACTCAGGATGTTGACCCAGGTGCCCAAGGCCGCGCACTCCATCGAAACCGACAAGGCCCTTAGTTGGGTGCAGCAGCGGCTGGCGATCCGGCTGGCTAAAAATCAGATGGAGGCCATTCGCTGGGCTGTTGAAAAGAAAATCCTGATCATCACCGGCGGCCCGGGAACCGGAAAAACCACCATCATCAATGCCATTATCAAGATCATGGCCCGCACCGGCGTAAAGATTCTTCTGGGTGCTCCCACCGGCCGGGCCGCCAAGCGGATGAATGAAGCCACCGGGCATGTGGCCAAAACAATCCACCGGCTTTTGGAGTTCAGCTTTAAAAAAGGGGGATTTCAGCGCAGCGAAGAAAAACCGCTCAATTGCGATCTTTTAATCATAGACGAGACATCGATGATCGATACGATTTTGATGTACCATTTGCTCAAAGCCGTGCCGGTCACAAGCACCCTTATCCTGGTGGGTGATGCCAACCAGCTGCCATCGGTGGGGGCCGGAAATGTATTAAAGGATATCATCGCCTCAAAAGCCGTCCAGGCGATCGAACTGAATAAAATTTTCCGCCAGGCCCGGGAAAGCCAGATTATCGTCAATGCGCATCTGATCAATGACGGCATCATTCCTTCTTCCAAAACGGCCGATCATCCCGAAGAAGGTACCACCCCCAAAGATTTTTATTTTATCCAGCAGGAAGACCCGCAGCAGGTTTTGGAGATTATCATCGAGCTGACCAAAGAACGGATTCCGCGTCGATTCGGTTTTAATCCGGTGGATGATATTCAGGTCCTGACCCCCATGTACAAAGGCGTGGTGGGGGCCGAGAACCTCAACCGCAAGCTGCAGGATATCCTTAATCCGCGTCAGGACGGGGTCCAGCGCGGAGACCGCTTTTATCGGATCCACGACAAGGTGATGCAGATCCGCAACAACTATGACAAGGAGGTCTTTAACGGCGATATCGGGAAAATCCTGCGCATCGATTCTGAAGCGCAGGAGGTTGAAATATCCTATGACGGCCGTCGCGTTGCGTACGGCTTCGGCGAATTGGATGAAGTGGTTTTGGCTTATGCGGTATCGGTTCATAAATCGCAAGGGTCGGAATATCCGGCCGTGGTGATCCCCATCGTCACGCAGCACTATATCCTGCTTCAGCGCAATTTGATCTACACGGCCGTGACGCGGGGTAAGAAACTGGTGGTGATGGTGGGTACGCGCAAGGCGCTCGCGATCGGGGTCAAAAACGATAAGACCCAGAAGCGATATACGTATCTTAAAGAACGACTGAGTTCCTAACATAAATGGTCTTTTTTGCGTTGTACAGCGTTCTCCGCAGGTTTCCGGTTGCGACGTACACTGAGTACGCCTCACCGCAAACCCTTGTGCGGCCTTGCCCAACACAAAAAATCCGCATTTCTGAATTGGACACTTTAGATTGCCAATATTTTCCGTGGATGGGAACAAGTTAGAGCTGACTTTGACGTTACCGTGACCTTTTTATCTCCGTATTTGAAAATTCTGCCAATATTTGATATGTAATGCGTATTCAGTTCAGCCATGCCAAGCGACAGCGGATGATCTAAACGGAATTAGCACAGGTGGCAGGACGTATGGAGCGCTTACACATAGGCATAGATGCCGGTTCGGTTAGCTTAAACGCCATTGTCCTCAACTCCCAAAAAGAGATCGTATCCGAATCCCTTTACCAGCGTCATCTGGGCCGGGTGGAAGAAGCGGTTTTAAACCTGGTCCAAGATCTGTATCAATCCTTTAACAAAGCGCAAATCCAATCGGTTTCCTTTACCGGAAATCACGGCCAGAAACTGGCTCAAAAATGGGGCCTATTTTACGAATTTGAGACCATCAGCGAGGTTTTGGGGGTTCTTTTTGTAAATCCGGATGTCAAAAGCATCATCAGCATGGGGGGGCAGGACACGGCCCTTTTCCAGATCAACCATCAAAAGGGGGCCTGGGAGCTCGATTATTTCAACACCAACGGCCCCTGCGCCTCGGGTACCGGCTCTTTCATCGATCAGCAGGCCCAGCGTCTGGCAACATCACTCTATTCGACCGAATCAGACATGTCGCAGGATGCCATCGATCCGATCCTGAAAGACTTTATCAAGCTGGGTTTAAAAAGCCAAAAACCTTCCAATGTGGCTTGCCGCTGTACGGTCTTCACCAAATCGGACATGATTCATCTCCAGAATAAAGGCGAAAAACTGGAAGACATCATTTTCGGCCTGCATGTGGGCAACGCCCGCAACTACATGAGCACCATCGTTACCAACCGCACGCTGACAGCACCGATTCTGTTTATCGGCGGACTCTCTTTGAACGACATCCAGGTCAAAGCCTTTCGCGAATATTTCCCCGATCTGATCGTCCCTGAATACAATACCGCCCTGGGCGCTTTGGGTGTGGCGCTGCAGGCAATGGAATCGGAACAACACACGTGCATCGATCTGGAAGTAGTCAAGGCACTCACCGCCCAAACAGAAGTATCCGTGCCGGTGGCGCCGCGTCTGGTGTTAAAGGAGACGGTTTTTCCGGATTCAAACGCGGTGGTTCAAAAAAAATTACAACGTCCAACCCGGGTTTACCTGGGGCTCGATATCGGGTCGACCACCACCAAATACGCCATCATGAATGAAGCGCGCGAGATTCTTCTCAAAAAATATGTTCCCACGCGGGGCAAGCCCATCGAAGTCACCCAAAATCTTTTGGACACGATCCGCAATTCGGGGAAAGACTTTGAGATTATCGGCATCGCCACTACCGGTTCGGGACGAAATGTGGTGGGCGATTTTCTGAATGCCGATCTTATCATCGACGAAATCACGGCCCATGCCTGCGGGGCGGTTGAGATCGATCCTGAGATCGAGAGCATTTTTGAAATCGGCGGGCAGGATTCCAAATATATTTATATCATGAATTCGCACCCGCTCGATTTTGACATGAACAAGGTCTGCGCCGCCGGGACAGGCAGTTTTTTACATGAACTGGCCAATAAATACGGGATCAATATCGTGGGCGAATTCGAGGAGATTGCCCTCTCATCCGCAGAACCGGTCAGACTGGCAGAGCGCTGCACCGTGTTCATGGAATCGGATCTGGTTTCCTACCACCAGAAAGGCGTGCAGAGGAAGGATCTGATTGCCGGTCTCTGTTATGCAATAGTCCATAACTACCTGAATCGTGTGGTGGGTAAACGCATGATTGGCCACCGGGTGATGTTTTTGGGGGGGCCTTCTTTAAATAAGGGCGTCGTGGCGGCTTTTGAAAACGTTTTGGGGCGGGGTCTGGCTGTGCCCAAACATCGTGAAATTCTGGGGGCGTTCGGCGCGGCAATCTGTGTTCAGGAAAAAATGGTACGCCGGGGTGAACAAGAGAGCGTTTTCAGAGGCCTTGAAAGTGCGATCGGCGACCAGATGGAATACAAGGAGAAGATTTGCAAAGCCGATTCGCGTTGCCAAAACCAGTGTAAGCTCAAAATTTACGATTTTGACGGCCGTAAGAGTGTCTGGGGAGGAGAATGCGGCCGGTATGAAGTCAGCACGGGCCGCTGGAAGAAAAAAGAGAATTTTTTTGAGCTGCGCGCAAAGATCTGGGAAAAATACATGGCCGGCGTTTATGCCGAACTCCCCGGTGAACCGCTCAAAGAGATTGACGCAAGACCCACGGTAGGGATGCAACGGGCCCTGTACGGCCATCAAACAGGGGTTTTGTGGGCCCATTTTTTCGACCAGTTGGGGCTGCGGCTGGTTTTGACACCCCCCACAAACCGGGAGATTTCCGAGGCTGGAATCGAGGCCATGATCGCCGAAACCTGCTACCCGATCAAGGTTTCCCACGGCCATGTCAAAGAACTTCTCAAAAGAACGCGCTTCCTTTTTATCCCCTCCGTGATCGATATGTCTAGCCCGAGTTCATCGGAAAACGGGTATTTGTGTCCCCTGGTTCAGAGCAATTCCTACATGGTGCGTATGGCTCTCAACATAGACCCGGCCGACATACTCAACCCGACCATTCATCAAAAATACGATGCCCAAACCCTGGCCCTGGAGATATTTGAGCAAATGGGGTCCAAACTGGGGGTATCGCGGTCACAGACCGAAAAGGCGTTGTTGTATGCCCTGGAGCAGGAGGAGAAATTCAAAACCGAGCTTTATCAAATCGGCCGCGAAATCCTGTCCGCCTGCAATAGCGAAGAGCCGATCATTATTGTGACCGGTCGCTCCTACAACCTGCATGATGAACGTCTGAATTTAAGGTTGGGTCGCAATCTGTCCAAAATCGGCGTAACGGCGCTGCCGATGGATTTTATCGACGTCTCCCAAATCGATCTTTCCGATTTCCCCAATATGTATTGGGGGGTGGGGGCCCAGATCCTGAGAACGGCACGCTATATCAAAAATCACCCCAATTATTTCGGCCTCCATTTAACCAATTTCAGCTGCGGCGCCGATTCCTTTGTGGAACATTTTTACAAACATATTATGGGTGATAAAGCCTATCTGATCCTGGAACTGGATGAGCACAGTGCCGTGGCCGGTGTCATGACGCGCCTTGAAGCCTATAAAAACGTGATCGACAACACCATGCGCAAAACCGATGCGAGCATGGAATTTGAAGCCAATGCGGGAAAAGCGGGTGTGAGAAATTAGCATGCAGACGGATACTCAGAAAGTCGTTAGCTTCCAGTCGCTGACCGAAAAGGTAGGCAAGTTCAGCCTCCGAGATAAGACGGTTTTGCTGCCGCAGATGAACCGTATTGGTGGTTATCTTCTGGCGGCTACCTTCCGCGGTTTCGGTATCAAGACCAAAGTCATGGAAACCTATAAGGCGCTTGATCTGGGCAGCGAGTACACCTCCGGGAAAGAATGCTATCCCTGCCAGATCACCACGGGCGACATCCTGCATTGCATGCAAAAGGAAGAGGAACGCCTCGGGAGTGCCTTTAAGTCCGAGGACTACATCTATTTTATGCCCGAAGCCGGCGGTCCGTGTCGCTTCGGCATGTACAATAAATTCCAGCGAATCGTGCTCGACTCTTTTCCTCAACTGAAAGGGCTCAAAATCGGGGCCTTAACCACCAGCGATGGATATTCGCTTGACGGCATGATTGAAAAAGAAAGCGTCAGGGATCTTCGCAAAGCCTCCTATATGTCGGTGGTGGTGGCCGACATACTTGACCGGCTCCTGTGGCGGCTCAGGCCCTATGAAAAAGAAAAGGGTGCCGTTGACCTATTCATCGAACAGGCGCTGAAAAAATTGGAAGCAACCTTTGAAAAATTCGGACCCGGCAAGGAGTTTGATCATATTTTGGACGTGCTCGAAACGGTTATAGGCGAGGGCAAGCAGTTGATCGATGAGGACATTGCCCCCAAACCGTTAGTCGGAATCGTGGGCGAGATCTATCTGCGCACTCACGCTGATTCGAATCAGCATGTCATTCGAGTGCTGGAAAAATACGGTGCCGAAGTGGTCAATGCCTCCATCGGCGAATGGGTGAACTATACGTCTTATAACGGCTTGCGGAATGCCAAGATCGGCTTGCGGATGAGTCTGAAGCAACTGCGCATGGATTCCGTTAAGGCCTATTTAAAAAAAATCGTCAGCTTCGGCGGGGATCTTTACTATCAGGAATACCGCCAGCGCAAGGCTTACCGGCGCGCCCGGGCGCTGATTGACCTGGCTCAAGATCATTCGCTGGGACATCTGGAGGATACGCTGCAGAAAAGCGATTTGTTCTCATTCGATGTGGGTACCGAAGCCTGCCTGAGTATTGCTGGAATACTGGAATATGCCAAAGAAGGATATAACGGGGTCGTGAATGTCTATCCCTTTACCTGCATGCCGAGTACCGCCACCTCGGCCATTATTAAGCCGGTGATGAGCCGATTGAGCGTTCCCTATCTGGACACGCCGTATGATTCAAGCTTTCAGCCCGGGCGCGAGGCCGCCATCCGGACCTTCATGTACCAGGCGCATCAGCATTTCAAACAGCGTGGGCGCAAGGTGCATTAACCCCGCTAATTCTTCGATATCTTAAAAGGTGGCTTATTTTTACCGTATTCCAATATAGCCTTGACTATTTTGGAATATAGTATAAAATAGCCATGTGCGTTATATTACCCCCCATATATTGGCAGACCTTCCGAAAAAGATGGTTTTTGTCGGCGGACCCCGGCAGGTCGGAAAAACGACGCTTGCAAAAGCCGTACTTGCCAAAAACTTTTCTGCCGGCCGCTATTTCAACTGGGACCTTGACGAGGACCGCCAGGATATACTGCAGAAAAAATGGAGTAAAAGTAATACGCTCCTTGTCTTCGATGAATTGCACAAATTTCCTAAATGGAAAAAATGGATCAAAGGAATCTACGACACATCCCATGAAACCCATTCATTCTTGATTACAGGTTCTGCCCGTCTCGACGTCTATCGTCGGGGTGGGGATTCATTAATGGGACGTTATCACTATTGGCGGCTGCACCCATTTACGCTTGATGAAATTCCGGAGGGGATGCCTGCTGAGGAGGCTTTTGACCGCCTAATGACCGTCGGGGGATTTCCAGAGCCGTTTCTGGAGGGCGATGAACGATCAGCCCGAAGGTGGCGTCGAGAGAGATTTGATCGCGTCCTGCGAGAGGATGTTCGCGACCTGGAGTCGATCCGCAACATTCAGCTCCTAAGTCTTTTCCTCGATGCCTTGCGTCATCGGGTGGGAGGATTGACAGTCGTATCCAATCTGGCAGCGGATTTGGAGATTTCCCCCAAAACAGCTAAAGCGTGGCTGGAGGTTTTGGAAAGAATGTATCTTGTTTTTAGCTTGAGAACTTTTACCCGCTCCTTGCCCTGGGCGGTTCTGAAACCGCCCAAAGTCTACTTCTTCGACAATGGGGATGTAATTGGCGATGAAGGCCTCCGTTTCGAAAATTTGGTGGCAACATCACTCTTAAAACGTTTACATTTCCTGGAAGATCGGGAGGGTTATCGCTATGAACTCCGATATATTCGTGACAAGGAGGGTCGCGAAGTCGATTTTGCGGTGATCAGGGAAGGGGAGCTTGAGGAACTCATCGAGGTTAAATACGAGGATGAAGAGATTTCAAAATCCCTGCTTTATTATACTGAGCGGCTGAAGCCGAAAAAGGCCACCCAGATTGTAGCCAAATTGAGGCGGCCTTACGATAAAAAGGGGGTAAGTGTCACCGACCCGATTTCATATTTTAATCATTTCTTCGATTATTAAACCGCGACGGAGAGAGCTGGAGTAAAATAAAAGGAAAGCGCAACTTGGATATAGTCATCCTCACGCAGGGAATGGATGGCATCTTCTTCTGAAGAATCGAACACGAAGAACGATTCGATGCTCCATTTTGAATTCCGATTAGGTGCCCGGATCACCCGCAAGACCCATAAAACGAATCGCCAGCGGTGCAGCAAAACCGGCCAGGCCAACGCTGATATAAGCCAGAACCCCTCCGAAGAAAATTCCGATAATGAGACCCGATTGGGTCTTGCTGAGCCCCCATAATTTTTCAAACGCCGGTTGCAGGGCCGGAAAATTAGCAAAACAAGTCAAGGTCAAAATGATCCCCAAACACATAAGACAGATCAAGGGGACTGGTCGCAAGCTTATTTTCCTTAACAAGGCTTTATGGCTTCAATGTAGGCGGAAACGACATAGTCCAGGGCGTTTTCGCTTTTATTGGGATCCCATTCTTGAATCAACCGGCGGCTGTGATCGTTCGGTTTGATCTTGATATCTTCGAAACCGGCACTTTTCAGCAATTCCTCTGTTTTATCAATGGTTGCGGCCCCGCCGACACAAGCACCCACTAACGCCAGATCATTGCGGATGTGCGGCGGTAGCTCGGCCGTCGCCAAAACATCCGATATGGCCAGGCGCCCGCCGGGCTTGAGGACACGATAGGATTCCTTGTAGACACTTAGGGTAGCCTCATAAATAAAATCACATTTTTAAGGGCATTAGCGAATAGTTCCAA
>CAZHAH010000138.1:0-16486 GCA_964530095.1 uncultured Desulfobacteraceae bacterium | reverse complement strand
CATAATCCGGGACTCGGCATTATGAAGCTTATGCCGAGCTCGGCATAATCGGCACTCTTTCCCGGCCAAAAACTTTCCGAATCCGCACTTGGCGGGATCCAGTTGAACCTTGATTTCCTTGTTCTCCAGAAGCGATTTCGAGACACTGGCGGCCCAGCGCCGATGGTCATCAAGGCGCGCCGCAAGGGTCTGGCTCAGCCCCGGATGAATCTGCTGCCACACATCCTTAATATGGGTGCCTGAATCGTGGACATGTTTATGGGGTTCTTTAATTGCCTCCAAGAGACTGGCAAGTTTTGGATCACTTTGGGCCAACGCCTTGCCTTCTTCTCCATAAAGGAATTTGCCCAAACCGCATTTAGTCGGGTCAAGTTGCACCTTAAGAGTTTCCTGGTTCCCCACAAATAGGTCCTGGACCTTTTTTACCCATTTCCAATGGTCCACCTCTTTTTTGACCATGAATGTGTTGGAATCAGCAGCTCCTGTAAAATCCTTGTTGGCAGAAAGGATTTCGCTGATTGACCAGATCGAACTGCCCGCTACCAATAAAACGGCAACAAGGAGCAAAAGGGTCAGGCCCCACATTTTTCCGCTTAGTTTTAAGTTCTTTAACATAATTAATATCTCCTTTAAAATTAGTTACTTGTTGAGTCGTTGAGTCGTTAACCACTCAACTAATCAACTGATCGACTACTCAACTAAAAATCACTATGCTGCTTTTTCAAGGACTGCTACCTCTTCACCGCTAAGCACCTGATCGATATCGAGCAGGATCTTAACACCGCCTTCCATCTTGGCCATACCGAGGATATAGTCCGTGTTCAGCTTTTCGCCAAATGCGGGAGTCTCCTCGATATCTTGACCTTTAATGTTCAATACCTCGGAGACCGCATCGACCACGATACCGATCTGAACCGTCCCGGCAGTACCCTCGATTTCCACCACGATGATGCAGGTGCGCTCGGTGTAATCGATGGCTTCCATGTCGAACCGCAGCCTGAGATCGATAACCGGGATCACCTTGCCCCGCAGGTTAATCACGCCCTTTACAAATTCAGGGGTCTGGGGTACGGTCGTGATCGGCATCATCCCGATGATCTCCTTGATCTTCAAAATCCCGATGCCATACTCTTCATTGGCCAAGGTGAAGGTCAAATATTTTTCCTCCTTGTCGGCCACAGCCTTTACGGCCTGATCCATAATTTTAGCAGATTTTTTTGTCACTTTTCTATTCACCTCCTTTCTGTCAATTATTTGAAATGCATATCATTCCTTAAAAAGCGTAATACCCTAAACAAGCGAAATAGTTTAGTAGCTGTAGTCTTCTCTAGAAGACACAAGCTTAAGCATTTTTTCCAAAACAGCGGCAACATCCTCGAAATTGCCATCCGCATAACTCAAGAAACGCGGAAACAGCTTATGTCCCTTTGCGATGGTGTCCGCTTCTCCATCCGGAAGAATCAGGATGATTCGAAGATCCCAAAGCAGATCGCGAATGGAAAATAGATCCTGAAGATCTTCCCTGCCACTTGCAAAAAGAACAGTAATCGCCACATCATACCTGGGCCGGCGAAGCCTGCGGGAAAGGCCCTTGATCGTTCGGTAAATTTTTATCCGCCTCTTAGGGATCTGGGCTTCAATCAACACCCGGAGCCGTTCGCCGGCTCCATTCTTCCCATTTGCATAAAAGATCAAATTCATCTGAACATACCTCCGGCATGACCTTCTGTTTCCTTCGTTAAACGTACTAACAAGAAACGTGCCAAATGTTATAAAAAACCGATAATTTCAATAATTTCAATTGGTTTTGCTGTTTCAGGCAAAATGCGCAAGAAATAAAAGGCCCGGCATTCTGTCCTCAAAACAGGAATTGTCCTGTAAACAGGACTATGTCTTGTTCAACGGGAAATTGGGAATGGACGGGTGGGATGTTTCAGTCGAGGGGAGATATCTGGTACTTTTTCATCAGAACATACAAACGGGACCTGGATAGGCCGGATATCCGGCATGCTTCTTTGAAACAAAAAACTACGTTTTGCTTTCGGATAACGCTCCGTGGTGTTAAGTAAAAACCTAACATGAAAACCAGGCTAATGTAAAATAAACTACCCTATTAAAATTTCTGCCTTGGCGGGATTACCAAGGGCTCGCTGTAGTACACTACAGCGTCACCCTTGGATGTCTCCCGCACCGCAAGCGGTATCTACGACAAGCGGGATTTCGGATTTGGGTCTAAAGGTGCTGGACTCAATTGGATCTCCTCGATAATGCGGGATCTTACGAGCAGCATCTTCGACTTTTGCAACAAGGGTTAAGGCAGTGAAGCAAAATTTACGATTCGATCTGTATTTTCCCAAAACTTAAATTTAGCCTTCATCCCCGCTCCCTGCCGAACGGAAACCGTACCGCTGCCTTCGACCACATCTTGTCCTTCCGCGCTAAGAAGCCAATCCAGAAACGTTTTGACTTCCCCGGCCGGTTTTCCTTTTGTGGCAATGTAAAGGGGCCTGAAGGTCGGGTAGGCTCCGGAAGCGATATTTTCCACGCTGGCCTCTTTCCCATCAACCTTTAAAATCTTTAATTTACGACCTTTGAGCTCACGTCGTTTGGCACTGCTGATGCCGGTTATACCGAATCCGGCAGGATCCTTGAGGATTGCCTTTTCAAGGGGGCCCGAACTTTTATGAATCTTCGCATCTGGCGTAAATTCCTCATCCGGGTTCCCGAAAATGATCTTTCTGGCCATATAGCCGACGCCGCCTATTTTGCCTACGCGAACCATTACCTGAATCTTCTGGTCTTTACCACCTAACGCTTTCCAGTTCGTAATTTCGCCCTTCATGATCTTTTTTAATTGATCAGAAGAGATGGAGCCGACGGGGTTATCCGGGTGGACAACCGGAACCAGGGCATCCCATGCCGCAACTGTCATATAAACCTCACCCTCCTCGGCTGCGAATTTATCTTTTAGGGCCGGACGGCAATTTCCGCCCATATCGGCCATACCCGAGTTGGCGAATCGAATCCCTTTTGTTGCGCCACCTCCTGACAGCTTTATGGTCACTCCGGTCTTCTTTTTATAAGCGGCCGCAGCCTCCTTCATGAAGGCTTTTTTGGTAATGCCGCAACCGGTCCACTTTAGGGTTGTCTCCGCCGCGCTGAGCGTCGTCAGGCCAAAAAAAGTCAGCATGGTAAGTACGCTAACGATTAATCTCATTTTTGTTTTGGTTGGATACATTTTTTCCATTTTAAAATTCTCCTATATTTGTTGATCTTATTTATGTACGACTAAAACTTCTTTGAAACCATGTTAATGGGAAACAAGCCCTTATCACCTCCTAGCTATGTCTGTTTTTGAACTAAAAATCGCTAAATTCCTCATCATCCATGGCGAGCGCCATATCAGGTTTCGCTTTATTCTGTCTGTAAACCGTGGAGTCTTTGCCATCGGTTAATCTGGGTGGAGTCGGTTTAGAAAAAACCTTAGGGGATGATGATTTGGCCGTTTCTTTTGTCTTCCCGCCGACTAAGGTTACCAACTCCGCCACCATATCCTTCATCAGCCCGGTTTGAGCATTCATCTCCTCTGAGGCGGAAGCCGATTCTTCTGCATTGGCCGCATTTTGCTGGGTTACCTTGTCCATTTCCACTACCGCTTTATTTACCTGCTCTATGCCCTGGGCCTGTTCGTTGGAGGATATCGAAATTTCAGTCACCAGTGCACTAACCTTGGAAGCACTTTGCGCCACTTTAGAAAAAGCCTGGTCCGTTCGGTTGACAAGCTCTGATCCATCCCCCACCTTAATTATCGTCCCTTCGATAAGATCGGCTGTATTTTGGGCTGCATCGGCCGCACGCATGGCCAGGTTCCGGACCTCATCGGCAACCACCGCAAATCCGGCACCGGCCTCGCCGGCCCGGGCCGCTTCTACCGCTGCATTAAGCGCAAGCAGATTGGTCTGAAAAGCGATCTCATCAATGGCCTTGATAATCTTAGATGTATCTTCACTTGCTTTGGATATCTGCTCCATTGAGCTTATCAATTCAAGCATCGAATTGTTTGCATGACCGACAACTGTGTTGACCTCTCGCATGAGATTATCGGCTTGCTGAGCGTTTTCAGCATTTTGTCTGGTCATGGCGGACATCTCTTCTAATGAAGAAGATGTCTCTTCAATGGAGGCCGCCTGCTCGGATGCCCCTTCAGCCAGAGATTGGCTGGAAGAAGATACCTGCCCGACACCGGATGCCACAAGCCCCGCACTGCTATTCATCTGGTCTGAGACCCTCTGGAGCCTATTTATGATCCCCCGGGCGATGAAAAATGCGATCAGGATACCGGCAATGATTGCAAAAAGAGCGATAAGCGTCAAATTGCGTTTGGTATATTGGGCCGCCTTAAGCATGACTTCGTCGGTTGTGGTGCTATTTTTTGTTTCGGTGCGAATCTTTTGCAAAAGATTCTGGATCCCCTGAAGGGCCGGAAGGGTCTCATAGGCATAAATACGATTGGCTTCCTTGTTGCCGTTCACAAGACGGTCAGCCTCGGCTTTTGCGGCCTTAAATATTTCCATGAATTGGTCTAAGTTGGGCATAATTTGAGTATCATAGATACGCTTGGCAGCCTTTTGACCGCGAATAAGAGAAGTTTCGGCGTTGATGGCATCCTGCAAATGTCTGCTCAACTCCTCCACGGCAGGCAAAAGATAGTCAATGAATTTCGTCTCGGCTTGAATTTTTTCCGATTCATTCAAGGCATCGTTGATCTCAACGGCAGAATCATACACACGCTTTTGTAATCCGATTGCCCCCGCAAGGGCAGATTTCAACTCGGGAAAGCTTTTCAGATAAGCAGCGGCCATATCAGAGGCCAAAAATTTGCTTAAGCCACTCTCGGCTGGATTCAGCTCAACATCCAGCTCTTCGGCCTCTTCAATGATGGATATGGAGATGTTGGCAGCCCATTTGCGATATTCGGCTAAACAACTTTCTAGAATCCCTGCAAGTCCAGGATGTATTTGGCGGTAGGTTTTTTGAATAGAAATCGCTGCTTGATGCAGCTTTTGATGAGATTCTTTGACCTTTTCTAAAATCCGCCCCAACGCTTCATGTCCTGTCACAGCTCTCTTGGCTCCCCCGCCATAGAGCCATTCACCAAAATTGCTTTTTTGGGCATCGGTTTCAATAATAAGCGCGGGCAAGTTTTTCAAAAAAAGCGCTTTTATTTTGTCCACCCATTTTAACTGTTCTAATTCTTTGGCCACCAACAGGCTTGGTAAAGCCTCATCTATGTTGTGATAGTGATTGCTGATTTCAATGGCCGATTGGTGCAATTGTCTGTGCGGTTTCTCTATCCCTTTGAGCATGGTGGTAAGGCTTGGCACCAGTTTTTGCGCCTGCGTGCCCCCTTCGCCGTACAGCCACAGGCCGAATCCGCATTTTTGGTCGTCTGTTTCGACCGTCAGTTTGGATACATTATGATCAGTCAATAGTGCGTTAACCTTGTTAGCCCAGTTTAGGTGATCCACTTCAACTTGTGCCAAATATCCATCTAGAATATTGCCGTTAATGACCTGTTTGGCATAGTTAACAATTCCATCAACACCGGAATAACTTAGCAGGCCGCTGAGGGCCAACAGCATCAATACAAAACCAAATCCCAGGCCTATCTTTTTACCGATGGTCATTTTTTTCCAATTCATTTAGGACGCTCCCTTGTATGGATTGAGGTGATTTCATTTCCACTTTTTGCCATCTCTCTGAGCTCGACATGATATTCGATCCCATGCCACGTTGTGACTTTTTCAAGAAGCATGCCAAATGTTATAGAAAACGGACAATTGCAATAATTTCAATTGGTTTTGCTGTTTCAGGCAAAATGCGCGAGAAATAAAAGGCCGGTATTCTGTCCTCAAAACAGGAATTGTCCTGCAAACAGGACTATGTCTTGTTCAACGGGAAATTGGGAATGGACGGGTGGGAAGTTTCAGCCGAGGGGGGATATTTGATACTTTTTCATCAGAACATACAAACGGGATCTGGATAGGCCGGATATCCGGCATGCTTCTTTGATATTGCCTTTGGTGAGCGAAATCAGGTCTATTAAATATTTTTGTTCCATTGCCCCTCGAAAATCCCGCAATTGGGGGGGCACCCCGGAGATAGCGGGGCTTCCTCCGGGAATGGCTATTGAGGGCTTCTCTTTACTAACCGAGGCTCGTGCAACCTTGATCCGGATATTGACCGGGAGGTGGTTGGGGAACAGGGTGGGCTCAAGGTGTGCTGAAGCAAGTGCCCTTTCCAGGGCATTGAACAGTTCCCGCACATTTCCGGGCCAGTCATAGGCATCAAGCGCCTCAAAGAATTCAGGAGAGAACCCCTTTGTCCCTGTACCTCGGCGCTCACTGAACAAGGCTACATAGTACATGGCTAACTCTTTGATATCTTGGGGACGCTCTTTCAGGGGGGGCAGCGCGATGGCGAAAGACCTGAGTCGAAACAGGAGATCCTTCCGGAACTGCCCGCGCTTCACCATCTCATCGAGATCCCGGTTGGTTGCCGCCACGAGCCTGAAATCACTCTCTATCTCATGCATACCACCCAAAGGGCGAAACCGGTGTTCCTGAAGGGCCCGCAAAAAGGTCTTCTGGACAGAAAAAGGAAGCTCTCCCACCTCATCAAGAAAAAGAGTTCCTGTATCAGCCTGCTTGATCAGCCCCTTATAGGTCTTATCCGCCCCTGTAAAGGCCCCTTTTTCATGCCCGAAAAGCATGCTTTCCGCGAGCGTATCAGGCAATGATGTGCAATCCACCACCACAAAACTTTTATCGGCCCGACGGCTGTTTTTATGGATGGCTGATGCAAAGAGCTCTTTGCCCGTGCCCGTTTCACCCGTGATGAGTACACTTGCTTCGCTATTCACTGTCTCGGCCAGGAGATCCAGGCAGGCCCTTATCTGCGGGCTGCTCCCCACAATACCCTCACGATCTAAGACCACCGGAGGTCTTTTGGCCTCATGATATTGGAGGGCGCGGAGAAGTGGCAATGTTATCGCTTTTATGGAAAAGGGCTTTTGAACATAGTCCCAGGCGCCGTTTTTGATCGCAAGCTCAGCGCCGTCAGGATCGCCTTTTGAGGTAATGATGATAACCTCAGGTTTGGGGGATATTTCTCTAATCCTTGGCAATAGATCCAGCCCATTTCCATCAGGGAGCATCACATCCAGAAATACGACATCAAATGACCCGCTGGATGCCTTTTCAAAGCCATCTTTCAGCGTATATGCGCAGGTTGCCTCATGCCCCGTGTGCCTCACCATATCGGACAGCGTGAAACATAGCCCCTTGTCGTCATCAATAATCAGAATGTTAGCCATTTTTTAATTGTATATTGATTATTGAAAATTGATCAAAGCAGCATATGGAAGATTCAATAGCAACCCTCATTTAACAGCCTTCATTCTTGCTGTTTTTCTGGATGTGATAAAAATTGCTGTTAATTCCGCAGCTTCATTCATTAATGGTTCAACAAGGTCTCTTTTTAACATGTTTTCATCTACGATGAATTCCAGCCAGAAATAGGATTCATCAGCTTCTTCCAATACAATACTTAATTTTGAAACAAAACTTGCCTTGGACTGGGCTATGCAAGTTGCTCGGTAATTTGAAGCAACTGAAGTGCTACACCTGATTAATTGTCCCCTGATATGGCGCCCTAACGGAGTATCCGGCAACGCCGTTGCCAACTTGACACATCGATGAGCAAATTGTTTTGTTCTATCTTTAAGTTTCTCACTATCCATCGCTGTTTCTAATATTAACCGTTAGCACTAATTATCAATCTTCAATCGTCAATAATCAATTCTACTGTCAAGCGCTTCCCGGATTTTCTCGGCAAGCTTATGGATCACCAGCGGCTTCATGATAAACCCCCGAATACCCAAATCTCTTGCTTTATTTTCCGTGATACGTTCGCTAAAGCCGGTGCAGAGGATGATCGGAATATCGGGCCTTATGCCGATGAGCTCTTGGGCCAACTCTTCACCCGTCATATTGGGCATGGTCATATCGGTAATGACCAGGTCAAACCTCTCAGGACTGGCGCGGAAACTCTTCAGGGCTTCAATACTGCTTGTTCGGTCGACGACTTCATACCCAAGAAACTCCAACATCTCTTTAACGATCCGAACCAGGACTTCCTCATCATCGACTAAAAGGACTCGTTCGTTACCTGTGGGAAGTGCATGGATCTTGTCGGTCTCCGCCGGGCCTTCGGGAAACTCAACCCTTGGAAAAAATACCTGGAAGGTTGTGCCCCTTCCGAGTTCACTTTGGATACTGATGGCTCCCGCATAGCTTCTGACTATCCCATGGACCACCGCAAGCCCCAGGCCTGTTCCCTCTCCCGGCGCCTTGGTCGTGAAATATGGGTCGAAGATTCGCGCCACCATCTCGCGATCCATACCGTGGCCCGTATCGCTAACGCCTAATCTAATATAGGGGCCAGACCTGAGATCGGGATGCTGTGCCGCCCCTTCAGAGTCGAAATCCATTTTAGTGACGGTAATTTCAAGGATGCCGCCCTTTTCCCTCATGGCATGGGCTGCATTGGTGCATAGATTTATTAGCACCTGATGCATCTGGGTCGGATCGGCCAGGACCAGCCCCGAACGGGCTTCTATATTTTGGTGAATCTTTATGGTTGAAGGCAACGATGACCTAAGTAGGTTTAGGGCCTCCTTGAAAATGATGCCGACTTCCACAGGTCTTCGCTCCGTGTCCTTCTGCCGGCTGAAGGTAAGGATCTGCTGTACCAGGTCAGTTGCGCGATCGCCGGCATCGAGCACTTGGTTTAAATAGCGATGGGTTTTAGCCCCCTCCGGAATATCCAATTGCGCCAATTCAGAGCAGCCGATAATGACGCCAAGAATGTTATTGAAGTCATGGGCGATTCCTCCGGCCAACGTGCCGATAGCCTCCATCTTTTGGGCCTGCTGGAGTTGGGTCTGGAGCTTCTCTTTTTCTTCCTGGGCCCGCTTTCGTTCCGTGATGGGTACAACAAGTTCCAATGCGGCGGTGGTGTTCCCTTCTGCGTCCTTGATTGGAGTTGCGATAATCTCTGACCAGATCGTTTGGCCAGCAACGTCCTTCCCCATTTGTTCATGAACCACCTGCTCTTCTCCTTTATCAAAGACTTCCCGAACGCCACATCCAGGACAAATCTCGGCACGCTGGTTATAGGCGGCGTAACAGGCTTTCCCTTCTACGTCCCCAAATATTTGCTTGAAAATTTCATTGGCCCACAGCGTCCGGTAGTCCTTCGAGATGACCGCGAGACCCGCCCCAATATTTCGTGTGATCGTTTCCAGGTTATCTCGCTCAATACGCAGTGCTTCCTCGGCCCGTTTGCGTTCAGTAATCTCTTTTTGAAGTTCGGCGGTCCGCGTCCTTACCAGTTCTTCAAGGTGTTCCTGATACCTTTTATTCTCGATCAACAGCCTTGATCTTTCCAGGGCTTTACGAACCGCGTGTAGCAGCACCTCCATGTCGCTTATCGGCTTAAGGACATAGTCCCAGGCACCCATATGCAACGCTTCCACGGCATCGCCGATCATCCCGGCTCCTGAAACCACGATCGCCGGCGTATCCGGCGATTCCTTGGTTACCGTTGCCAGAACCTCCAAGCCGTCCACCTCTGGCATGCGCAGGTCCACCAGAATGAGATCCGGCGATTCCCGTCGGAAGACCTCCAAACCAATACTACCGTTTTCCGCCTGCAGGACGACGTAGCCGCTGTCCTCAAGATACGTGGCGATGCCTTCGCGTACGGGAGGCTCATCTTCGATGGTCAAGATGGTTATACAGGAAGTAGACGTCATGGTTACGATCCTTTCTTTGCTATAAGCGTCTCTATAGCTTCAACCAGTATTTTCATGTCTTTCAAGGGTTTAATAAATACTTGCCGGGGATCGATACCGATATCGAGAAGCTCGCGGGGCAGGGTGTAGCCCGTCGAACCGGTATGGATCAGAAGGTTCATATCAGGCCGCAGTTCATGGGCTCTTAAAATCAAGGCATTTCCATCCATGCCCGGCAGCCTTATGTCGATGATGCCGGCGTCGATATTTTCAACCGCTGATATGTCCAGCGCTTCTTCGGCGGTCGCTGCCGCGTGAACAATGCAACCCTCATCTTCAAAAAATGCCGCCAGATTCATACAGACATTATCGTCATCATCTACGATCATGACTCGCAGCCCTGAAACGCTCATGCAGTCTTCCTTTCGACAGGCAACCGGACAATGAATTTCGTTCCTCTGCCAGGTGATGACATCAGTTCCATGGTGCCGTCGTGGTTCTCGGTAATGATAAAATAGGAGACCGACAGGCCTAGTCCCGTGCCGCTCCCCACGTCTTTGGTGGTAAAGAAGGGTTCTAAAATACGCTTGCGCACCGCTTCGTCCATGCCCGGTCCGTTGTCCTCCACCTCGATGCGGGCCATGGCACCGTCTCGGCGGGCCCGCAGGATGATCCTCGGGGCTTGGCGCATGGGGCCCGGCGCTTTGCGCTTTGCGCTTTGCGCCATGGACTCGGCGGCATTCTTCAGCAGGTTCAGAAGCACCTGGCTGATCTCCGTCTCCACACAGGACACCTTCGGGAGATCGGGATCATACTCCCGAACAATCTCGATATGCTTAAAGTCAAACCGTTTCTTGATGTCATAATCACTGGCAGCCAGCTCCACGGTTCGGTCGATCAGCTCGGGCAAACTGACAGGCGCCTTTTGGGATTTGCCGGGGCGGCTGAACTGGAGCATATTGGTAACGATCCGGGAGGCCCGAACCCCCGACTGACGGATGCTCTCCAGGAACTGGAAAATTCCCCGCTCTTCAAGGTAGGTGCGAACGGTCGCAAGATCGGTGCCGCATTTCCGGGCCGCCTGCACATTCTGCTCCAGCTCCGGGGACGTGCGCCGCAGCACGTTCTGTGCCCCCTGAAGGATGCCGCTCAAAGGATTGTTGATCTCATGTGCCATACCGGCTGCCAGCCCCCCGACGCTCATCATCTTCTCGGTCTGGATAATCATCTCTTCGATGCGCACCCGCTCGGTCACGTCGTCAACCCGGATCACCGCTCCCTCGACTCCATTTATAATCAACGGATAGACAGTTACGTCCATGAAACAGGTTTTATCCTCAATCTTTATTTCGATTTTTAAGTCTTTCTGGGGTGTTCGGCTTTCTATCGCTATCCGGATATTGTCTGTTTCCTGAGCAAGGTCAGGCAATACTTCACTGAATAGTCGCCCCCTGGCTTCTGAAATCGGAATGCCTGCTCTTTTCTCAGCCTCCCTGTTCCACTCAATAATCTTTTCATTTGTATCTACACTGACCAGTATTGACGGCATTGAATTGATGATATTGTCGAGGAGATTTTTTGTCTGCCTCAATTCTTCTCTTTGGGTTTTAATTTCACTGTAAGATTCGGCCAGTTCTGAAGACATGGAATTAAATGTCCCTGTAAGATCTCCAATTTCATCCCTGCTTGTTACCGGCGCCTGAAGGCCTGGCCCGCTCGCCTCTATTTTAAGCATCGTATCTCTCAGGTCTGTGATCGGCCTTATAATAGTTTTTGAGAGTATTAAGTTTATTATCATTACCATAACAAAAAGGATGGAGACCAATAGACCGGCTATAGTCACAAAGAAAAGGAATTGCTCATACTCCATATCTGCAAGTGAATAGTGGATACGGACAAAGCCGATTCTCTCTTCTATAACGCTGATCCCCTGCAGGAAACTGATTGTACTTTCTCCATACCATAATTCCTTTTGCATCTGAATGCCGCGCATTGTGGCTTTAAGGTCTTTATCTGAAAGACCGGTTGTTGAAGGGTGCTTGCCTTCGGATATCAATAATTTCCCTGAGTTGCTGTAAATGCTTATGTTTAGTATGCCCTTCACTTTCAGCATCTCTCCAACCCTTATCCTTATCGCCCGGACCCGGCTTTCGAAGATTTCATTGGCAAGCGGTTCTTTGTCTCTTTCAACAAGGGTCTTAAGTATGGTTTCAACTCTGTCCATTGTTGTTTTGAGTCGTTTCTGCTGGAGCTCCACCTGAACGAAGGTGAAGATAACGGCAATTAATACAAAGGCTGCAAATATCGCTGTGTTGACTTTTTGTTTTAATGTAAATCTCATGCTAGGGCCTTATAGATTTAACATAAACAACGCCTCCGTTTTTAAACTGAAGGATCACCGCCTCTTTTGCAGGGTCACCGTTCTGGTCAAATGATATTTTTCCGGTTACACCCTCGAAATTTTTTGTTTTTGCAATGGAATCCCGAATAAGGGTAGTATCGAACGAACCTGCCCTTCTGACAGCATCAGCGAGCACCATTACCGCGTCATATGCAAGCGGTATTCCGAAAGTTTTAATTTCTCCATATCTTTTTTTAAATTCCTTCACAAATCTCCTGCTCTTTTTGGCTGGGAAATTCATGTGCCAGTGGGAAGAATAGTAATTTCCATGAAGTTCGGATCCTGCATAGCCATACATCAGTATTGACCATCCGTCCCCTCCGAGAAATGTTGCATCCATCCCTTTTTTACGCGCCTGTTTTATAATCAGGGCTGCATCTCTTACATACCCGGGAATAAATACAACATCTGGATTGAATTTTTTTGCTTTTTCGATCAAGGATGAAAAATCAGCAGCATCCTTATCATAATCACCTTCCCATAAAATTTTCCCTCCGCGTTTCTTGAAATTATTACTAAAAAATTTTGCCAGTTCTATACAATATTTATTGCCGGTATTTGTTAAAATTACGGCTGTTTTTGCGCCAAGATCGTTTGAGGCGAAACTTGCCATCACTCTGCCCTGAAATGAATCTATAAAGCATACGCGGAATATATAATCTCCAACAAGCGTCACATCCGGATTTGTCGAGATATTGGAAATCATCGGAATTTTGGCTTTCTGCAGCAAACCGGCGGCTGCAAGTGAATTAGAACTCCAGGCCGCACCTATTACCGCAATAACCCCTTCATCTATCGCTTTTTTTGCAGCAAGCCTCGATCCGAGCGGAGTGCTTCGATTATCTATCTCAACAAGGATTATTCGCTTTCCGAGCAAGCCTCCCTGTTTGTTCAGTTCTTCAACAGCAAAACGTACGCTTTTAAGATATTCCAGAATTTGTACAGAAGCATTCCCTGTCATTCCGAAAATAGCACCGATTTTTACTGTCTCTGAGGCTCCTGCTGATCTATGTGAGATACTTAGAGTGATAATAAACATGATATATATGATTTTTTTCATAGCATCCTCCGTTCTCTCTGTAATATCCTGATTTTTACCATTAAGGTAAAATGGTCTTTACGTAAAAAGATGTCCCCTTGTCGAGTTTCAGAATCACAACCGGTTTTATCGAGTCACCGTTTGAATTGAATGATATTTTCCCGGTCGTTCCCTCGAAGTTTTTTGTTTCTGAAAGCGCCTTTCGGATAGAAGCAGGATCAAGAGAACCGGCTCGATGTACAGCATCGGCCAGGATCATCGTGGCGTCATACGAAAGCGCAACTCCGGAATATTTAATTTCCCCATGCTTTTTTGTATATCGTTTTTGAAAATCCTGGCTTTTTTTATTGGGAAAATCATTGTGCCAGTGGGCAGAATAGTAGCTTCCATAAAGTTCCGAGCCTGCATAATCATAGATAAGATCCCCTCCCCACCCGTCTCCACCGATAAATGTGGCGGTTATACCGGCTTTCTTCGATTTTTTGATAATCATCGCTGAATCCTTGTAATAGCCCGGAACAAAGACAACATCATGCTGAAAGCTTTTTACTTTGTCAATTAGAAGATCAAAATCTGTAACTTTTTCCAGGTAATCACCTTCCCATACGATTTTACCCCCTAATTTCCGAAAGCTTTCAATGAAAAACCTGGCAAGAGCCGGGCTATACTTGTTGCCCGTATTTGTCAAAACAACCGCCCTCTTTGCGTTCAGATCCTGAAATGCGAATTTTGCCATACATTTACCCTGAAATGAATCGATGAAATGAAAACATAGGGGTCAGGTCTTCATTCTTCACGAATTCAATTTTTTTTCAATCTTTCTGATTTTTCTTCGAAGCTTTTTGTCACTTCTAATTTTATCACTAACCCGCCTGCTTGCCTGGGACACGCCGGATTCTCCAATGCCGAAATGTGTGCCAATATCTTTAAGTTTTTCGCCTGTATATCTCTGCGAAAGAAACATTTTTACATTTCTGCCCAAAGCCGGTTCTTTTCCGAAAACGGATTCCGCTTCATCGAATATATCTTGCATGGATGCTTTCTCAACCAATTCTTTTAAAGCCGGCAGATCTTTATCAGGTTTTTTGCCCGATAAAAATTTGTCCTTGATAAAGGTTATAAAATCTGGACTACCCAGCAGGGTCGAGCTCACAACCTCATCCAATGGGCTGTCATATTTCTCATTAACCATTGCGCTTACGAAGTTACGATACCCTTTTTGCGCAATTGAAACCTTGCCGCCGAAATATCCAAGAATAAAATCTCTATATAACCATTCCAGAGGTTTTTGTACACCGATGTAGAATTGATAGCTTGACGACTCATACTCCTCCGGAGTGTTAACCATTTTCGCTCTGACCGGGTTTAAATGAATATATCGTGAAAGCTCTTTTGCGTATTCGTCAATTTCAACGAGAATCGCTTTATAACGCCCCTGAAGCAAATGTCCGGATCTTGCACGTTTCACATTAAAATAAGTTGTATACGCACCGTTAATATGCCGCATGATCTGAGGCAAATTCCCGGAAGGCGTTTCAATCAACAAATGATAATGGTTGTCCATAAGACAGAATACATGAATAACGGCATCATATCTTTGTGCGGCCGACTCAAGATATTCAAAAAACTTCTCCCTGTCGCGCTTGCTCTTGAATACATTTTTCCGTTCATTACCACGAGATGTCACATGATAAAAGGCACCCGAATAATTTATCCTCAAGGGACGAGCCATATCTGATCCTTTTTATATGCAGCTAAAATTATAACGAACCTTATAGCCTTTTATCATAAATTCTGTCAAGAATGAAGACCTGACCCCTATTTTTTCCCAGTTCAACGGGATGACCGAGTAACTTATTAGTCCGGTTGGCAAGGGCAAGCTCTACCCCACGGATTTGTCCAGTCCCAAGGGCGGCCATACGACCGGTCAATGGTTGCAGCACCCCAAGTTTGATCGGTTCGCCCGGAGCAATGGTCACACAGCCGATGGCGTCGGTGCATTCAAAGGGCGGTTCCGTTTTTTTGCAGCCCATCGGAAAGATGATGACGAATACTACAAATGAAACAACCGATCGTACAAAGAAGTCTCGCCTATCCATTCTATCCTCCATGAGTTCAGCCCATATGTCCGGCTCGCTAGTGTAAAATTGGGTCGGATCTTTTGATTTTACAAGTTGCAGTTCAAATCACGCGTTCTTTCCAAGTGGCAGCTGGATGATGAATTTGGCACCGTTACCCGGAGCCGATTCCACCCTCATGGTGCCGCCGTGGTTCTCGGTAATGATAAAATAGGAGACCGAAAGTCCAAGTCCCGTGCCGCTCCCCACGTCTTTGGTGGTAAAGAAGGGTTCTAAAATACGCTTGCGCACCGCTTCGTCCATGCCCGGTCCGTTGTCCTCCACCTCGATGCGGGCCATGGCACCGTCTCGGCGGGCCCGCAGGATGATCCTCGGAGCCTCAACCCGCTGCTCCCAGCTTCCCATGGCTTCGGCCGCGTTTTTCAGCAGGTTCAGAAGCACCTGGCTGATTTCCGTCTCCATGCAGGGAACCTTCGGCAGGCCCGGATCATACACCCGGCCAATTTCGATATGCATAAAGTCATACTGCTGCTTCAGGTCATAATCACTGTCAGCCAGCTCCACGGTTCGGTCGATCAGCTCGGGCAAACTGACAGGCGCCTTTTGGGATTTGCCGGGGCGGCTGAACTGGAGCATATTGGTAACGATCCGGGAGGCCCGAACCCCCGACTGACGGATGCTCTCCAGGAACTGGAAAATTCCCCGCTCTTCAAGGTAGGTGCGAACGGTCGCAAGATCGGTGCCGCATTTCCGGGCTGTACGCACGTTCTGTTCCAGCTCTAGGGAGGTGCGCCGCAGAATGTTCTGGGCGCCCTGGAGGATGCCGCTCAAGGGGTTGTTGATCTCATGGGCCATGCCGGCTGCCAGCCCCCCGACGCTCATCATCTTCTCGGTCTGGATCATTATCTCTTCGATGCGCACCCGCTCGGTTACATCATCGATGCGGATCACCGCTCCCTCGACGCCGTTGCCCACGAGTGGATAGACCGTCACGTCCTCATAACGCGTCTCTCCGCCATGTACGCGGGCCATCTTTTCTTCTGATATCGTCTCGCGGCACCGGATGGCTTGGCGGACCTTCTCCATCTCCCCTACCAGTTGCGGGAAAACAT
>CAZHAH010000137.1:0-16537 GCA_964530095.1 uncultured Desulfobacteraceae bacterium | reverse complement strand
CCGGCCATGCAGGCCTATACCTCGGGCAAGCTCAAAATCGAAGGGGATCTCATGAAGTCTCAGCTCATCGAAAAACTGTTTAAGTTGAGCAGTTAAAGGCGATAGTAACCGTTCACAGGTTCCCCGCCCTGCGGGATCTTCGACAGGGTTCAACGTTCAGGGTTAGGGACATAGCGCCCTCCGGGCGAACTTAATTAACTTTTGACACGGATTTCACAGATTACACGGCCCTTTATTTCATATATGCGGCAGCATTTATGAAATGATAGCATTGTTTGAACAATGATTCCATTGTTCAAACAATATAAACCCGTGGCCATCCGTGGCATCCGTGCCTAAAAGGAAATTCCTATACAATCAAGCTAACTATCACAAAGGAGATCAAAAATGATCGGAATCACTTCTTACGGTGCTTATATTCCGCGACTAAGGCTGGATCGAATGTCCATTTTTCAGGCCATGGGCTGGTTTGCACCCGCGATTATGATGGTGGCCCAGGGCGAACGGTCCATGTGCAACTGGGATGAAGATTCAATCACCATGGCAGTGTCCGCTGCGCGTGACTGTTTGATCGGAAAAGACAAAAATTCGCTTGACGGTCTCTTTCTGGCTTCGACCTCGCTCCCTTTTGCCGACCGCCAAAACGCGGGTATCGTCGCCACGGCTCTGAATTTGCGCGAAGACATCCTCACTTCGGACTTCACCGCTTCGCAGAAGTCGAGCAGTTCGGCTCTGGTAACGGCGTTGGAGACCATCCGCGGCGGTGTAAAGCGAAACATTCTGGTGACGGCCACGGATAAGCGCGAAACCAAAACCGCATATTTCTATGAAATGTGGTTCGGGGACGGCGCTGCCTCCGTCATGGTCGGCGACACCGATGTCATCGCCGAATACAAAGGCTCCTATTCGCTGTCCTATGATTTTGTGGACCATTATCGCGGAGCGGATAAACGTTATGATTACGTCTGGGAGGAGCGCTGGCTGCGCGATTTAGGCTATTCGCAAATTATCCCCGAAGCGGTCAATGGGCTGATGAGCAAGCTCGGTATCAGTATGGAGCAGGTGGACAAACTGATTTTCCCCTGTTTTTTTAAAGCCGAACACCGTAAAATTGCCCAAAGCCTGGGCGCCGCTCCCGAAAAAGTGCTGGACAACCTGCACGAAACCTGCGGCGAAACCGGTACCGCCCACCCGCTCTTGATGCTGGCGTCGGCCCTAGATGAAGCTCAGCCCGGGGAACGGATTCTTTTATGTGGTTTCGGACAGGGCTGCGATGCGCTCTATTTCGAGGTCACGGATCAGATCACCCAGTTACCATCACGTAATGGTTACAAAGGCTCGCTGGCAAACAAAAAAGGGGTTGATAATTACACCAAATGGCTCAAATTCAGGGATTTGATTAATACGGAAATGGGTATCCGCGCCGAAGCGCCGGTTCAGACCGCCACGACGGTATTGTGGCGCAAACGTAAAATGATCTTAGGACTGGTCGGCGGCAAATGCCGTGAATGCGGCACCCCCCAATTTCCCAAAGCGGACATCTGTGTCAATCCTGATTGTGGCGCCTTCCACAGTCAGGATGATTATGAATTTGCCGATGTTGCGGCCAAAGTCAAGACTTTCACCGGGGATATGCTGGCCGTATCGGTCGATCCGCCGCATAAATACGGTATGATTCAGTTCGAGGGCGGCGGGCGGTTTATGGCCGATTTTACCGACTGTGATTTCGAGGACCTCAGGGTCGGTCTCCCGGTACAGATGGCCTTTCGCCGGCGGACGGAAGATAAGCAACGCGGAATGGTGAACTATTTCTGGAAAGCGGCCCCCCTGCCGGGTGCGGTTGAACAAATTGATCAGATACGTTTCGATGACCGCGTGGCCATCGTCACCGGCGCCGGGGCCGGGCTCGGAAGAATGTATGCCTTGAGCCTGGCCCAACGGGGGGCCAAAGTCGTTGTCAATGACCTGGGCGGCGCCCGCGACGGCGGCGGTGATGGATCTTCTACACCGGCCGACAAAGTGGTGCAGGAAATCAAAGCCCTCGGGGGTGAAGCGGTTGCCAATTATGACAATGTCGCCACCCCGCAAGGGGGTGAAAATATCGTCCAAACCGCTATGGAGGCCTTTGGCCGGTTGGATATACTGATCAATAATGCCGGGATCCTGAGGGATAAGAGCTTTATCAAAATGGAGCCCGAAAACTGGCAAGCGGTTATGGATGTTCATCTTAACGGTGCCTGCCATGTGACGCGCCCGGCCATGCGTATCATGCGTGAAAACGGATATGGCCGCATCGTGATGACCACATCCGCCGCCGGTTTATACGGCAATTTCGGACAAACCAATTATTCGGCCGCCAAAATGGGGTTGGTCGGGTTGATGAACACCTTGAAGCTTGAAGGCAAAAAGTATAATATCAACGTCAATACGGTTGCCCCCATCGCCGCTTCCCGGCTCACCGAAGACGTCATGCCGCCCGATCTTTTTCAAAAAGCGCAACCGGAGTTTGTGGCACCGCTGGTTTTGTACCTTTCCAGCGAGGATTGCCAGGAATCCGGATCCATATTCAACAGTGGCATGGGATATTATAACCGCGCCGCAGTTGTCACCGGTCAAACGGTTCAGCTGGGAGATCCGGACAACATACCGACCCCGGAACAGATTCACGAAAACTGGGACAAAATCAATTCCCTCGATGCCGCCCAGGAGGTCGATGATGCCAATGCGGCCATTTTCGCTCTCATTGCGCCCCCGAGCACTGAGCCCGGCGCCGAAGCGGCGGCCGGCGGTGATCAGGGTGAAGTGCAGGCGGTTTTCGAAAATATGGCCAACAATTTTAACGCAGAAGCCGCCGCCGGGGTTGACGTGGTCTTCCAGTATGACATCAGCGGTGAAGGTGGCGGAGATTGGCATTGCGTCGTCAAAGACGGCACCTGCCGGATCGAAGCCGGTCTGCATGACAGCCCGACCACCACACTTAAGATGGCCGCCGGGGATTTTCTGGACTTGATGAGTGGAAAACTGCCGGCCATGCAGGCCTATACATCCGGCAAATTGAAGATTGGGGGCGATTTAATGAAATCCCAGCTGCTGGAAAAGCTTTTTGCATTTAAACAGGAGGTTTAAAATGGCTACAGGAATAAAAGACAAAGTTGCAATTATTGGGATGGGCTGCTCCCGCTTCGGCGAGCGCTGGGACATGGGGGCGGAAGAATTGATGGTGGAAGCTTTTGAAGAATGCCTTGAAGATGCCGGGATCGATAAAAAAGATATCGGTGCGGCCTGGCTGGGCACCTGCATGGATGAAATTAACGTCGGTAAAAGCGCCCTTCCCTTATCCATGACCCTGCGTTTGCCGATGATTCCGGTCACCCGCGTCGAAAATTTCTGCGCCACCGGAACCGAAGCCTTTCGCGGCGCCTGTTATGCCGTGGCTTCAGGGGCCTACGATATCTGTCTGGCCCAAGGGGTTGAAAAACTCAAAGATACCGGATACGGCGGGTTACCCAATCCCGGATCCGGTGCCGGATCCCTCAACTGGCTCTGGTTTCCCAACCTTACGGCACCCGGTTCGTTTGCCCAGTTGGCCAGCGCCTATGCCGCCAAACACAAGATTCCGGATCAGGATCTCAAAAGGGCCATGGCGCATGTCTCCGCCAAAAGTCACGCCAACGGTGTTTTGAATCCAAAGGCGCATCTGCGAAAGGCCGTCACCGAAGAGCAGATCATGGCCGCGCCCATTATCGCCCATCCGCTGGGATTGTTCGACTGCTGTGGTGTCAGTGACGGCTCGGCCTGTGCGATTGTCACGACACCGGAAATGGCCCGCAAGCTCGGTAAAAAAGACTTCGTTACGGTCAAGGCCCTGCAATTGGCTCTCAGCAGCGGCCAGGAGATGGGGTATGACGACTGGGACGGCGATCATTTTATGACCACGGAGCAATGCAGCACAAAAGCGTACAAAGAAGCCGGAATCACCAATCCCAGAGAGGAAATCAGCATGATGGAAGTGCATGATTGCTTTTCCATCACCGAACTGGTGACGATGGAGGATCTGCATATATCTGAAAGAGGACAGGCGGTTAAGGATATCAGCGATGGATTCTACGACCGGGACGGCCAGATTCCGTGTCAGGTGGACGGGGGGCTGAAATGCTTCGGCCACCCGATCGGGGCATCCGGTCTGCGTATGCTTTATGAGATGTATTTACAGTTCCATGGACGCGCCGGTGAACGCCAGATTGAAGACCCAAAATTCGGGCTAACCCATAATCTGGGCGGTTTTCCCGCCATGAACGTCTGCAGCATTTCGATTGTTGGAAAATACGAAGGATAAGCGCATTATGGAAATTTTAAATTATACAGAAGATCATCATCAGTTCCGGAAGCGCTTGCAGGCCTTTTTGGGAAAAGAGGTCACGCCGTTTGCGGAGCAGTGGGAACAGGACCGGATTGTTCCCCGAAGTATCTGGTCGAAAATGGGGCAGGCCGGATTTTTATGTATGGATGTTCCTCCCCAATATGGAGGCATGGGCGGTGATTTTCTCTATTCCGTGATTGTCGCCGAAGAGCTTTCCAAGACCCCGCAGTCCGGATTGGCCGCCACCCTGCACACCGATATCGTGGTCCCCTATATCGCTAAATTCGGGTCAGAAGAAATAAAACAAAAATATCTTCCCGGATGTGTGTCCGGGGAGATTGTGACCGCTCTGGCCATGACCGAACCGGATGCCGGGAGTGATCTTGCGGGCATGAAAACGGCGGCCGTGGAAGAAGGCGACCAGGTTGTCATCGATGGATCGAAAACCTTCATCTCCAACGGCATCCTGGCCGACCTCGTCGTTGTGGCCGCCCGGGATCCGGCCGTAGAGGATCCCTATCAAGCCCTTTCCCTTTATCTGGTGGAATCCGATACACCCGGTTTTTCCCGGGGACGTCATCTGGAAAAAATGGGCATGTGGAGCCAGGACACGGCCGAGCTTTTTTTCACCAAATGCCGTATTCCCATACAGAATCGTCTCGGTGAAAAGGGGGTGGGATTTCTCCAACTCATGGAAAAACTCCAACCCGAGCGCCTTGTATGCGCTGTCGGCGCTGTTGCCGGTGCCGAACGCATCCTGGAATGGACGATGGACCATTGTAAGAATACGACGGTCTCGGGCAAAGCCCTCTCAAAATCGCAGGCGGTCCAATTCGCCCTGGTGGAGATGGCTGCGGATGTAAAGATTGGCCGCACATTTGTGGACAAGCTGGTCGCCGATCATGCCGAAGGTAACAATGTCGTCATCGAAACCTCCATGGCCAAATTCTGGACAACCGATCTGCTCAACCGGGTGGCCAACCAGGCCCTTGATCTCTGCGGCGATTTTGGCATGCTTGAGAAATGCCCCATGGTGCGGGCCTGGCGGGATGCCAAAGTAACCACCATTTTCGCAGGCACCAATGAAATCATGAAGGGGATCGTGGCAAAGTTCATGGGCATGTAGTCCCCGTTAATTTGAGAATCAAGGAGGCATTCGAATGACAAAAGAAGATCGCTTGGAGGGCAAAAGAATTATCATCGTTGATGATGAACCCGACGTTCTGGAAACCCTGGAAGATTTGCTTCCCATGTGTAAGGTTTCTTCGGCCTCCAGCTTTGAAGAGGCCAAAGAAATGCTCCAAAACCGGTATTTCGATATGGCGATTTTGGATATCATGGGCGTTCAGGGCTATAAACTTTTGGAAATATGCAATCAGAAACGAGTGATCGCCGTCATGTTGACCGCCTATGCCATGACTCCCGAGGATATCAAAAAATCGTATCAAACCGGGGCGGCATCCTTTGTGCCCAAAGAAAAGATGGTCGATATCACCACCTATTTAACCGATATCTATGAAGCCAAGGAAAAAGGCAAGAATCTGTGGTGGCGTTGGTTTGATCGTTTGGCTGACTACTGTGAAAAGAAATTCGGTCCTGACTGGCAAGAAAAGCATGGCTTTAAAGTCAGATAAGTAACTGCGTCAATCTTTATTCCGCTTCGCCCCAACCATCCCAAAGGGTTTTTATATTTTCCCACGTTTCTTCCTCCGCAGATGAGGCGCCGGATTGATAGTAGGCGCCGCGAAACTTGGCGGCAGGTTCGGTAAAGGAACCGCGCTTAATCAGGCTGCGAATATTCTCTCTGTAAATCTGATCCACTTCTTCATGGGGCAACGGATCTTGTTCCAGCCATAGATTTTTAGGATGAATCGGCTTTGCATACATTTTACGGAATACTTCCGTTCTCAAATCTTTCATCCAGTTGCTGTTAAGATTCATGACTCTGAATTGCCGCAACGCTTCGATGTCAAGGATGGCCGCCACCATGGTATTATCACCGGAGGCGGAATACGACATGATGTTTCCATGATAATCGACGATATGGGAGTTTCCGCCGGCAATGTCGATGGGGTGCTTCATCCGCGGATGCAGGAACACGGGGCCGACGTTGGGGCAAAGCATGTACAGGCCGTTGAACTGCGCGTGGCCTCTGTTTTGGATCATCCAGCCGCCGCCGCCCGGGTATGAATTGCCCGTCATGGGCATCGCTTCACTGGGGCGATAGACGACTTCGGCGCCATTGAACGCCAGCGCCCGCACGGCTTCAGGATATTCGCCGTCGCTGCAGCAGATGGTGCCGATATTGCCGATATCCTCGGTTTTCAAGACAGGATAAAAAGCGTCGATGTCATCGCCGAAAATTTCAACCCAGCGGTCATAGACATCGTGAGGCGTGCAGGATCGTTCCCGGCACCACAGGTGGTTTTTAGCCGCCTTATGCACGACGTCGCCGGCGGGTGAAATGACAAACAGGGTGTTGAAGTAACGATCGGCCATTACCTCGGGCCAGCGGGCCTTGCACTGAACGATGATATAGGTATCATAGAGCTTGGCCAACCGGCCCAGGAATTGGGTCTCTTCGCCCGGGATGTCGATAAACAGCTCGCCGGCCGCCAGGGTATGCGACAGATCAAAAGCCTCATCGGTAAAGCCGGTCAGCGCACCTTCGGCTAAAGCGATCAATTTGACAGGCATGTTGATGTTGACCATGGAAACGGCGGCATGGATGTTTTCTTCAATGGTTTCCAGATTGACCCTGATGTGCCTGCGCTCGGCAATGCCGTAAACGACGGTGGACAGGCCAACCGCCATATAGGGTGCAACAGGGTTCTTTTTGTTTTCAGGCATGGGCTCCCTCCCTTTTCTTATCTTTCCAGAATTTGTCGGCCTGAACCTGTTTACCATAGCCAAAGAGATCGTCTCCCCATAGAAACAGGGGATTTAACCCGGGTAGATTTTTTATCCCCCATCTGACCGAATCATGCAGCCGGCCGCTCGGTTTATTAAAAGGGCAGCTCCTGATGCAGTTCGAACAATCCGTCCCATTTGCCACCCAGAAGCCAAGGCAGGTCTCAGCATTGATGGGCCACCGCAATAACCCCTTCCGGTTCGATTTATTATTGGGCTGATCCGTTGGTTCCCAGTACCTAATCGATTTGCTGGGACACTTTTGAGCGCACTTTTCACATTGCATGCAAAAATCCCAGACTCCGAATTCAATCGGTTTATCCGGAACCAACGGCAGATCGGTGAACACTTTGGCTAATCGAACCCGGGGACCAAATGCAGGCGTAATCAGCAAGCCGTTGCGGGCAATTTCTCCCAGACCGGCAATGGCTATGGGAATGCTGCAGGCGGTATCATTGCCACAAGCGATGGCTTTGAAACCCAACCCTCTGATATAGTGAGCAAGCAGACCGGTGACAAAAGCCATTTTCGAATAACCCAGACCGGTGGCTACAGAGGCCGGACTCGATGGTGAACAACGGACCGCCTGGTAGTCCATCTCAACGGCGACTGCGACCGCGTATTTATACTCATCTTGCAGCTCATTTGGGACAGACCTCTGCTCCATGAGCGGATAAACCGCAGAATAAAGCCAGCGTCGGTCCAGCTCACAAATACCGACCAGCGCGGCGCCAAAAAAGGAGGCGACTTTTTTGATGTCTCGCGTAATTTCTGCGGGGCCACTGATATCGATTTTGAATCCCGGAGGCACCAACGGGTAGTCGAATTTTCCATCCCACTCCCAGTCATAGAGACCCATCCTTCCGCCAAGCACGCCATGGGCAAAGGTGTTTTCAAGGCGCCAGGAGGCATTCACCATCGCCTGGTCCTTTAAGCTATAGCCCGATTTATCCCTTGGGGGCACCTCCGTTTCATAGAACAGTTTCCCCAATTCCAACAGCGGTGGGTCCCAAAAGGGTCGACAGAACATCTCATTTTTCTGATCAAACCTTTCTGTCTCTTCAATCACATACCGCTTAGCTCCTTGTTCTACGAAATTAACCTTCATAATTGTTCCTTCTCCGTTTCCTCTTATTCGATCTTGTACATCCTTTCTTCTCTGTATCCGGTGACCACCTTCACATATCCCTGCAGCATTTTATCCACTTCGTTATCACCGGTGTCAACCAGAAGCGGTCTGCGCTTCAGCGAGCCGAGTTTGCCGTGAGTTGCGACAACGATGATATTATCCACCCCGACTTTTTTGATAACATCCGGGCTCAACTGCTGATTTCCTCTGCCAAACAGGTAGCCTTGCCCTCCGATGGGCGTGACGATGATCTTGGTTTGCCTTTCATCAATCAGTTCCAGAAGCTGGTTTTCATTTATATCCATGGCCACCGGTTGGCCGTTCAGGACGGCATCAATCCCAAGTAAAGTGCTTTCCAATCCCAGCCTTTCCATAATCACCCGCAGAGTGGTGCCGGAACCGATGATGTACAGAGAGTCGTCATGCATTGTTTCGACAATCTGCTCGGCGATGGATTGCATGGCCAGGGCTTCATGTTCACTATTGGCCGAAGCGGCCTTGGCTCCCTGGGTAAAGCGCCGTTCCAGCGGCACCTTAAGATATCCATAAAGCCGGGCGGAGACCTGCCCCTGACGAAAAGCGTCCTCGTCAATGTCCATGACCTCCAATTCCCCCACTGTTTTCACCTGACCGCTGAGATGCATTCGGGCCAGTCTTGCGGCGCGGGTTGGATTGGTGGCATAGACTCCGGAGTGGATTTTGACACCGGCCGGAATACCGATTACGGGGATACTCAGACCGATGGCCTGGTAGATGTCACGCGCCGTGCCGTCTCCGCCGGCAAAAAGCAAAAGATCCACCGCCAGGGCGGCCATTTCGCTGCCCGCCCGGCGCGTATCCGCGGACGTGGTTTTACCCGGCTGAATGCGGCCGATGACGGAAGGTTCAAATCCGGCCTGTCGCGCTTCCGTCTCGCCCATCTCCGCTGGATAGCTGAACAGCTCAAATTGATTCGCAATAGGCACGAGGCCCGCTAGCGCCTCAACCACCCGACCGGGGGCTGTCGGTGTGGCACCCAGTTGCCGGGCACGGCGGAGGATTTCTTCACCGTCGCTTCCTTTCAGACCCACGCGACCGCCCATACCGGCGATTGGATTGACGATGAGACCCACTTTTTTGTAATGGCCTGTCATGCGGTCTGATACTGGTCTAGAACTTAAGTCCCTTCTTGCGATACATGCGCCAGGTCAAGGCCATGGTTTCGGGTTCTTCCGAGGCAGCCATGTCAATTTCTCCCACGGCGCAGTTCTGGGGGCCTTTAAGGATCTCCTCTGGATTTTCGTAAGCCTCCCTGGCCACGCGGCGGACGATCTGAACGAAGTTGTCGATTTCGTCCTTGTCCAAACTTTCCGTCGGCTCGACAACCCAAGGTTCTTCCACGTAAGGCGGATACCCGAGAGCGAAGGTACTGTTGGGACCGAAATCGGCTACACGCAAGGCGAAATGGTGGGCTCCGATCCCGGTTTGGTCCAGCATCTGTTTGAGGCTGAAAACGGTTTCCTCCATACGCGTGCGACCTTCGGCCATGGGAGCCGTGATGCCCTGAATCTGTCTTAATTTGCAGTAGAGGTAGTTATTGTTCAACACGGCGATATCGGTGGCTGCAACGAGGCCGGGGAAACCCATGGCCAGGATCCAGGCGTAGGCCCGGACGGCATTGGGAACATTACCGTAAAACTGCTTGACTCGGCCGATGCTCAAGGGAAGGTCGAAATCCAGGAAATAGCGCCCGTCCTCATTGACCACCACCGGTGCGGGCAGAAAAGGTGCCAGCTCCTCAGACACGGCCACTATCCCCATACCGGGTCCATAACCCCCATGGGGGCTGGAGAAGGCTTTGTGGGCATTGTAATGGACCAGATCGAACCTTAAATCCCGGGGCCGGGCGCGGCCCATAACCGAATTGGTGTTGGCGGCATCGTAAGCAAAAATACCGCCCACAGCATGAATCATGTCCGCCATGGTTAACACATTGGCATCAAAGACGCTCAGGGAGGTCGGGTTGGTCTGGATCATACCGGCCGTCCGCTCACTTATGGCTGCTTTCAGCGCTTCGAGATCGAGATTGCCGTCCTCGGTCTGGTCGATCGTGACCACATTGAATCCTGCCATTTTGGCGGCGACGGCATTGGTGCCGTGGGAGGAGTATGGTACGATCATATCCGTTTTGGAATCATGGCCTTTATGTTTGTGATAGGCGGCTATAATAAGACATTCCGTAAACTCGGACAGGGTTCCCGACGGCGGTTGAAAACTGACCGCATCGAATCCGCTAATCGCCTTGAAGCATTCGCCCAATCGATACAAAATCTCAAGCATTCCCTGAACGCTTTCTTGGTCTTGAAACGGGTGCAGATTGGCCACCTTTGACGATCCGGCCAGGGCTTCGTTGACTTTGGGGTTATACTTCATGGTACAGGTTCCCTCGGCGTTAAACCCGCTATCCACACAAGTACTTTCCTGGGAGAGGCGCAAAAAATGTCGCATCACCTCCACTTCGGAGAGTTCAGGAATTTCAGGCGCCTGCTCACGCCGCATGTTGTGCGGGATGTAAGACCAACCGTCGCCGATCGAATCTCGGATCTCCCTTTCCACCGGCGGCACAGAGTGGCCTCGGGTCCCCTTGCGCCCCATCTCAAAAATACAGGGCTCGTCGTATCTGGCTTGCCTATACATCCGCATCACCTCCTTTCGCGATATTGCTCAGGGCAGTGATGAGCCTTTCAATGTCCTCCAGTGTATGGGCCTCGGTCACACAATAAAGGGCGCTTTGCCCCAAATCGGGGTACTCCCGGGAAAGATCTTTACCGCCGATGATGCCGTAATCCCGGTAGAGCGCTTTGTTTACGGCCGAAGCCTCGCGATCGAGCCCGTCGAAGTTGACCACGAATTCCTTGAAATGGGCGCCATTTCGAACGGGCACCCGGATGCCCCCCACCTGGCCCAAACGCTTGATGACATAGTTCGCCTTAGCGGTGATGGCCTCGCCCAATTCAGCCATTCCCTGAGGCCCCAGAAGAGACATATAAACCGCCGCACCGACTGCGCAAAGATTGCTGGATGAACCGATCATGGAAGTTGCGTTTTCGCGCTGAACGAAGAAGTGTCGCCGGTCCCATAATGTATCCAGATAGCCCTTGTCTTTCCCGTCCATTGTGGGCGCTACCGCACCGACATAACCGGGCAGCTGATCTAGGTACTCAGCGTCGTCCCTGCAGCCGAATATCCCCAAAAAATTACCCCCGTAGTTCATGTGCAGTCCCAGAGGCTGGGCCTCACCCACGACCACATCGGCTCCGTATTCACCGGGTGGTCTTAATACACCGAGCGACGAAGCATCCACACCGACTGCAAAGACGGCTCCGGCGTCGTGAACGATTTGGGCGATTTCGTCCACCTGGTCTTCGATAACACCGAGGTAGCTCGGGTTTTCAATGTAGACGGCGGCCGTATCGGGATTAATCAATCGCCTGAGGTCGGCCAGATCTAGAGTTCCCTTTTCGGGGTCCATCGCCATCGTTATCACCCGGGCGCCGCTTGATTCCGTGTAAGTTCGCATCACACCCAGTCTGTCGGGACTGATGTTGGCGGGTACCAGAATCCGGCTGCGTCCCGTCAGGCGTCTGGCCATGTTGGCGGCTTCGCCGGCGGCCGTTGACCAGTCGTAGACCGAGTTGATGACCACATCCATGGCGATCATTTCCGCCATAAGGCTCTGAAATTCAAACAAAGCCTGCATTTTGCCCTTTTCCGGTTCGGGCAAACCGAGATATGCCGTCTTGAATTCCGTGCGGTTGATAATTTCATCCACCACGGCCGGCACATAATGAGGCCAGCAGCCGGCCCCGCAAAAAACAAGCAGGTCGTCATTGTTTTTCGAAAGGATGCTGCCGATGTGCCGCCTGAGTTCGTATTCGCTCATAGGATCCGGCAGACTGATGGGGTCTGACCTGACGGGAAGATCCTTGAAAAGATCGTCGATGTCAGCGATACCGATTTCCTGCATCATTTCCCGCATCACTTGCGGCACAGAATTCGGTATATAGGGGTGCACGAAGGGCGTGTCCATATCCGCCTCCTTTCAACCGATTTATAATTGTTGATTGATGATTGATGATTTGAGACCTTTGAAAAATGCCATCTTCCTGTCATTCCCGCGAAAGCGGGAATCTATAACTGATTGAGAATACTGGATTCCCGTTTTCACGGGAATGACGATTTAGACTAAATCAGGATCTACGCTTCGCTCCGACAATCATCAATCGAAAATCATCAATTTCTAAATGCCTGAGATTACATCCAGGAGAATATCTGTGGCCTTTTCGCAATATGCGCGCGTGATGGTGAGAGGCGGCATGAATCTCAAGACATTGCCATAACGACCGCATGGCACCATGATGATTCCACGATTGAGCAAACCGAATATCACTTCTCCCATCGTATCGCCGTCAAGCGGTTCTCTGGTCTCTTTGTCTTTGACCAGCTCGATGCCGATCATAAAACCCCTGCCGCGTACGTCACCGATAATGCGCGTTTCTTTCGCAGCTTCCCCAAGTCCGGCTTTTATCTCTTCACCCACCAATGCGGCCCGCTTAATCAAATCGCTGTCGTTTTCGGTTAGAATATCGATATTGGTCATGCTGGCCACAGCCGCAACCGCATTACCGGCAAAGGTGTTGGGTTGGGAGCCTTCCACAATTTTGTGGGCCAGATCCTTTCTCAGGGTCAAACCGGCCATGGGCATGTCTCCACCCATGCCTTTACCCCATGTCAACATATCGGGTTTCACGCTGCTGTGTTCGATGGACCACATTTTGCCGGTACGCCCAGTTCCGGCCTGAACCTCATCGGCCAGAAATAAAGCGCCGTGTTTATCGCAGGCTTCTTTTAAAATTTCCAGGTATCCGGCGGGCGGATGCACATAGCCCCCCTCCCCCTGCTGCGGTTCAACAATGAGCGCCGCCACGTCATCCGCGGCTGTATAGGGTGTATTGAGCACATAATCCACATATTTGGCACATTGAAGATCACAGCCGGGATACTCCATATTGAAACAACAGCGATAACAGTAGGCGTAGGGCACATGGATGACCCCCGGAAGGGATGGCCCATACCCCAGGCGATACTGCTCGCCGGTGGTCAGCGACCCGGAGCCACACCACACACCGTGATAAGCGCCATGAAAAGCGACGATTTTCGATCTGGCCGTGATGCGACGGGCAAACTTAATGGCAGTTTCGAGAGCCCCGCTGCCCCCCTGGGTGAAATAACTGACACAATCACCGCGCAACCCTGCGGGCATGATGCCGGATACCTTGGCAGCCAGTTCTATGCGACGGGTATTGGTCATATCGACGGCATGCATCAGCTTCCCCAATTGGGCCTCAATGGCCTCAATCACCCTTGGATGTCTGCGACCCACGCAATTCACAGCGACCCCGGCCGTGATATCTAAAAAAAGATTCCCATCGGGATCTTTAACCGTGGATCCCAGGCCTTCATCATAAACACACGGAAAACTCCCCGCCCCCCTTGCCATTGATTCGTATTGGGATGAATCTTCGAGCAATTTCTGTGTTTTTGGACCGGGTACCCTGTCCGTCACCATCTTGGGTGCCTCCGGGTACGACAATTTTGCCAGATCCTGTTCCGATATCATATTCATCTCCTTTTTTCAGAAATACGATGCAGATCTCCATATGAGAAATTAGCCATATCTTCATACCTAAGAGCTCGCCCAAAGGGAACCCTAAAACATCTTATCGGGAAGCCAGAGTGCCAGTTGAGGAAATAACATGGTTAGTATCAGGACCAGTATTTGCATTGCCACAAATGGGGGAATGGATCGCCAGATGTCCTGCGTATGTATTTCCGGTGGAGCAACCCCTTTCATTAAAATCAAGGCCCAGCCAAATGGTGGGGTCAGGTATGCAGCCTGCATATTGAGGATAAAGATAATGGAAAACCATATGGGATCAAAACCGAGATGGCGGGCAATGGGGATGAAGATCGGGGCGCATATGGTTATGACGGCATAGTCGTCCATGAAGGCGCCAAAGATGAGCAGGATGACTTGCATCGCTATAAGGATGAACCAACGGTTTACTTGCAGGCTCTGTACGATTTCCATGACTAGGGACTGTGCCCCCGCCATTGTATAAACGACACCGAAAAGGGTGGCCGCCACTAAAATCCACAAGGCCATACCGCTGATTTTCATGGTCTCAAGACAAGCATCCTGTAACACTTGCCAGGTAAACCTGCGATAAATAATACAGATCAGAAAAGAGCCCGAAGCACCCACGCCGGCGGCCTCTGAAGGCGTTGCGATTCCAAGGAAGATGGCCCCTAATACCAGAACGATTAACAGTGCCGGAAGGATAATTTCCCGAAGAGCGCCCATCCTCATCTTCCAGGAGACTTTCTCAGCGATAGGGGGAGCCAATTGGGGTTGTAAATGACACCTTATGAGAATGTAAAGGATATACATAAAAGCGGTGATAAAGCCCGGAATCGCTCCTCCAAAAAAAAGCCGGCCGATTGAGAGCCTTGCAATAAAAGCAAAAACAATCATGATGATGCTGGGTGGAATAATTTCGCCCAGTACCCCTCCGGCCATGACACACCCCAGGGCCAGGGATTTGTCGTAGGAGTTACGCAGCATGGCGGGCACGGCAATCAGACCCATCATCAGGATGCCGGGACCAAAACCCCCGCACATGGCGAGTGCGACACACACACCCACGGAAACGATGGCCAATCCCCCTCTTACACCCGACAACCAATAATTGAGGGCCTTAAACAGACGGTCGGATATGCCCGAATGAAGTAAAAAATTCCCCATGAGGAGGAATAAGGGGATGCTCATTAAGCTGTATTCGGTTATTTGCCGGTAAGTCGTGGTGGCGACAATAAAGAGGTCATTGGCCCCTCCCTGGATGAAGGCCACAAGGATGCTGATACCGGCAAGGGCAAAGACGACCGGTACGCCAAGGGTCAAAAGAAATACAAGCCCGCTGAATAAAATAAGGGTGACGAGTTCGGTGCTCATAAGTCTCTATCCCCACCTACTGGCGCCATCAATCTTCACCTTTGATAAAAACAGCGATCCCCTGAAGCAGGAAAAGAAAGGCAAATACCGGAATGAGCAGTTTAAAAGGATATAAAGGGATACGAAATGCGCGTGCGGACAGTTCTTTTACCATCCATGCATTCCAACCCATCCAGGCGCTCTGCCAGACCAGAACGCCCATGAAGCAAATTAAGGCTGCCAGGGAAAGCAGTCGTGCGAAGTATTTGATTCTGGGAGGTAAATGGTCATACAGAATTTCGATCCTGATATGGCCGCCTTTAGAGGTGGTATAAACCCCGGCAAAAAGTATGAATATGCCAAAAAGCTGTCTGTTAACCGGCCAGACCCAGGTGGTTGGGCTGTTAAACACATAGCGTGCGATGACTTCCCATGCCGTGGTAACCATCATCACAAAAACCAGAAGACAGGCATATTTGCTTGTTTTTTGAGTAAACGCATCGACTAGACTAAAAAGAAGCTTGATTCCCTTGGCCATCTAAAGCCCTCTTTGCAAATTCAGTGTCCATCCATAAACAGCATCTTTCGGCCCAGGACAGCGTTCTCGCTTTTTTGCAATCCTCAACGTAGCACGCTACGCCTGCGGTTGCAAAAACGCTGCGGCCTCGTCCTGAACCAAAATCTACCATTTCTGGATGGACACTAGTTAACGTTCATGGGTTTAAAGGTTTACCCTCCTTTGGCGGCGCCGTAGGCGACCAGGGTTAGGGTAAACCCTGAACCCGTGAACGTCTACCCTTATTTCAGTGTTTTTCTCCACTCTTTGACTAATTTGACCGCCTCTACCCCCGACGGACCTCTTTTGGCGATTTCATCCCATAATTTAGCGGCAACTTCTTCATGTTGCTTTATGCAATCAGCATCAAAATAGCTTAATTTGACTTTGCCCTGCTTTACCAATTCGTCAACTTTTTTCATTTCTTCCATATAAATGTCATTAAGTGCATCAAAATAATCTTTGGCCGCACCTTTAAGCGCCGCCTTTAGGTTGTCCGGCAGAGACTCCCACTTCTTCAGGTTGATCAGTATGTGCCCGGGAACCACATCA
>CAZHAH010000136.1:0-16571 GCA_964530095.1 uncultured Desulfobacteraceae bacterium | reverse complement strand
CCCCCGTCTGTTCAGTTGTTGCTGCGTTTTTAATAAAACTTTTCCGGAATGAGGATTACATATAACGCTGAATTTTGGTCCCATACGTCAGACAGCCATTTAGCTGCCACAGCTGTAGGAATAGCACTTCCGTTTACAAAACCAAAATATCTGCCTCCAGTTTGAGCAACTGTTGCAGGCGACCCGTATTCATGGAGCAAGCGCAATATTTCAGATGAATCACATGGTTTTTCTGGCAACGGTTCATCAAAAACATCAAGACGATTAATCGCGTCTTCAGTCGGAAAAACTGCACGTTCATACGCATTATCCATATAACCATATGCATAGGATTTAACTTGCTCAAACAGATCTCTGTGTTCTTTATTGGTCATGATTTTTTCTCTTTTGTTTACATCTCTTGCATATCTAACATTAATATTTGATAAAAGATTTTCCACCTATTGAAGTATTATGATAAAAAAGTGGAAACCGTCGTCTCTAAGCATTTGAATTTAAACATCCTGTCTTATTTCAGTTTAAGGTCAAGTTGAGGTACATTGAGATTATTACAGGGAAAGCAATGTCTGTAATATTTCCACGATTTCAGACCTTTTCAAAAACATTAATTCCCTTCCGATATTCGGATCGCTATTAAACCTTCCTCGATTGTGATTATCGTTTCTAATCTTTAATTTCAACGGTTTTAAGGTTTATGCATCTAGACGTAATGAGAATGTGGTTGCGAGGGCAAGGCCTTTACGTCCATAATAGCTTGATTTTTCTATTGAAAATAGAAAAAGGAGGCTGTTATGGGACTAATCAGAAAGGCAATTGTTAATTACAACCACATCTATGGATGTCATCAACACAAAAAACGAATGGAAATATAATGGATCGGGGTTGGGTGGGTCTGAACGCTTTGATTGTAATAGTTTTTCGTATTGCATTTTCTGCCCCCTTTTCTTTTTTAATAGAAAAATCAAGCAGATAATGCATTTACCGTTTTGTTACGTACAGCGTATCGTAAGCTTAACTTTTGAGAGGTCATAAAAGCTTTTGGTTAGCAGATATAACCTTTAATTCCTTTAAGCCGTGAAATCATCTGTTTGGCAGCTTTATTTAGATGTGAAAATTAGGTGAGGAATCAATAAAGCTTTGGCTCAATCTTAAATCTCAATATCCGGATTCGATCATTATCCCGGTCACTCAGATAGATTTTCATCCCACCCCGGGTAGATGCCATCGTAATGCCACCGGGTTTGTTAAGCCGGCTATCTACGGCCGGCAGGTCACCTCCGTCATATCCACTCGTTCCGGTTCCGGCCAGGGTATAGATTTTACTGTCATGAACGCTTACGACTCTGATGACATGATTCTCCTGATCGGCGATGAATATGTTGCCGGCCGAATCGACAAAAACCCCTTTCGGCTTTCTCAGATTGGCGCTGGTGGCCAAACCGCCATCGCCCAAGTATTCGGGAGATTCTCCAATCCCCGCCACGGTACTGATATTGCCGGAAGTATTGACCTTGCGGATGCAGTGGTTATCAGTATCGGCAATATAAATATTATTCGTACTGTCCACGAAAACACCGCGCGGTTTTTTTAGTTCCGCACTGGTTGCCGGCCCGCCGTCGCCGCTAAAATCGGCCGTTCCGTTGCCGGCCACGGTGTCGATAACCCCGCTCGTATCCACTTTGCGAACACGATGATTGTAAGTATCGGCAATATAGAGATTTACGGCCGTATCCCCATAGACCCCTGTTGGGTATCTAAGCTTAGCACTGGTGGCTGGGCCCGTATCCCCGCTGAATCCGTAGGTCCCGTTTCCGGCTACGGTGGTGATGATGCCGGCCAGATCCACCCGGCGGATGCGGTTATTGTTCCGATCGGCGATATAGATCAGGCCTGAGGCATCCACCCACACGCCGGTGGGAGTGTTGAGCCGGGCACTGGTGGCCGGTCCGCCATCCTCTCCTGAATCGTAACCGCTGGTTCCGGTGCCGGCCACCCGGGTCATGACACCGGTCTGACTGTCCACTTTAATTACCGAGTGATTACTGTAGTCGGCCAGATAGATGTTGTCCCAGGCATCACAAAAAACATGATAAGGCCTCACCAAGGCAAGAAAATCGACAAGGTAATAGCGGAATGCGGTGGAGGTCCCGCTTGCCGCTCCCGGGGCCGTCACCATGGCGACAACCGCATCGGTGTATCCCGTAACAGAGGAACTCAACACTTTGCGGTTGTATGTTGTGCCTGCATAGCTATAGTCTTCGCCTCCCGACGCCGTGCGCCACATGGGGTCTTTGGTCAGTTTCCATATGGCGTGTTGTGTAGCCGCCTCCTGCCCCAGAGAGATCTGGATGCTATTGATCTGGTTTGAAGCCATTCGGGCTTGCAATGCAGCACGCCGGTTCAAGGTTATCGCCGTTACTGCCAGCAAAACCATCATGAAGAGCATGCTGATGAGGATAAAGCCTTTTTTCTTATTGGCCTTAGTAAATGACACTTGGCCACCTTGCGGCAAATTTTCTGACCTTAAGCATAATTGATTGTTCAAAACTAATGATTTGATTTAGTATACTGAAAAACCATGAAATTCAACATAACATGCATGCATTGTTTAAAAATTACCGAATCAAAACCGAGCGAAATTTCCGCTCAACTTGTGAGGCATCGCTATCTATGCACGCCTTGAAGTGAGGGCGAAACGTGATCGCAAAGAGATGGATGCCAAAGCATGTGCACAATTCTTTGGTCAGGATGCACTAAAAACTGTGCATTCCGGATGTTTTAAAGAGCTCTTACATCCTGGGAAAAACCGAGCTAAAAAATTAATTTTTGTCCAATAACAAATATAACGTTGTGTAATTACAGCGGTTATTTTTTTCAAACATAGTCCTTCCGGAATCTTTGCTTCCTTTGGCATTTTTTTTGCTTACTATGAAGAGCTCATTAACATTTTTTTTATCCTTTCCACCTACACTATGCCAAAAACATCTGATATCGAACAGGATGGTATCACCCGGGCTATTGATCTCCGGGACATTGATCCCTCGCCCTATCAGCATCGCAAGATCTTCGATTCGGACAAACTGAAGGAACTCGCAGCGAGCATACAGCGGGATGGTTTAATTGCGCCGATTCTCGTCCGACCCGCAGGAAATCGTTTCGAGCTTATTGCCGGAGAACGCCGGTTTCGGGCCATCCGGGACCATACGGATAGGCAGACCATACAGGCCCAAATTGTGGAGGTTGACGACATCGGGGCACAGCGAATATCCGCTACGGAAAATATTCAGCGCGAAGATCTCACTGTTTTTGAGACGATTGAAGCTATTGTGAAACTCGTGGATGCAGAACTGATCGGGGATAAAGAATATGGTCCAATGGGTAAGAATCCGGTTGATCGGGTGAAAACATTATTGGGCAAATTGGACTTAATAAGACGCAGCAAGCAGCGTGGGTCCGAAATATCGGTTGATGCAAAATCGCTGTCCCACAAATTTGTGGGACAGGTAGAGAAAATCTTTAGTAATCTCCCTAAGTCATTGGAATGGCGCTCTTTTTACATTCATGACCTGCCATTACTGCTGTCCACTTGCAAAGAGGTCCAGGATGCCTCAATTCAACATAATCTGAACAAATCCCAGATCAAAGCACTGACAAAACTGAAAAAGGCCTCAGAGAACGAATTTAAACGGTTTATTAATCCGGAACCATCAGCCTCGAAGGTTGAATCTTCACCAGATAATCAACGTTCCAGGAATAGAGGTTTAAGCGATTTCAGTGCTGCGGAGATAGATACGATCACTGATAAAGAAGTTAAGAAAGCACTGGGGTCAAACCTTGATCTTTGATTAATACGCATTTATTTTAGCTGGATTGTCAATTACCGTGTGCGAAAAATTGGGTTGCCCTAAGCAAAAATCCCAGATCTTTTCTATGTTGATGACCAAGGTGCCGGATTGATAATTATCGGAGGGGATGCAAGACTGAGTTATCGGCCTTTGAATTGCGGTTTGCGTTTTTCGATGAAAGCCCGTTTGCCCTCTTCATGATCATCGCTCATGAAGGCCTGCATCTGAAGGGAATCGAATTTGTCCAGATCTTCTTTACTGATTGCGGGATATTCGCAGATTTTATTTAAAATATATTTGGAATGGCGCAGAGATAAAGGCGCAAGCTGCGTCATCTCATGTGCCAGATCATAGGCAAAGGATTCCAAATCATCACCTGGCACCACATGATTGACGACCCCCATCTCAAGGCACTTTGGGTGAAATACAGAAAATGCTCGAAGGTTCCGGGAAAATCCGCATTCAGATTCTGGGCGGTTAAGGATGTCCCCTATCTCCCCACAATGCCCCGAACCATGATGTGATGTAACGCCCCGGGGTGCATCTATTCTCGATTTCCTTGACATGCAAGATCAAAATTATAGAAATGGATTTCTCTAAACTGGAAAACTAATGGACGTCCCCTACATCATGTATCTGATCTTCGCTGGACGAAGGTGGGTAATTCTCGCTGTAGATGTTGAGAAGAAGCTGATTGAACTTTCGCCTGCCAAAGGGGGACGGCCACCGAAATTTGTGGGAAGCGGCTGCCTGATCGATGACAGAATCCGAGAAGAGATGAGAAGGATTTACACTTCAATCGATATTCCGATTTACCTGGACTCGACATCCAAAGATTTGCTTATGGAAGGCCGGAAGTTCTTTTTGGGCTACCGGTTGGCTGAATCGCCAATTCTTCAAGCGGGAAAAGACTCCCTGCTTTTCATCTGGAAAGGGGATCGGATCGTAAATACAGTTGCGATTCTGCTCAAGTCCAGAGGACTAAAGGTCACGCGGGACGGATTGGCAATTACAGTGTCAGACTGCCATCCTGTTGACCTCGTTCATCACCTCAAGGGAGTTCTTCTCGATGGACCGGATGATCCTGTGGAGCTTGCTGCTACTGTCGCAAACAAGGGTACAGAGAAGCATGACCGCTTCCTGAACGATGAGCTTTTGTGTGCAGATTATGCTTCAAAATACCTTGATCTACAGGAAGCTTTTACGGCAATTGCCATGCTCTTGAAATAGCACATCCGAAATGGAAATGGGGTCAGGCTTAAAGCACTGGGGTCAAACCTTGATCTTTGATTAATACGCATTTATTTTAGCTGGATTGTCAATTACCGTGTGCGAAAAATTGGGTTGCCCTAAGCAAAAATCCCAGATCTTTTCTATGTTGATGACCAAGGTGCCGGATTGATAATTATCGGAGGGGATGCAAGACTGAGTTATCGGCCTTTGAATTGCGGTTTGCGTTTTTCGATGAAAGCCCGTTTGCCCTCTTCATGATCATCGCTCATGAAGGCCTGCATCTGAAGGGAATCGAATTTGTCCAGATCTTCTTTACTGATTGCGGGATATTCGCAGATTTTATTTAAAATATATTTGGAATGGCGCAGAGATAAAGGCGCAAGCTGCGTCATCTCATGTGCCAGATCATAGGCAAAGGATTCCAAATCATCACCTGGCACCACATGATTGACGACCCCCATCTCAAGGCACTTTGGGTGAAATACAGAAAATGCTCGAAGGTTCCGGGAAAATCCGCATTCAGATTCTGGGCGGTTAAGGATGTCCCCTATCTCCCCACAATGCCCCGAACCATGATGTGATGTAACGCCCCGAGGTGCATCTATTCTCGATTTTCTTGGCATGCAAGATCAAAATTATAGAAATGGATTTCTCTAAACTGGAAAACTAAAGGACGTCCCCGATTATGTTTATGCATTTCGCATTTAGCTCTTCATAGAAGGTTTGTTAATCATTTGAAGGATCTCCAATTTATTAAGATGGGAATGATTCAGATTTTATGCAGTTAAGGATACTTGCAATATAGTTGAGTCTCGTTATGTTCAACAGTATTGATGGTATCATTCAGTTGCAGGAGTGCTCTAACGTGATTTTCGCCCCAGGATGTGCAGTCGGTTCAGGTCAGATTTCTGTGTAGAATAAGTTTAATATATACAGCTTTGATAGGTTTTGCAAATACAATATGCTGAGGATGCATCCGTTGCCAAAGGCTCGCAATCCAGATGGAGTCGGGTTTAAAGCCTTGGAAAATTAATCCTGATTGCTGCAGAACGGCCGAATATAATCAGCTACTTTTCTTAAACCGGAACTGTCCCATGTACCGGGACTGCTGTAGCGTCCGTCTGCAAATCGAAAAGCGGTGATACCGTTGGGCATGATTATTATATAGTTGCCGCCGTGACCACTCATGGCTGGAATTCGAAGAAGACAGCCCTTTTGCGCTCTGTAGGGATGCTGCCAGAATGACATGTGGTAATGGGTTTCTCCATCCACTATTTTCCATCCGGTTGGAAGTCCGATTTTCATTGATGGCCCCAATGCTTCAGCGAGCTTTGATGCACTAAGAATTTGCTCTCCCCGATGCCGACCACCATGGTTCAGAAGTTTAGCGAGCTTAACAACTTCATCGAGGTTGGGCATCATGCCATAAGCCAACAATGGAACGCCGCGCCCGCCCTTTGGTTCTCTTGTGCGCAGGGTCGGCAGATAGGTAATACCTATCGGTTCGAACACCTCCTTAAACATTAACGCCCAGAGGTCTACCCCGGGACCTTCTTTGCGCTTTATCAAACGGTCCATTGCGACGGTGAGGACAAAAGTGTCGGCATCCCTGTAACGAAAAACCTCACCAGGTCCCCAGGCGTAATTATTGAAAAAGGAGATAAGGTTCAATTTCTCCTTTGTTGTTTGGGCCTCTGAAACTTTACGCGCCAGAGCACTTGCACTCTCTTCAACATAGTTTGACACACGCCGCGGCTCCGCATCACCTATCCCCGTGGCCATATTGAGGGTCTCGCCAAAGGTGACATTTTGCCAACCATCGTGATCCGAGTCGATGGAGACGTAATCGGTAATCCGGAGGTCGAATATTTCATCGCCGTACTTCTGGGCCAGGCGCAGCATCGCCACCAGCGCACCCAAAGATTTCGAAATTGAATAGACACCATGCCGCATCTGGTCCCGATAGGGGTAATCACCATAACGCGTGCGCCAAGCGCGAGCATAAACAACATCATCGATGATTAAACCGCTTAGCGTGATGTTCTCTCGATTGCTGGTAGAATCGATTCTATCCAACATTTGGGGATCATAGTTTTGCTCCAGCTCTTTCCAAGCGTGGATTGGGGTTTGGAGCGCCAATTCCTCCTTAAAACCCCTAATCAACGCAGCCTGATCCCGGAGCGGGGCAGGTAGATATTTCACCTGTGCTTGACCCCAGCCATCGAATTTCGCCCTTGGTGCTGCCTCCTGCACTATTTGAAATCTTAGTGCTGATACGTTCTTTTGATTATAGAGGAAGATCGCAATACCGTTATGGGTCTGGCCCCATCTTGATCCAACAAGTGTAAACGGAAAGGCTGCCCGCGAATAATCTTTGTCATCGGGATCGGACCAGATTCGTCCGGAGCCGAGGATTATGTTCCAGGCGCTGCCGTCACCCTCAAGGAGTATGTTACGCTCAATCGGTACGAGATGACTTTGAAAGGTAAAGAAGTTGACCTTAAGTGCTGGAAATGAGCCGAAATTTCTTATCACCGTCGGCCCAATGCGACGACCAGAAATTTTGGTTGCGGCGATGATCAAGGTACCACAGAACTCATGTAGCGCAGGCTTGGCATAGTCAGGCGGCATAAAATTGGCGTTGTCAACCGGACCCATGCCCTGATAGCTGTCTGCAAACAGATCTCTTGCCGTGATTTGGTCCCCTGGAGCAGCGGTTGGTGTGGTTTCGACTTTTGAGATGTCTTCGGTATCAATTTGCTGAAGCCGGTAACCACGCAAATAATCACGAACAAAGAAAAAACCAACACTAAGGATCACGATCGAAGTGGCTATTGCCACAACTCGTCTTGCCCTCATCCGTTTGTTCTCCTTCCCATAAATTAGTTTTACCCGAGGCGTCTTTTTGGTTGCCAGGCGTGGATTGCTGATTATTGCAATGATATCCGCCACAAGCATGAGTACAATATAGGTTACCGTGAAGATCAGACCGCATGCCTGTACGACCGGGACATCACGCATCCGAACGGCATCGACCATCAACTGACCGATCCCTGGGTAGGCAAATACGATCTCCACTAAGACGACACCCACAACGAGGTTGGCTATGCCTAGAATCACGGCATTCATGATTGGCCCAACAGCATGGGGGAAAGTATGATGGATCAATACCCGACGCTCAGGCAAACCTTTCAAGATAGCCATCTCGATGTAGGGGCGTGTGCGTATGTTAATCAGCGCGGCACGAGTGAGGCGGATGATGTTTGGCATCATCGTCAAGCACAAAGTGAGGACGGGCAACGAAACGATATAGAGACCTTGCCAGATGCTTGCGGGTTCGATGAGCAGTGCGATGGCTGGAAACAATGGCAGTGTGACCGCCAACAAAAAGACCAAGATGAAAGCAATCACAAAGTCCGGTACCGCAAATGTAGCGATGGCTGTGGCCGAAATAATCCGATCAAGCATGGAATTGTATCGTGCCGCCGCGAGAAGCCCCAGCCCGACCGCCAATGGCACCGCGATGAGCGCGGTAACCGTCGCCAGAAATAGAGTGTTAGCGATCCGCCAAGAAACTAAAGATCCTATCTCACGTCTGTTTGCCCACGAATATCCAAGGTTGCCTTCGAAAATACGGCTCAGCCAATCCAAATAGCGAACATGTACCGGGCGGTAAAGTCCGTACGACTCGCGGACAATCTCAACGTGGTCTGGTGTTGCAAATCGCCCCAGTCTCGCAGTCGCGAAATCACCGGGTTGGACCTCTGTAGCAACAAAAAAACAATTGTGGCCGCAAACAAGGTAACCACTCCGGCCAACAGTCGTTTAGCTATCAGTTCAAGCATCAGTTATCCGGGACGTCCATAAAAAAGTAAATAACTCATACCTTAGAGTCGGATACCTTTGTCGAGCATCGAATTTTATACTCTCTCCCTTCCTATCAAGGTAGGAATCAAAAGTAAAATAGATCTTCTCATCATTTGTACTCCTGTTGGCATTTAACAAAAAGCTGAGGGGCGCGCGGAATTTTGCGCTTCCCTCTTCAGCGATGTGTTATTTTCTTATCTATATGACTCTCGTCGATGGCTGATTCTTAAAATAAGTGCAGTATCTCCGATGATAGAGTAAATTACCCTGTAATCCCCAACTCGGAATTTTCTTAAACCAGAGAATTTTCCCGACAATATGGAAAAAGTTTCTGCTTTTTCCGGAAGCTTTTCTTCAATTTTTCTCAAGATTCTATCAGCTTGATCTTTGTCGATCCTCTTGAGATCACGTGCCACTGAGTTTTTGAAAGCGATTTTAAAGCTCAAGTTCTTTTCTCATGTCTTCAATAGAAATGACAGGATCCCTGGTATCATGTAACCGATCATAGGCAACCTGCAAATCTGCGAGTTCAGTCAGATACGATTCTAAAGCTTTCTGGATATGAAAAGATTTTGATCTTTCTGTTTCTTCAGCGATTTCAAATAGTTTTGAGGCCAAATCGTCTGAAATTCTTACTGACAGTGCCGTGCTCATACATTACCTCCAATGTATTTGATTGTGATACAATGTAATCATATTTGGGGTAGATTGCAAGACTTTTTTGGATTAATGGGAGAAAATAACGGGCTGCAGAGCATCTCGCAGCTAAAAAATAAAAAAATCATAGAAACTTATAAAATAATGACCCGCACTTTCAAATTGTTGGTCGTGGTCATATCCCAAATGAGCACTATCGATCCGTTCGGCCTTTTCCATAATAACGAATGTCTTTCACATCGCCCGATAAGCACTGGCCGTCTGTTAACTGCTCCGTTGCTGTTTTGTTGATCATGGCCGGTTCATAGTTTGGGTCGATTTCAAGCGCTTTTTCAAAAGCTATCAGCGCGCTTTGCTTTTTCCCCATCTTCGCATAACAGATTCCCATGTTACTGTATGGTTGAGGCAAACCCGAGTTCCATCGAATAGCGCGTTCAAACCCTTTGATAGCGCCGTTCCAATCGCCCTTTTCCATCAAAATAAAAGCCCGGTCGAATTCATCCTGACCATTGATAAAGGCCTCTAAGCCAACCCCGCCGTCTTTCCGCATCGATTGTTCCATCATCCCGATCAGGTCTTGGGCATTGTCATAATACTCACTGCCCGGTTGCGCCAGCTCGATTACTTTTCTTGAAGCTCTTACCATGTTGGCGATATCAAAGATGCTCTTATAGGCAATGGCCAGATTGTAATAGGCTTCCACGAAAATTGGAAACTCCTCAACTGCATTTTTAAAATACTCGATTGCTTTGTCATATCTCTCCTGCATGGCAAAAAACACCCCCATGCCATACATTACCATGTGGTGCTTCGGATGCTCTTGAATCAGACCGTCAAGAATCTTTTCCGCTTTTGAAAATTTTCTCCTTTCCACAGCCTCCATGGCCCGGTCGACCGCATCATCGATTTCTGGATTCAGCTCGACGGTAAATTTTTTGAGGCCCAAGGACTCTTTTTTGGCCGCCTGATAACGGGTGCTCTCTTGATAGTACCGACACCCTTCGCATTGTCCGCCTCTATTTTCACCACAGCAACGCGGGCATATCAACTGATCGTCGTAAATTCTACAGCCGCGTTTTCCTTTAACCTTATTGCAGATTCGACACTTGTTTGACATATGGTCGTATATCGTCCTTTCTGTCTTGGGTCGTACCTTTTATTTACATTTTACCTCACCGCAAAGGAGCCTCCATAAGATCTTTCGGACTTATGGGGCAGGCAAAGTTCGCAAAGTTTATACGTCTTTTTCTTTGTTCGGGAGTTCTAATAAACGCACATCTTCAAGATCCACATCCCTTCCCGCAGTTCGTTTCGAGGAAATCAAATCCTGACGCGAGGCGACATAAAATGACTGTCCCTGATACTCCATGGTTTTGCGCTGTTTCCATGCATCCTGGAAACGCAAGCCGGGTGTGGATGTTTGAACGTCAATACGTACGCGATCTTTAAATATGGTAATTTCGTTTGAAAGGATTTCATCAACGTTAGTGAGGGATGCGGTACTCATGCCAGCGTCCAAGAGGGCATCAAGCAAGCGGCAGGTATTTTCGGGGGTGGCCTCAACAAGGATATCTAAATCAAAAGTGGCTCTTGGGACCCCGTAAAGAACGGCAGCGATACCTCCGATCACAACATACCTAACCTCGTGCTTCTGAAAGGATTCGAACACGCCCCTTAGTCGGTTGAGCATCTTTTTTTCCTGCTAAATCGGGATTTATTTCCAATGCCAGGTCGGTGAAATTGCAAAGCATCTCCATTCTTTCGGACAGCGGAAGGGCACGAAACCAGCGAGCCTTAGCTTCTATTGTTTCATCGTTAACATCGTGGGATATTTTATTCATATTGCATACTTACTAAATTTTTGATTTTTTTTCAACGTATAACCAGAATTAGTCATCGGCCTTTGAATTTAGGTTTGCGTTTTTCGATGAAAGCCCGTTTCCCCTCTTCATGATCGTCGCTCATGAAGGCCTGCATCTGAAGGGAATCGAATTTGTCCAGATCTTCTTTACTGATTGCGGGATATTCGCAGATTTTATTTAAGATATACTTGGAATGGCGCAGAGATAAAGGCGCCAGCTGCGTCATCTCATGTGCCAGATCGTAGGCAAAGGATTCCAGCTCATCGCCTGGCACCACATGATTTACGATTCCCATCTCAAGGCATTTTGCACTGTCATAGGACCGTGCGGTTAAAAAAAGCTCCAGCGTGCGGGTGTATCCCAGCACGGTCATAAATCGTTTAAACCCGTCATACCGATAAACAAGCCCGACTTTTGCCGGCGGCATCCCCATTTTGACATGTTCAGCGGCGATGCGAATATCACACGTAAGGGCCAGTTCGAATCCGCCGCCGTAGGCAAAACCGTTGAGCATGGCGATGATCGGATAAGGATAACTGCGTATGGACTGCATGGCTTTATCAAAGGGGTGGGTTTTCTCGTGTCGCGACTGTAAGTCCGCATCGTTTCGGTTGCCAAATGCCGCAATGTCAAAGCCGGCCGAAAAGGCCGTCTCTCCTGCCCCGCGTATCACGACCGTGCGAACCTCTTGATCCGTGGCAAGTCGATCGAAGGTTTCGCCCATTTTGACGAGGCATTCAAGCGTCAGGGCGTTGTGCTTTTCGAGATTATCGATCACCAGCGTGCAGACGGCACCTTTTCTTTTTACATGAAGATCCCCTTCCCCGTTCATATGTCCACCATTTCCCTCCCCATATCATAGGCCCTTAAATTGACCTCGACTTTGTCAGGCGGCATGGTCGCGGAAATCACGTTCTCAAAATCCTCGCGCTCCAGGGGAAGCGCCCGGGTGGATGCCAGGGCACCGATCATCATAATGTTGCCATAGATCGGGTTCCCCAAATCGAGTGCTTTCTCGGTTGCTTCCAGAAACCAGGCGTTTTGGGACAGTTCTTCGATCCATTCTTTTACGTCGCCTAATGACGGATAGTTCGATTCACCGGATAGCACTCCGATGGAATAGATGGGACGGGTGTTGCACAGTACTTTGGTTTCCGGATTCCCATATCCCATGAGCACCCGAATGGCCTCGGTAGGTTCCAGGGAAACAACCATATGGCATTTCCCTTTGGGTATCTGAGGCGACCAGCTCGAGCCGGATGAAATCCGCAAATGGCTCATCACCGACCCGCCGCGCTGGGAGGCACCGAAGGTTTCGCCAATTGTGATGTTAAGCCCTTTTTGCGACAGCATATTCCCCACGACCCGGGAGGCCAGCACATTGCCCTGCCCGCCGACGCCGGTGATGATGACATTGTAAGGGTCCTGTGAAAGCGTAACGTCTCCCATGATTTAAGCCACCTCCTTTCTTTGAATCGCATGCGAAGGACAAATGGATGCACATACGCCGCATCCGGCACAGATCACCTCGTCGATTCTGGATACCCCCCTATCCTCATCATAATTAAGACCGGGACATTTGAATATACGCGTACATAATTGATTGCATCCGCAGTTTTGGCCGATGCAAATATTTTCATCCACAGACACTTCATACATTTTTTTGGCCTTCTTCTCAGGGCTCAAGGCGCACATCTGTTTTAAAACCAGAACCTTTAATCCCTTAATCTCAAAAAGCTCAAACAGCGTTTGCCGGGTTTTATCCATATCAAAGGGATCGCCGATCCTTACCGTGGCTCCCATGGCTTCACATACTTTGGCGACATCGATGGCGGGAACCTGGTTTCCGCCGGCATCCACCGGAAGTCCGGGATGGGGCTGAAAACCGGTCATGGCCGTACCGCTGTTATCCAGAACCACAATGGTGATATCCGATTGGTGGTGAACCGCATTGACCAAGGCCGGCAGTACGGCGTGAAAAAAGGTCGAATCCCCCACAGTGGCAAGCACCGGTTGGTCCATACCAAACTGACCCAGCTTGCCAAAGCCGCTGGCTAGTCCCACCCCGCTACCCATGGCATGCAGCGTTTTTAAAGTGCTGAAACCGGTCGGGAGCGCAGCCATGGAATAGCATCCGATATCGCCGCACACAAATCCTTCCCTTCCGTCCATCAAAAGGGCATTGTGAATGGACCAAAACGATGCCCGATGCGGACAACCGGCACAGAAAGTGAGATCACGGCCGGGGGCTCCGAAAAAGGCCAGCTCCTGAGCCCGTTTGGCGTAAGCCTCAGGCACAGGATTATAGTTGATGTCCAAAATTTTCGCTAAGGCCGCCACCACCAGATCCGGATTCATTTCATCCGTGATGGGGATATCGCCTTCGCGTTTGCCGAAAAAAGTTTTGGTACCTATTTGGGTTGCGAGTTCAGCCGCCAAAACTTTGACATTCTCTTCCAAAAACGGAATGACCTCTTCGACAATCAGAATCTTTTCGGCCAGTCCAAGATATTTTTGCATCAATTGGGGCGGCAGGGGCCAGGTCGTTCCCAGCTTCAGCAAACCGACACGCGCCTCAACCCCCAACAGGCTGATGGCTTCTTTGCAGTACAGATGACAGGCGCTTGAGGTAATCACCAACAGCTCCGGCGCATCAGGCCCCTTGTATGTGTTAAACGGAGACGTTTCAAATTTGGCGATCGCCTGAGTGAGTTTTTTTTGTTGCTCGCCGTGTCTGAAAGGCGCCGGCAGGCTGACCATGGGGCCTTCCAAAGGATCCAGCAGAAACCCGTCATGTTTAAAAAAGGCCTTTTTCTCTATCTGCGGAAGCGCACCGAAAACCACGTTTCCGCTGGCATGCGACAGTCGCGTCACACTGCGAACCAGGACCACATTGTGAATCTCCTCGGAGAGCTCAAAAGCCACCTTAAGCATGTCTTTGGCTTCCTGGAAATCCCCGGGTTCCAGCAGCGGCAATTCCAGCATCCTGGCAAAGTGACGCGCTTCGCCTTCATTGGCACTGGAGAGCGCTCCGGGGTCATCGCAGTGAATCAACACCATTCCGCCCCGGGTTCCGGATAGGGCTAAATGAAGCAGAAAATCCGATCCCACGCTGACACCGTTTTGTTTCATAACGCAAAGTGATCTCAGTCCCGCAAAAGAGGCTGCGGCCGCTACCTCCATGGCCACTTTTTCATTGACCGACCATTCTACGTAGAGATTTTGATCAGCTGAAACTTTAGCCAGCGTCTCGATGATTTCAGATGATGGCGTTCCAGGATAACCCGTGACCACACTGACCCCGGCCTCCAAGGCACCCCGGGCAATCGCTTCGTTGCCCATGAGCAGGTGTCGGCCTCCCGCCTGGCCATATTGAATTACTGACATAATTCCTCCGTCCCTATTTGTTTAGTAACTGTTCGACCACTTCGGGTGACATTCTCAGCGCAGATCGTCTGCCGTTCTCGGTATTGATCAGTTCTCTTCGGATCAGCATTCGTAAAGCACGGGCTTTTTTGTCTGCCGCCGCGCCGCTGAGATGTTTCAGGTTATCTGCGGGAAATTCATCGGTTTCCAGGAATCCTTCACGGTTGGCTTTATCCACCAGTTCCGCACCCTTCTCCGTGCGGACAATGAGGGTGTTCCAACCCGGCCGCCCTTCATACATCCCAACCGAAACATCAGAAAATTCAGCGCTCATGTCCGGGCAGATAAAACACGTTTCCGGAATCAACGGTTTAATTTCCGAAAGCGGCACCTCAACCCGCCCCGTCTCCGTATCCAAAATCATCATGTTGGCCGGCGGCGGCGGGATATCCATGCCGCGAATACCTGAAATATCTATCTTTTCCGACAGCAACGCCTCCAGCTGGCGCGTATCGAGGGCCCAGTTGCAAAACAGACCCACCGTCAGAGCCACCGGGTCAGCGAAATCTTCTTTCTGCGTGGGATTGGTACGCATTTGAGCCACAGCCGTCAGCTGACACGGTGTGCCGACGATCCCCATTTTCCGGTACCCTTCCGCCACGCCCTGGTTGAGCACCGCTAGCGTGGGTGCCGCCATAAATTTAGAGGAGGCGCATTTGAAAATATCTTCTACCCGGGTCACCAGGCGGGGTTCGGCAATCATCCCTCTGCGGCCGGTGAGCACCGCAGCATCAATAAGGTCTTCCTGCAATGCGAATGTCATCAGGGCCGACACCGTTCCGCCACCTTTAAAACCCTCCCCGGCAATCTTATCTCCAGCCCGGGCCGACACCACCTCGTTATAATGCCCCAGGGGACGTCCGTCATAGGGCGTGTTCCAAAACCGGGTCGACAATTCATCCAGGTCCACCTCAACCTTTGGACAAAACCCAAAACAGCGCCCTTTTTCCAGGGTGCAGGGAAACAGCATGGCGGTTTTACCGCGATAATTCTTAAAATAGGGGCATAAATTCACACATGCCCCGCACCCGATACAAAGATCTCCCTTTTGGACATCCTCCACAAGTTCATTCGGTCCAAAAACTTGCGCCATAGCTTACCTCCCAGGCTCTTAGATAGATTCTTTTATGAAAAATTTCCATATCATCTATAACAACATTTTCATACAGCGGGAAACACTTTTTTCATTTGACAGTCACAGCCAATCTTTTTATAGTTGCTCGCCAGGGAAGGGAATCGCGCAATACCTCTCAAATGGATTGCTGAAACCCAATTATTTATTTCACTCATCAATCGCTTTCTGACCATCGCTCCAGCCGCTGCTCCTTAGCCCCTCCCTTGGATTTCGTTTTCAAGAACCAGTCGAGCCAATTCCAAAGCGTTTCAGTGTCCGGGGTTTCAATCAAACCCCGGAAGGCGAGCATCCATTTTCAGTAATTCACCGATAGCAACGAAAGGGGGGGTATATGGAAAAATCTTCTGATCAGGCAACTTTGCAGATGGTTGCCGAAGCTGAAAAGCAAGGTGTCCCGGTGGCTTGGGACCAGTTTGAAAGCCAATGGTGGCCAGAGGATTGGCTCGCGCCGTGGCTGCCGGCACGGCCTCCCACGGCGGTCATGCCAAGCATTTGGCCCATACGCTTCTGAAGTCCGCATCCGGCCAGGCCCCGGATTACCCCCTC
>CAZHAH010000135.1:0-16808 GCA_964530095.1 uncultured Desulfobacteraceae bacterium | reverse complement strand
ATTCCTCGCTTTTGCGCTTGATCTCTTCCGTATCGGATCCTTCGAGGGATTTTTTGAGAGACTCGATGGCGGTCTCCACATTGGCTTTGGTAGCACTGTCGACCTTGTCTCCCAGATCTTTGATCGACTTCTCGGTCGAATACATCAGCGCATCGGCCGAATTGCGTGCCTCGGCTAATTCTTTTTTCTTTAAATCATCATCGGCATGCAGTTCGGCTTCTTTAATGGCCTTGTCGACCTCCTCCTGGGATAGGCCCGATGAAGCCGTAATCTCGATGGACTGTTCCTTACCGGTTCCCAGGTCTTTGGCCGAGACATGTACAATCCCGTTGGCGTCGATATCAAAGGTCACTTCGATTTGCGGAACCCCTCTGGGGGCAACCGGTATCCCCACCAACTCAAAGCGTCCCAGGGTTTTATTGCCACCGGCCATCTCGCGCTCACCTTGGAGTACATGGATCGAAACCGCAGGCTGATTATCGGCCGCGGTGGAAAAAACCTGGCTTTTCTTGGTCGGAATGGTGGTATTCTTTTCAATCAATTTGGTCATCACCGCACCCAGGGTTTCAATCCCTAAAGACAAAGGCGTAACATCAAGCAGAAGAACGTCTTTGACATCGCCCTTTAGGACACCGCCTTGAATTGCCGCTCCTAAGGCAACCACCTCATCCGGATTGACTCCCTTGTGGGGTTCTTTGCCAAAAATCTTTTTGACCCGCTCCTGGACCGCCGGCATGCGTGTCATACCTCCGACCAAAATAACCTCATTGATTTCAGCCGGATCCAGGCTGGCATCTTTCAGCGCCGTCAGACATGGCCTTTCAAGCTTATCCAGAAGATCGGCCACCAGGGATTCCAGTTTAGCACGCGTAATTTTAATATTTAAATGTTTGGGTCCGCTGGCGTCCGCCGTTATAAAAGGCAGATTCACATCGCTTTCCATGGATGTGGAGAGCTCCATCTTGGCTTTTTCGGCAGCCTCTTTGAGTCGTTGCAGGGCCATCTTATCGTTTCTCAAATCGAGGCCCTGATCTTTTTTGAACTCATCGGCCAGAAAATCGATCAAACGCAAATCAAAATCCTCGCCGCCCAGCTGGGGACCGCCGTGGGTGGATTTAACCTCAAACACCCCTTCTCCGATTTCGAGGATGGATATGTCAAAAGTACCGCCGCCCAGATCGAAAACGGCGATCTTCTCTTCGCTCTTTTTGTCAAGTCCGTACGCCAAAGATGCAGCCGTCGGCTCGTTAATGATACGCAATACATTGAGGCCGGCTATTTTTCCGGCATCCTTGGTGGCTTGCCGTTGGCTGTCGTCAAAATAAGCCGGAACCGTGATAACGGCTTCGGTAATTTTTTCACCCAGGTACTCCTCGGCCGTGTTTTTGATATTTCCTAAAATGAAGGCTGAAATCTCTGCCGAACTGTATCGATTCTCTTTCAGGTTGATACGAACATCGCCGTTGCCGGCTTCCTCCATCTTATAAGGGAGTATTTTACTATCGTGCTGAATCTCAGGCGATTGAAATTTCCGGCCGATCAGCCTTTTAACACCAAAAACCGTATTTTCAGGGTTGGTGATGGCCTGTCTTTTAGCAATTTGGCCCACCAGCCGTTCGTTGCCGTCGGTAACAGATACAATCGAGGGTGTCGTGCGCCCCCCTTCCGGATTGGTGATAACTTTGGCATCTTTGCCTTCCATTATGGCAACGCATGAGTTTGTGGTGCCGAGATCAATTCCGATTACCTTGCCCATCTCTTCCCTCCTTCTTGTAGGCGGCAGTTATGCGCCTTCTTTTTTAATCTTTATCCTTTTTTTAGGATCTTTCTTTTTCGAACTCGATTTTGCCACGATAACCATGGACGGCCTCAGCAGCCGATCATGAATCGTATAGCCGGTCTGAAGCTCACGGATGACCGTATTGTCCGTATGGTTCTCCGTTTCTTCTTGTTGCACGGCTTGATGGTAAGTGGGGTCAAATATCTCACCCAACGCCTCGATCGGCTTGACACGGAATTTGTCAAAGACTTTCAACATATCTTTGAGGGTCAGTTGGACACCTTCGACCAGCCCGTTGTTTTTTTCCCCCTTTTCTTTCGCGGAAGCAATCGCACGCTGCAGATTGTCCACCACGGGGAGCATCTCCTTTATAAAAGTCTCGTTGGCATATTTGCGGAATTCCCCCATTTCTCGATCAGTACGTTTCTTATAATTTTCAAATTCTGCTGAAACCCTTAAAAATCGATCGTAATTTTCGTGCGCTTCCTTTTCGATCGCCAATTTTTTTTCTGTCAGAGCCTCAACAGAATTTTCGTCCACGAGGACTTGATTCTCTTCCTCCGGATTCACTTTGGCAGTCGTTTCAGCGGATTCGTCCGTTTCGATTTGGACGCTCTTTTGCGACTTCTTTTTTTGGCTCATTTAATAAATTGTTCCCTGGATTTATGAATAAAAAGATTTGTCCCTAAACTGAACTTTGCCCAAAAAATAAGACGATCTTAAGCAATGTCAAGACAATAGGTAAGATTTTGGATGGGTCCGACCAAATCGCGCCAAGTCGCACTATCGTTCGCTCTGAATGGTTCTGCGGTAGTACGGAAATTGGTATGGTCTCCTAAAAAAACAGTGGTTGTGCACCCTCCTTTGAATTCTTTCCTAAAATGGTTCACCATGCATTTGATCGGGGTCAAACCACGACACAGACCGCATCACTTATCGCTGCTTCCTTCCGGACCTGACGAGATTCATGACCGTCTGTTGCGCGGCGTCCGATCGGATGGTTCTTCCACTCCGGGATTAAAGCCTCGGGAAGGGATTCAGCCCCGCATAAAGCGGATTTCGGGAAAAGGGCACCGCTAACTCCCCGCCTAGCACAACCAACTTTTCAATTATAATCGATAAAAATAAATTTTCAAGAGGAAAAGAAAATACACCTTTCTACTACAAGATCTATTATTGTATTTATCTATAAGTCCAATATGTTGTGTTTATCCTTGACTTGTTGAGGTTTATCGCCTATTCTCACCATCTACAAAATGCCAAAAGGAGGCCTGTTGCGTTAACGGTATTTTTTGAACCCATGAAAGGCGTGTAAAATGCGAAAAGTTTTGGTCATTCCATTATTAACGTGTTACATCGTTATGACCGGGTGTGCCGCATTTATAGTCGGCGCCGGAGTAGGGGCGGGGACATTCTCCTATGTTCAAGGTGAATTGAAGAGAACATATACGGCCGAATATTATCAATGCGTTGAGGCCGGCAAAGCGACTTTGGAGGCGTTAAAAATGCCGCTGGAAGAATCACTGGCCAATGGTCTTAAAACGATCCTCAAAGCCCGTCGCGCCGATGGTACCCCGGTGACCCTAAAAATCGTAGTGTTAGCGTCGAATCGTACCGAGGTGGGCGTCCGCTGCGGAGGGATCGGAATTTGGGATAAGAAAGCGGCCAGACTGATCCATGGACTTATCGCCAAACGGCTACAACCCTAATTTTGCCAAATCCGTCGCGCAGACCATCCGGGACCATCGGATGTTCCAACCCGGAGACGCCGTCCTGATCGGTGTCTCGGGGGGCGCTGATTCGGTCGCGCTCCTTGATCTGATTTCCGATTTTACTCCCGCGCTTTCACTCAAATTAGGGATTGCGCACTTAAATCACGGCCTTCGTAAAACTGAATCCGATCATGACGCCGATTTTGTCACCGCCCTGGCGCACTCGCACCATATAGCGGCCTATATTAAAAAGGTAAATGTTGAAGCCTATAAAAACCAAAAACGGCTCTCCCTTGAGGAGGCCGCCCGACATCTTCGCTATGATTTCTTTATAAAAATCGCCCGGCAAAACGGATTCAACAAAATTGCCCTCGGCCATCACGCGGACGATAATGCGGAACTTGTGCTGATGTTTCTTTTACGGGGAGCCGGTTCTTTGGGAATTTCCGGAATTCCGCCCGTGCGGAAGATTGACGGGCATGCGATCCAGATTGTTCGGCCGCTCATTAACATGACAAAGCTCGAAATTATCTCTTTCGTTAATACCAAAAAACTGGCCTATGTAACCGACCGATCCAATATCGACCCACAGCATTTGCGCAACCGAATTCGCCTACAGTTGATGCCTCTTTTAAAGGATGCCTATAATCCTCAAATCGTGGCAACCCTTAATCGTCTCGCATCCATCATAGGCGCTGAGGAAAAGTGGATGACCGATATTACCAATACGTTGTTTCGACATGCCGCGCTACCTTCACCCCCGCAATGTGTCTCGTTGTCCATATCCAAAATCAAGTCCCTGGGTGCGGCGCCCCAAAGACGAATCATCCGCCGTGCGCTCCAAAACGTTAAAGGTGATTTGCGGCGAATCTCGTTCAAGCACATCCAAACGGTGTTAAAATTGATCGAAGGAAAGATACGTTTCAAGTCCCTCGATTTTCCCGATGGTATCCAAATCAGGTGCAAAGCGGATGAACTTGTCTTTTTGAATGCAAAAGCAGCACCCGCTAAAAAAATTACGTTTGAATACCCGGTTCCAAAACCGCAATCGGTTTTGATTAAAGAAATCGGCAAGCGTATAAAATTTTCTTTAATTGATCGCGATCAAGTTACCGATTTTCATCGGGCTGGACAGGGCATCGGTTTTTTTGATATGAATTCCCTGGCTTTCCCTTTAACAATCAGAAATTTTAGACCCGGGGACCGCTTTAAGCCGTTCGGTATGACCGGTACTCAGAAGCTAAAAAAATTTTTCATCAATCAAAAAGTTCCCCGCTGCCGGCGGAATAAATGTCCACTTCTCCTGAGTCGGGAAAAAATAATCTGGGTGGCCGGGCATCGCATCGCCGAATCGGTTAAAATATCCCCTACCACACGGGGTGTCTTGAAAGCGGAACTTTTGCTTGCCTAATCGGCAATGATGATTAATATGGAGTTTGGAGGTTTTAGCCATTATATTCGACAGTTTCCCTCAATTTTCAAAATATGGGCGCCCAGCTTAAAAACGCAACGCCTAACACGACGAAGTTCTTGAAATAACAAACCCAATAGGAGGTAAGGGCATTGAATCCTTTTTATAAAAACCTGGCACTGTGGCTGGTCATCACCCTGATGATGATCATGCTCTACAACCTTTTTAATCAGCAGCAGATGGCTGAAACCAGTATCAGCTATACCGAATTTTTAGACAGGGTGGGAGAGGAGCAGATTGCGGAAGTGATCATGCAGGGCCAGGATCTTTTCATTACAGATCTTAATCACAATCGTTTTAAAGTATATGCCCCGGCCGATGGCGATCTGATCAAACTTCTCAGGGCCAAAGGCGTATCCATAAAAGCCAAAGCCCCGAACGAATCACCCTGGTACATGTCGGTTTTGATGTCCTGGTTTCCAATGATTATTCTGATTGCCGTCTGGATCTTTTTTATGCGGCAGATGCAGGCGGGTGGCGGCAAAGCGCTTTCATTTGGAAAAAGCCGGGCGCGTTTGGTGTCGGATCAGTCCGAAAAGGTCACCTTCGAAGATGTCGCCGGAATCGATGAAGCCAAGGAAGAACTTCAAGAAATTGTCGAATTTCTTAAAGAACCTAAAAAATTTACCCGGCTCGGCGGTCGAATTCCCAAAGGCGTCCTTCTCATGGGACCTCCCGGCACCGGAAAAACGCTTCTCGCCCGGGCGATCGCCGGTGAGGCCGGGGTTCCTTTCTTTAGTATCAGCGGTTCGGACTTTGTTGAAATGTTTGTCGGTGTGGGCGCTTCCCGGGTTAGAGATCTCTTTGTTCAAGGCAAAAAGAACGCCCCGTGTATCATTTTTATCGATGAAATTGATGCCGTCGGGCGGCATCGCGGCGCCGGTCTGGGCGGCGGACATGATGAACGCGAACAGACCTTGAACCAACTCCTGGTGGAGATGGACGGATTCGAATCCAATGAAGGCGTAATCTTAATTTCAGCCACCAACCGGCCGGATGTCCTCGATCCGGCCCTGCTGCGCCCCGGGCGCTTTGACCGCCAGGTGGTGGTCTCGCTTCCCGATATCAAAGGGCGTGAACTAATTCTGCGCGTTCACATGAAAAAAAACGCCCACCGATCCTGATGTCAAGCCCCTCATTCTGGCCAAGGGGACTCCCGGATTTTCGGGAGCCGATCTTGAAAACCTTGTCAATGAAGCGGCGCTTCTCGGAGCCAAACGGGATAAAGAGAAGATTGACATGTCCGATTTTGAAGAAGCTAAAGACAAAGTCTATATGGGTTTGGAGCGCAAATCGAAAGTGATCAAAGAGGAGGATCGCAAAGTTACGGCCTACCATGAAGGCGGGCATGCCCTGGTGGCCCGTCTCCTCCCCTATACGGATGCAGTTAACAAAATCACGATTATCCCCAGAGGCCGTGCCGCCGGAATCACCTGGTTTCTCCCGGAAGAAAGAGACTTCAAATTTAAGGATCAGCTTGAAAGTGAATTGTCGGTCGCCTTTGGCGGTCGGGCGGCTGAGGAAATTGTCTTTAACCGAATCAGTACCGGTGCCGCAAATGACATCAAGCAGGCCACCGCTCTGGCCCAGAAGATGATCCGCACCTGGGGAATGAGCGACGAGGTGGGGCCTCTTTCATATGACCAAAGTGAAGAGCAGATTTTTCTGGGACGTGAAATTGCACAGCGCCGGGACTACTCGGAGGAAACGGCGCGCAAGATCGATGTAGAAATAAACAGACTGGCTCACAGCGCGTACGGTTGCGCCAAAAAAGTTCTTGACGAAAATCTGGATATCCTGCACCAACTGGCCGAATTGCTCCTTGAAAAAGAAACCGTTATGGGAGCGGAACTTGACGAATTGATTCTCTCCTTGAGGCCTGGTATTGATCTTCCATCCAATCCGCATGACACCGCCACCCCTGAGGAAGAAGCGCCGCAACCGGCCTAAATCGTATGCTTATGAATCGACGAAAAGTACATACCGTTGCATGGAGTGGCCACTCCCTTGAACTGGGCCGCCTTACGCGCATTATGGGGATCCTTAATGTGACGCCGGATTCATTTTCAGATGGTGGTAAGTTTTACACCACCGGTGCGGCCGTGGCGCACGGTCTCAAACTTGCCGAAGCGGGTGCCGATATTCTCGACATTGGGGGTGAATCGACCCGCCCGTTTTCCGAACCGGTCTCCATCGATGAGGAGATTCGCCGCGTCGTCCCGGTAATTGAACAGCTGGCCCCCAAAATTGACGTTCCGATTTCAATCGATACGACCAAAGCAAAGGTAGCCCAAGCGGCTATTGCAGCCGGCGCTTCAATCATTAACGATATTAGTTCACTGCAGTCAGACCCTGAAATGGTCACGCTTGCAGCCGCATCGGCTGTGCCCGTCATCTTGATGCATATGAAGGGGGCCCCCAAAAACATGCAGATCTCCCCCACCTATGATGATGTCGTTGCCGAAATAAAACAATTTTTAGAAGATGCGATCGATCAGGCCCAAAAAAATGGCATATCACGGGAAAGAATTATTGTCGATCCTGGCATCGGTTTTGGAAAAACGGTTGATCACAACTTGCAATTGATTTACCACCTTAACGAACTACAGACCCTTGATGTGCCGATTCTGATCGGACCTTCGCGGAAGTCTTTTATTCAAAACATTCTCAAAGCAAAGGTTAAAACCGATATCAACCCCGATCTGCCGGAAGTCGAAACCGGAAACCAGGCTGTGATATCGGCGGCGATCCTGAACGGCGCACACATTGTGCGGGTGCATGACGTTTACACAACTCTGGCAACGGCCGAGATCATGGATGCCATAATCAATGTTTGAACCGGGCGGACGGGAGGGTTCGGTTTGATGACCAACGCAAAAAAGCGATTTTTTTACAACAAAAGAAATCTGTTTGTATTCGCCCTCCTGGTGCTTTCCGGCGTGGTCTTCTTTTTTTCAAGGCCTTCGCCACCTTTGCAGGAAACCGATCTTTTGATTCCGATCGATTTCAGCAAAGCGCCGGCAGGCCTAACCGTAACCGGCTCTCCCCTGAAAGGGATCGAGGTTCGCATCCGGGGTTCGGAGTCCGGCATCCGATCCCTCTCCAGCCATAAGTTGACCTATAGGGTGGATCTCTCCCGTGCAGATATCGGTATTAGAACCTTCCCCATTGATAAGAACCTTATCACCCTTCCCAAAGATATTGTGATCGTAAAAATCGATCCCTCGTCTTTGACTGTAAGCATTGAAAAGGAAATCACAAAGGAGCTGCCCGTTATCATCTCCTTTGCAGGCAAACCGGGTAAAGGTTTTTTCGTTACAGACGCCATTGCTAAGCCCGATTCTGTGATTGTCCGCGGCCCGGAGGACATCTTATCTCCGCTTGAAAAGGTTAGCACCAAGCCCATCGATCTAAAAGGGGGGTCGGAATCCTTCAAAAAGGAAATCGCTCTTAGCTTGCCGGAGCACATCAATGTGATCTTTCCATCTGGAATCATGCGGGCCGAAGTGAGCATCAGTCAAAAAATCGTTTCGCGTCAAATTAAGGACATCCCCGTCAAAGGAAAAAATACACCTTACCGGTATCTTATTACGCCTTCGGTTATCAGCATTGGAATTAGGGGACCCATGAATACGCTTGCGAAGGTTCAAAACGGAAAGGAAATTCAGGTATATGTCGATTTAAAGGGACTAAAGCCGGGGGTGTATCCCCGCCGGGTAGCGATTACGCTCCCCCCCCGCACGACACTGGTCGATGCCCAGCCGGAATTGTTTACCGTCAAAATCGAGAAAACCAAAAAGGCCGCCAGTCAATAACGGCCCGCGGCTGAAATAGCTCATTTCTCTAAGGTTGATTTTCCAGATATCCTTTAAAACCGCGCACGCCATTGGTCAAAAAGAAGCGTTCTCTGGCCTGCAGGTCCTCTCCCAGCTGATTCCATCCGGCCATCAGGGGATCTTCCCGCATCAAACGATTAAGGCATCTTTCATAAAAGTCATCTCTACGACCGGATTCGAGCTCGGATTGGATCACTTCCTTCCACCGTTGAAGCTGATCGATGTGAGCATTTAGCAGGTCCGTGCCATTGGGGTTGGCGCCAAAATGACCGAAACAGCAAAGATCGTGCGAAATTTCCAGCAAATTTTGAAGACTGCGTTTACCTGTTTCAAAAAAGAAGCGCGGCGGTGTCGAGGGGCGCAGATAGAATTTTCCATCCGGCAGGGCGACATAAACACCGGCCGCTTCGCCGACAAACAGGTAGCGCCCGATTGCATAGCTTACGTGATGCGGGGCATGGCCCGGGGTCGGAATCGGCAAAATCGTATGACTTTTGTACGTCACCGCATCGCATAACAGCGCCGTCGAGACCGGTTTCAAGGGTCCATAAGCCCTGGCGGTATCGGCTATGGTTTTGAGGCTGAGCTTCCACAGACGTTGCGGGTCTGCCAGGTGCTTGATCCCGCTCTGATGGCAGACCACTGGAGTGTCTGGAAATCGCTCCAGCAAATCCCCCACTCCTCCGGCATGATCGAGATGGATGTGGGTCAATAAAATGACATCCAAAGACGAAATACCAAGTTTTTCCAGGGCTCGAATCAAGGCGGAGAGAGTTGCCGCCGGTCCTGGATCCACCAGTACGGTTTTTGCCCCTCGGTACAACCAGGCACCGATGAATGAGGTAAATCCCTTTAGTTTCATATCGAGGGGGATGAGATAAAGCTCAGGTGTAATTTCAACCGGTAACATAGGGTGGCATTTGAAATGTCTGATCTAAGTGAGACCGACTTTGACCAGCGATTCTTTGAAAACGCGATAAAATGCGTCATAGTCGGTAAGACCCCGTGCAAGGATCTTTTCGAATTCATCCAAGTTTTTAAGATTGACCACGAGGTTAACACTTTTGTGAAATGCCACCATATTATCATTGGTGCGGTGGGTTTGGGTTAAGAGAATGACAAAAATGTTCCGTCTTACCCCCATGGTAAGGTGATCCAGATACTGCAACACATGATTATCCTGTGGTTTTTGTGTATCGAAAAGCTCATTTATCACAATCACATCAAAAACATGAAAGCGCATCTGTTTGAGCGCTTCCATGGCAGAAGTGGGCTCAGTGGTGTGAAACCCAATTTGTTTCAGAATCGTTTCAATTTTATTCCGATTGGCCGAGTCGGGTTCGCACAACAGAGCTGTTTTGGCACCTTCCTCTATAAAATCAAACGGTTTCTCCGAAGCATCGTATGTCCCGGATGCAACTTCATCGATGAGTGTCTTTTCAGCACTCGGTTTCGGCGGGGCTTCTGGCGTCTTGGGGCGGGTATCGATTGAAATCTTGCTTTTGCATTTGGGACAGGCAATGGATAGAATCTGACCTTGGGGGAGTTTTTCATCCGGAACTTTAAACTTGGCCTGACAGTGTGTACACGCAATTTCCATAATAATCTCCTCTAGATCCGGTCATTCCAGTTTCTTGTCATAGTCGCTATCGACCTCAAGGTCCTCGATATCGGTGGTGGTTTCACCGCGGCTGCTCTTAACCGAATCAAGGCCGCGTCCGACAATCCCTTTGCGCGACGCATATGCCATGGCTGTTTCCTCGGTTATGAGTCCGTCTTTATATAATCCGACAATATAATCGTCGAAAGTGGTCATACCGAATGCGGCACCGTCCTTAATGATTTCATAATATGTTTTGCCCTCCGACTCGCCGTGCAAAATTGAATCTTTGACCCGCAGGTTGCTCCCCATAATTTCAAATGCGGCCGCGCGGCCGCCGCCAACTTTGGGAAGGAGCCTCTGGCAGACGATCCATCTGACGGTATCAGCCAACCGAATCCGAATCTGATTCTCCTCTTCGGTGTTAAACATACCCAGGATGCGGTTGATCGTCTGCCCTGCATCCACGGTGTGCAAAGTGCTGACAACCAGATGCCCGGTTTCAGCCGCACTGAGACCGATTTCGACTGTTTCGCGGTCACGCATCTCACCCACCAAAATGACCTTGGGTGCCTGCCGCAGAGCGGCGCGTAGTCCACTGGCAAAGGTGTCGAAGTCGTTGCCCATCTCGCGTTGATTAAAGGTCGATTTTTTATGCGGGTGCTGGTATTCGACCGGGTCTTCCAGTGTGACCACATGCACCGATTTAGTTTCGTTGATTTCGTTCAGCACCGCGGCCAATGAAGTTGATTTGCCGCTTCCCGTAGAACCGGTCACAAGGATAATGCCGTTTCTTTCAACGGCTATCTTCTTAAAAGCTTCGGGAAGATTGAGTTCTTGCAGGGTTGGAATCTTTGTCTCAAGCTTTCGGAGTACCACAGAGTAGTTACCGCGTTGGGAAAAGATATTGACCCTGAAACGGGCTTTTCCGGGAAGTTCGTAGGATGAATCGCAAGATCCTTCCTTAAGAAACGTTTCGGTAAGCCGCCGGTTTTGATTGATCAGATTAAGGGCGAATATTTCCGCCTGAAAAGGCGTAATTTCATTAAAGGGCGGATCGATTACAACCTTGGTAAGCTCGCCTGAACTTTCCACCTGAAAGGGCTTTCCGGCGGTAATGTTAAGATCAGAAACATTATTATGGGAATCTAACATTTTTGCCAAAATATGGTCTATTTCCTGCTTTTTCATGACAAATCCCTATCTTTTGTTGAGGGTTAGACGGGGCACCTTGAAGTCCAAAGGCTGCCATTTGGCTTCCGGAGATATCGGCTGATTGGCTTAGGCATCCGTAAAATCAGCCGGCGGATTCTTGAGAAACGATCGGAAGCGGCCCTTATCGTTGGACTTTAAATACGCCTCATCAGAATCGATCCAGCCTTTATTGAGCAGATCCATAATGGCGTCATCCAACAGCGTCATCCCGTATTTCTTCCCGGTCTGAATCATGGAAGGAATCTGATGCGTTTTGGCCTCACGAATCAAATTGCGAACAGCCGGGGTGGCAATTAATATTTCCATCGCCGCACAGCGCCCTTTTATATCCGCTCTTTTAAAGAGAACCTGGGCCACCACGGCTCTTAAGCCATCGGACAGTGTGGAACGGATCTGAGCCTGTTCACTGGAGGGGAAGACTTCGATAACACGATCGACCGTCTTGGGAGCGCTAGTGGTGTGCAGCGTACCAAAAACGAGATGCCCGGTGGATGCGGCTTCGATAGCCAGGGATATGGTTTCCAGATCTCGCATCTCACCCACCAGAATAATATCCGGGTCTTCACGCAGGGCTCCCCGCAGGGCTGCGGTAAAGGTTTTGGTATGGAGTCCCACCTCGCGGTGATTGACGATGCAGCCTTTGCTTTGGTGGACGAATTCGATGGGGTCTTCAATGGTGATAATATGGTCTTTACGGCTTCGGTTGGCAACATCGATGATAGCGGCCAAAGTGGTTGATTTACCACTCCCCGTGGGCCCTGTAACCAGCACGAGGCCTCGAGGCAGAGAAGCCAGTTTGGGTATGACCGGAGGAAGACCTAGCTGTTCAGCCGTCAATATTTCACTCGGAATTTCTCTAAAAACCGCGGCGATACCATTCTTTTGCATAAAATAATTGGCACGATATCGGGCCAGGCCGGGTATTTCATAACCGAAATCGACATCTCCGGATTCTTCGAATACTTTGATTTTTTCCTCCGCCGTGATTTCATACAGCATGCTTCGCAGATCATCGTCGTCGAGCACCTTGTATTTAACCCGTTCCATCTCACCACGAATGCGGAGCGCCGGAGGCTGTCCCGAGACGAGATGGAGGTCGGAGGCCCCTTGATCGTTCATCAATTTGAAAAACGCATCGATTTTCGCCATGCTTACCCCCTAATCATGAATTATTCGCCCCTCAGATCGGTTACAAAATTAAACTTTTTGGCCGGAAAAAAATAAACCGCTATGATTGTTTCAAGAATGCAACTTTGGAGTCCTCTGCATCCATTTTCTTGCGCTCTTCCTTTCCCATATCCAGGAGTTTGGTGTAGGTTTCAATAATGGAGCGAATCTGGATTTCAATCTGCATGCGCTGGCGTTTTAGCTCGGCCGTGTCCTCATGCAGCTGCGCCAGTCGATTATGCGCTTTGTTGAGGAGTTTTTCGGCTTTGACCTCGGCGTGTGATAAAATCAGTTCAGCCGATTTGCGGGCATTTTCCTTCATCTGTTCCAGGACTTTCTGGGAATTCGCCATGGCCCGTTTAAAGGTGTCCTCACGACTCTTGAAACCCTTTATTTCCGCCTCAAGTTTGCTGATTTGCTCCTGGAGTATTATATTCTCATTTTGGAACGCTTCATACTCGGAGGCCATTTGTTCAAGAAAATTGTCGACCTCCTGGATGTCAAAACCTCTAAATTTAACTTTAAACTGTTGTTGCTGAATCTCTAGGGGGGTTAGCTTCATGATATCGCACCTGCTTTTTGGGTTTGGTTAAAGCAAATTTGCAGATAATCGCATTAGGCTCTCAACCAAAAAGGTTTGTAAAAAAATGACTCCCAGGATAACGACAATGGGCGAGATATCGATTCCGATGGCGAACGGGATACGGGATCGAATCGGTTGGAGTACCGGTTCCGTGACGTTATATATGAAACGGACGATGGGATTATACGGATCCGGATTTACCCATGACAGGATTGCCCGGGCGATGACGACCCACATAAAAAGCGTCAGTCCATAATTTAAAACCACCGCCACCGCTTTCAAAAAATTGCCTATGATAAACATCGCCTGCGTAACCTTTCCGAAATCGAATTTCCGGCGGATTGATGGCCCGGCTTCCACCGAACAGGGCTGCAGGCTGAAAATTAAGTATATTCTGACAGATAAGTCAAGATTTAATGTCATTTAAAAGAAATGTAACCCTGAATGGTGAACTCTGAACCGGTTAAAGCTCCCCCAAAAAAAATCGATCCCATGATTCAAATTACAAGAGCATTTGGAATTCACGAAAACGAAATCGAATTCAAATTTATGCGTTCGCCGGGACCGGGTGGACAAAATGTCAACAAGGTCTCCAGCGCCGTTCAACTACGGTTTAATGTCCTTACCGCTCCTTCCCTTCCGGAAGGGGTGCGCAGGCGCCTTCTGAAATCCGATTATCGAATTACCGCATCGGGGATCTTGATTATCAACGCGCATCGATTTAGATCCCAGGAATTGAACCGCAAGGATGCCATCAATCGTCTAATCCTTACCATCCGCAAAGCAGCCTGGGTACCAAAACCGCGCCTAAAAACGCGACCCTCACTTTCCTCCCAAAGGAAAAGGCTCGCCAGAAAACGTCGCCACAGCACCATTAAAAAAACGCGCAGGCCGGTTCGATTTTCTGACAGCTAACTCATGTCCATCCATAAATGGTCTTTTTTGCGTTGTACGGCGTTCTCCGCGCGTTTCCGATTGCGACGTACAATGAGTACGCCTCACCAAAAACCCTTGTGCGGCCTTGTCCAACACAAAAAATCCGCATTTCTGAATTGGACACTTTAGAGAGTCATTATTATATCGTGGATGAGCACTTACTCACATCGCCTTAATAATTTAAGCGGTGGCTGTGCCATTAAAAACCTGTCTTGCACTCTGGCAAATTATTCTATAAAGAGTTGGAAAAAGGGAAGTGATGATTTCCTCGAAATCATCGTTTAAATATGGATTTATGGAGTGATGGTATGTTTAGCGCTATTTTGATGGCAGGCTATAGCAACCGGCGTGCCGTAAAAAAGTACAGCCGAATAGTGGCTGAAAATTACGGGCAAAAATTCATCGAGTCGGGTTACAAGCCCCTGCGGGAATTTACATCGATAGAGGACGGCAAAGAAGAACACAAACCTTTGATCCAATATACGCTAGAGACCCTCTTTGAGATTGATTTAATTGATGAAATCGTCATTGCCGGCCACCAGATGCTGCTTGAGCAGCGGCTGGGGAATTTTATTAATAAATTTGAAAAGCCGTGCCGCATTGTAAACCAGAATTCAATAATCCCTCCCGATGTGATCCAGAATTTCAATATCATTCCCAGGAAAGTCAAACACAATTCAATCGCCGGAAATTTCATTAAAGGGTATACCGCCACTGCTGCCTGCCGAAATAAGATGCCGGCGTTGTTTATTGCCGCGGATTCGCCTTTGACCCCAAAGCAGTTCATTGTACACTTCCTGGATATTGTGAAAAATTCCGAAAATCAGGCTGACATCATATTTCCGGCCGTATTTATCGATGAGGATAATGACAAACTGGGCCGACGCCCGCTTAAACTCCTGAATGACACGCCGTATCAAGTTTCCGATAAAACCGATCCACACGGCAGACAGGGATTTCGCCTTTCCGGTTTGATGTTTGCCAATCCGCATACGTTTGATATCAATGCCGTCAACACCGCCTATTCGCTTCGCAAATGGCTCAGCCCGAATGTGCAATTACGTTTATTCCGAATTACAGAAGGCCTTGGGTATCCCAATGTCTATTCCAAATATTTTATTCGCAAAGATTTGAGCGTAAGGGAAATTGAAAACATTACGACCGAATTTTTCAGGGGCAGACTGAAGTTAATTCCAATGTCGGGCGAAGAAGCAACGTACGATTATGACGGTACCGATTTTGAATATCGTATGATCTCAGAGATGCTGAAATCTGCTTAGAGGCGTTGCTATAGCGTGTTTGCGATAATCACTTTCTGTATCTGGCTGGTGCCCTCATAGATTTGGGTGATTTTGGCGTCGCGCATCATCCGTTCCAGCGGATATTCCTTCATGTATCCGTATCCGCCCAGCAGTTGAACCGCATCGGTGGTCACTTTCATGGCTGTTTCGGCGGCATGGAGTTTGGCCATAGCCGAATAGCGGACGGCCTCTTTGGGAACCCGGTCCGTATTTTTGGGCACCTTTTCATACAAGGCGGCGGTCTTATACATCAGCTGACGGGCGGCTTCCACCTGAGTCGTCATGTCGGCCATCATCCATTGAAGACCCTGGAAAGAAAAAAGCGGTTGACCGAATTGGACCCTTTCCTTGGTATACTGAATCGCTAAATCGAGCGCTCCCTGCGCGATGCCGACGGCCTGCGCCGCAACCGGCACCCGCGTAAAATCGAAGGTTTTCATGGCAATCGGGAAACCGGCCCCTTCGGCTCCGAGCAAGTTTTCAATCGGTATACGGGCATCTTCAAAAATCAACTCGACCGTGGAAGAAGCGCGGATGCCGAGTTTGTTTTCATGCTTTCCGATGCTGAATCCCGGTGTTCCTTTCTCCACCAAAAATACGCTCATTCCCTTATGTCCGGGGACGGATGTATCCGTCTTGGCAACGACACTCAGTACATCGGCTGCATCCCCGTGGGATATAAATATTTTGCGCCCGTTCAACACATATTGATCACCGTCTTTAACCGCTTTGGTTTGGATGCTGGAAACATCCGAGCCGGCATTCGGTTCCGTCAGCGCAAAGGCGGCCAAAAGTTGGCCGGTCGCCATTCCGGGCAAGTATTTTTCCTTTTGCGACTCATTTCCTGCCAGAAACAGGGGCATGGCTCCGAGTTCATGAACGAGCAAAATGGCTGCCGTAGATCCGCAAACTTTGGCAATTTCTTCTGTCGCAATACACAATGCCAGCATTCCCATCTGCGCGCCACCGTATTGTTCGGGAAAATCGGCCCCGAATAGCCCGTTATCACGCAGGATTTCCACCATTTCCCAGGAAAATTCGGCTTTTTCGTCCCGTTTGTCCGCTCCCGGCACTATTTGCTCTTTGGCAATGCGCGCCACCGTCTCCTGCAACATACGTTGTTCTTCGGTGAGTTCATAAGACATGGCTTTCCTCCTTAGTTTCTTAGTTGTGAATTTTGTGTATTTTATGGCAAAACATTTTATCC
>CAZHAH010000134.1:0-16854 GCA_964530095.1 uncultured Desulfobacteraceae bacterium | reverse complement strand
GACGGACGCGATATCCGTGTGGTTTACTCCACGTCGGATGCCTTGGATATCGCCAGCCAGAATACTGACCAAAAAGTGATCTTTTTGGGGGTCGGATTTGAAACCACCGCACCCACGATTGCGGCATCGGTTTTCACCGCCCAAAAATTAAAACTCGAAAACTTCTTCGTCTTTTCGGCCCACAAGCTCGTTCCGCCGGCGCTGTCGGCCCTTCTGGAAGCCGACTCGGTAAAAATCGACGGCTTTATGCTCCCGGGACATGTTTCGGTCATCATCGGCTTAAACGCCTATCAACCGGTGTATGATACGTATCAGGTTCCCGCCGTCGTGGCCGGTTTTGAACCGGTGGATATACTCCACGCCATAGCGATGCTTGTTGAGCAAATTGAATCCAATGCCCCTGAGCTTGCCAACGCCTACCCGCGAACGGTTTCGGCGCAAGGGAACCCGAAGGCGCAACAGCTTTTGCGCGATGTCTTTTATATTGAGGACGCCGAATGGCGCGGCCTCGGAACGATTCCGGCCAGTGGCTTGAAAATAAGACCCCAATATGCAGCGTTTGATGCCGAAGCGGTATTTGACATTCATCGCCTAGCGGTGGCGGATCCCAAGGGGTGTGCCTGCGGCCAGATCCTCACGGGATCAAAGACACCGCCGGAATGCCCTTTGTACAAAACGGTCTGCACCCCCGAAGATCCGGTGGGACCCTGCATGGTTTCCAGCGAAGGAACGTGCGCGGCCTATTACCACTACCACAGCGCATCTTGAGCCGAGTCCCAATGACACAAGAGCCCTTAGGCAACAATCCCGCTGGGGTCCCATTCACACCGGCCCGGATGTTATCAAAGGGCTCCGTTTTTTGAGGCGTCCTTCTTTTTTGGTCAGCTGTCCGAAGAATCGCCGTTACCCGAACCTTTTAAGGTCCCCATGGCCTTGGTCAATTCCATGAGAACACCCAATCCTTGTTTGACCTCTTTGCTGGAACTGGCCGACAAAAGCCCAAAAGGACCGCAATCTTTCGCCTGCGATAGATCCACGCTTGCGGGTAACCCCGCAAACTTATCCAAAAAGGCAATGGTTTGCGGATCACTCATTTTTTTGGCCAGCCCGAGCATGGCCACAAAGCCGTCGCCAATCTCTTCCACATCTTCGGGCGTATATGCATCCGCGACCTTGGCACGCACATCGAGCATCGATTTTAAAATGCGGAGCACGCCTCTTTGCTCAAGCTCATCCAGGTAGCTGATGATTTGAGGCACGGACGATTGCATCAAAGGTTCGACGGTTGTGATGAAATCGACCACATTTTGAAGCTGCTTTAACGAATAGAGGACATAGCGTGTGCTTCTGAGCATTTGTTTCCCCAAGTCCAGTAGATCCTCCAGTTGGACACTGCTTTCAACTTCTTGAAGTTCGGTAATCATCTGCTGGACACCACTGTTGACCAAAGGGGTCAGGTCATTTTTTAGTTCCATGACACTTTTGGCGGTTTCGATCAAAGGCGCCATCTGTGCCTCCATGTGATCGAGTCGCTCTAGAATCAATTCTTCATTTGTCATATCCACCTCCCTTATTACAGGCTCGGGCGTAATTTGCCGGCCATCGTCATCTGTGGTTCTAAGGGCAACTCTTCGCCTTTTAGCATTAAGTTCCAGTAAACCCATTTGAACATCATCTTGCCCCAGTAGTTAAAATTACTGTCTCCCAGCAGATCAAACGGCCCGAGGCCGGGGAACGGAAATTTGCCCGGTAGTGGCTCGACTTTGTAGTTGAAGTCAATCAGAAGGGCCTTGTCGTATCCGGTACAAATAAAGCAGGTGGAATGCCCATCAAATGATGGCTTCGGTTCCTGATCCTCTATTTCCAGAACCAGATTTTCCACGACAATGTCGGATTCGTAATGCGCCACCGACCCGGCCTTGGAAGTGGGCACATTTGTGGCATCCCCGACTACATAAATGTTGTCATAGTTTTTCGTCTTCAGGGTATTGTGGTCCGTATCGATATAGCACATCGGATCGCCCATATTGGAATCCTCAACCCATTGGGCTCCAAAGTTAGGCGGAATCGAAATTAATAGATCATAGGGGATCTTTTCACCTTTGTGGGATTCGATTGTTTTTTCATCGCCATTGACCTGGGCAATGTCCCAGTTGGTTGTAACTTTTATACCCCTTTGCTCCATAAAGTCACCCATTATTTTGGCTGCGATCGGTTTCGTAAAAACGCCGCCCAGGGGTGTTACAAATTCGATTTCGATGTTATCCCTAAAACCGTTTTTCTTAAAAAACCAGTCGACCAAATAGAGGAATTCCATAGGTGCCACAGGGCATTTGTGCGGCATTTCGGCGATATCAAATACCAGTCGGCCGGATTTAAAATATTTCAATTTCTGACGCAGCGCAACGGCACCGTCGACACTAAAAAAATCAAACGTATTCTTGCGCCAGTCATCCATCATTCCTTCGACCTCTTCGGGGACAATCCGGCATCCGGTCGCTACCACCAGCCAGTCATAGGCATATTTGTCCTTCTTGCCTTCCACTTCGCGTTTGTCGGGATTTACTCCCACGACGTCGTCTAAGACAAAATTGACACCCTTGGGGATAAAATCCCGTTTGGGTTTCGCGCAGTCTTCAGCCGTGTAAATTCCAAAAGGGATAAAAAGCCAACCCGGCTGATAATGATGGACTTCATCGTTGTCGATTATCGTTATTTGCCACTCCAAAGAACTCAGTTCTTTGCGCAGCTTTGCGGCCACCATTGTTCCGCCGGCACCCGAACCCAGTATAACAATTTTTTTCATACGAACCTCCTTTAAAAATAGATTTGGAATAAAAAAGTTTTTGATGCCGTTTGGCTCAATTAATATGTTTCGCTCCCTGTTGAACCAAACCCCTAATTTGTCTTATGGACATTTTTCACCAACAAGGTCGGCAATGGATGTGGAATCAAGGCTTTCCCATAGCGCTTGCGTTGCCCTTTCCCATGCCAACCGAATTCGACACTCACGCGATAAAGTACATACCTTGGGATCATTAACGCATTCTACTAAAAAATTTTGCCCTTCAAATAGACGCACGATTTGCCCCAAGGTAATTTTTTCGGGTTTTTTGCCAAGAATATATCCCCCTTTGGGCCCGCGGATACTGGAGACGAATTTCTCTCTTTTAAGGGGTCTGATGAGTTGTTCCAGGTATTTCACGGAGATATTTTGGCGTTTGGAAATATGACCTGTCTGAACCGGCCCCTCGATTTGATTGGCCGCAATATCAATCAGTATTTTTGTACCGCAACGACTCCTTGTTGACAGCTTCATAGGGAATACAAAACTTATTTTACCAGACTTCGTTATTCTATATTATTTTGGTATGAATTAATCCACGGGCAATTCTGTGTCAAGCGAAAAAAATAAATTTATTTTCATACTCGTATGTCTATTTTGACAAATTTTATGATATCATTTTTTGACGCTGAAAATCCCTTCAGCACGCTTGACTTTAAAAAGAGGCTCAGAGTAATCTAACGAAGTTTCACCGGCTTATTTTGCAGCTAATAAATTTGATGGAAACCGTGAATGCATGAACTCAAAAAAATAATGGTCATTGATGACGAACCGGATATTAGGACCTATTTAATGGCTGCTTTGGAAGACGTCGGTTATCTTCCGTTTACAGTTAGCGAGGAGGAGGCCGTTGCGGATGTGGTTCAAAAAGAAAAGCCCGACTTGATTATTCTTGACATCATGATGCCGCGGCGATCCGGCATTTCGATATATAAAGAGCTCCGTTCCCGGAAGTCGACCCGAGATATACCCGTTGTCTTGATCAGCGGATTGGAATCCTCCAAAGGCATGCTCACCGATGAACTTATCAATTTGATTGACAACGGTGTTATCGATGCACCGGACGGCTTTATCGAAAAACCGGTCCGATTGGATGAATTTTTGGACTTGGTCGTTAAACTGATCAAATAAGGAGAAATGATGCCGGCACCTCACCCCTTTCTGGACAAATGGCTTGAAGAACACCTGTTTCATACCGTCCCCATGGGAATCGCAGTGATCGATCAAGCATACAACCTCGTGCATGCCAATCAAGCATTTGAGAATATGTTTGGGGCTTGGCAATACCGAAAGTGCTATGCCGTATATAAAAATCGGGAATCGCTCTGTTCCCAATGTAAAGGATCCGAAGCCTTTAAAGATGGGGTGCCGCGTGTAAACCAAGATGTTGGCATAGACAAAGAAGGCCATTTAACACGCTACTTAAAACATACGATCCCCATTGTAGACAAAGACGGCGATATTCCTTTTTTAATTGAGATGTGCACGGATATTACCGAAGCCGAGCAGATTCGAAGGGAATATCAACTCCTGTTTGATCAAGTACCGTGCAATATTTTACTAATTAACCGCGAGTTTCAAATCGTGAAAACGAACCAACCCATGAGAGCAATGTTGGGAGACCTTGAAGGCGGCTATTGCTTTCGAGCCTTGAAAGGATTGGACCATAAATGCGATGAATGCACGGCGCGGCAAACTTTTTCTGACGGTCAAATGCACACGGGGCATCATAGGTGGAAAACCAAAGGGGACGAAACAGTTCATTTACACGTGATTACGGTTCCGCTGATGCTTGAAAATGACAGTTTCGATTTGGTGATGGAGTTAGCCGTTGATATTACCCAGACGCTGCATTTGGAAGAAGGATTAAGATTTGCGCACAGTTTCTTGGAAACCATGGTCAAAACATCCATGGACGGCATTTTTGCGATCGATCAAAAGGGGAATGTACCCATATTAAATCATGCCGCCCGCGGATTATTCAGCCTTGAGGACAACCAAGGTGTCACCCGGGATGATATCGCCTCCTTTTTACCGCCCCAATTTTTGGAGCAGGTGGGTAGCGGCACGGGACACATCTACCTCCCTGAAAGTGAAATACAGGATGTTAGCGGTGAAAAACGACCGGTTCGCCTGGTTGGAAATCAACTTATGATTGAGGAAAAATCGATGGGGATGGCCTTCTCGATCCAAGATTTAAGAGAAATTAAAAATCTCGAAAAAGAAAAGCTGGAAGCCGAGCGTATGGCGGCCGTGGGGCAGACCGTCGCCGGACTTGCACATGGCGTCAAAAACCTGATAACCAGCCTTGAAGGGGGCATGTACATGCTTAAATCCGGAATCACGAAAGGCAACATCGAACGCCTTCAAAAAGGGGTCGAAATGCTGGCCCGCAACACCGACCGGATATCTACATTTGTAAGATCATTTTTGAGCTTTTCAAAGGGGCGTCAGATCCAGGCCCGGCTAAACGCACCGGCTGATATTGCCAAAGAAGTGGTCGAGTCATACGCGGTCAAGGCACAGGAACATGGTATCGAGCTCAGAAATCAAAGCATCGACCCGCTCGATCCGGCGCCCATCGATTATGAAAGCATGCATGAGTGTCTGACGAATCTGGTGGGCAATGCCATTGACGCCTGTCGCTTCAGTGACAAAAAAGATCGCTGCCACGTCACCGTACGGACATTTGACCAAGACGGCGTCATCATTTATGAAGTGATCGATGACGGCAGCGGTATGGATTACGAAGTCAAGAAAAAGGTTTTTACGACTTTCTTCACCACCAAGGGCCTGGGGGGAAGCGGCCTCGGTTTGCTCATGACCAAAAAAAACATTCAGGAACATGGCGGTGAAATTGAGATGGAATCAGAGCTCGGGCAAGGAACCACTTTCAGGATTCGACTCCCTCGCAGCCGTTTGCCTAAAATCCTCGGCAACTGATTCTTTGTTTACCGATTTATAAAGGAATTATTTTGGAACCAAAACACCAAATCCTATTTATCGGCAACGGGACCGATGCCCTTCCTGTTATTGCTGCCGGTCTGGCAACCCATATAAGCAATGGCGGCATTGACTTCATGTGCGCCACCCTCATACCGGCTCAAATAGATCCTGTCGCCGAGGCTGTCATGAGAGAGATCGGTATCGACATTTCCGGACAATCCCTAATAACACTACACGATATCAAACCCTTTATCTTCGATCTGGTAATCACAATCGGACCTTTGAACCGGAGCGAATTCCTTAACCTTCCGGGCATGCCGCCCCGCCTGCACTGGGATATTCCTGACACTGATCCGGTGAGCTCCGCAGAAGTCCCTCGCGTTCAATTACGTAAGGCGCGGGATAAACTCAAAGCGAAAGTCAAAGATCTCTTTTCTTCTCAACTCTTATCTGCCTTCTTCGGCACGCGTCAAAAACTGGAGCTTATTTTAGATAACCTGGTCGATGGGGTCATGGCACACACGGCGAGCCGGCACATATTCTTCTTCAATCAGGCCGCCGAGCAGATTACCGGCTATCGGCGTGAAGAATTGTTGGGCCGGGACTGCCACGACGTGTTCCCAGGGAGGTTTTGCGGAGGGGACTGTGACTTTTGTGTTGGAGAAGAAACCCTTAATGTTAAAAGGGTTGCCAAAAGAGAAATTGTTTTCACAAATAGGGACGGGGCGCAAAAAGCATTGAAAATGTCCGTCATGCCGTTGTCCGATGATCACGAGAAAAACGTGGGGGCTCTGCTTTCCTTTAAAGACGTTACCGAACTCAATTTGCTGAAAAAACGTGTCAAACATCACCACGCCCTCGGCGGTCTTATCGGCAAAGACCCAAATATGATCGAAGTTTTTGATCAGATTCGTGAAGTGGGTTCGGTCATGGTTCCCGTCCTTATCGAGGGGGAGACCGGGACCGGCAAAGAAACCGTGGCCCGTGCAATTCATGATATCGGTCCCATTGCCCCTAACCCTTTCTTGTCTATAAACTGCGGCGCACTGCCCGAGGCGATTTTAGAAAATGAATTTACGGGTTTTATCGATACCCGGTTTTCAGAAGCAGATCCCAACGCTGAGCAGCGGCATCCTTTCAGTCGCGGCGGCACGCTTTTCCTTGATGAAATCAATATGCTTTCATTGGCCATGCAAATTAAACTGTTGCGGGCTTTAAAGGATAAACGTCTTGAAACGATTGATGCAGGATCATTTCAACCGGTGACGGTGCGCGTTATCTGTGCCACCAATCAAAACCTGCGACAGCTCATGGATAGTAAACAATTTCGTCGTGACTTATATTATCGTTTATGCGTATATCCCATTAAATTACCGCCACTGCGTGAGAGACGACTTGACATCCCAGTTCTGGCAGATCACTTTTTAGAGCAAACCGCACAAAAAATCGGACACCCGATCCTGACGCCCTCCAATGAAGCACTCGACCTCATGATCCGTTACCCGTGGCCGGGTAATGTCGCTGAACTTCATAATGCAATTGAGTTTGCTTATGTAAAATGCCGCCAAGGCGCCATCGGCGTTGAACATCTTCCAACCGAAATCATCAACTTCGCCCCAAGGCCTTCTGCACGACCCGGTCCAGCGCTTAAAAAAAAGGAACAGGTAATGCTTGCGATTTCCAACGCTGAAGGCAACAAGAAAAAAGCCGCACAGTTACTGGGTGTCAGCCGGGCAACATTTTACAGATATTTGGACACATATAACCTGAAGTGAACCCAAATGAGGAAGTTAGTCTTGAATTCGAAGCAAAACAGATGTAAAGTGGTTGTGTTTCACCCCCCGCTATTGATTAGTCGCTTTTATCAATGATAAGATAAACAGAACCAATTTAGATTAAAGGAGATCCGCTATGGCACATGCTTCCGAGAAGACAATCCTTGTCGTAGACGATGAACCCGATGTCCGCAATTTTTTAGCCGCCTGTCTCGAGGATGCCGGCTTTAATGTTGAAACGGCTGTTGATGGTCTCGATGCACTTGATAAGGTTGAAACCGTAAACCCCGATATTATGACACTTGATATGGTCATGCCGCGAAAATCAGGCATCAAAGTTATTCGGACGCTACGGAAACAGGAGCGGTGGGCCGATCTCCCGATTATCGTGATCACAGCGCATGCGCATGATGAATTGGGTAGCGAAGATGTGAAAAGTTTGTATGCTTTCACATCAGGTCTTCGTCCTCGCTATACGATGGAGAAACCGATTTCGCCTTCCAATCTGGTGAAGGCAATCAGTGAAATTTTGAATGTTGAAGTCGATACCGAAGAAACAAAAGCCGCAGCCCCTGTCGATGAACAAGCGAACCTAATGAACATGCTCCGGGATACCGATCAAGACACACTAGAACAGATTCGGAGTCTGTTGGAAAAAAAATAATCACCACTCATCAGATGAGAGATGTACTAGCGCCTGAATGAAAAGAATTCTTTTGGATCACGGAAGCGGCGGCAAGGTATCGCATCAATTGATCACTGACATGATGCTGCCTGCCTTTGAAAATCCGATCCTCACGCAACTGAATGACGGCGCCCTATTCGAAATCGAAGGCAAACGCCTGGCTTTTTCAACCGATACGTATGTGGTCGATCCCATTTTTTTTCCCGGCGGAAACATCGGCGATCTGGCCATAAACGGTACCGTAAACGATCTGGCCATGTGCGGTTCAACCCCTCTCTACCTGAGCGTCGGTTTGATCATAGAAGAAGGGTTCGGCCTTGGAGATTTAGAAAAGATTCTGACTGCCATGCAGACGGCCGCCCAAAAGGCCGATATCATGGTGGTTACGGGTGATACGAAAGTCGTCCCCAAAGGTGCCGCAGATAAACTTTTCATTAACACTTCCGGCATCGGAATCATTCCTCCCGGAATTGATATTCACGGCCACAATGCTCGTCCTGGAGATCGAATCATCATCAACGGCAGCATTGCCGATCACGGTATCAGCGTTTTGACCCAGCGAGAAGGATTGAGTTTTAGCTCAACCCTGATAAGTGATACCGCACCCTTAAATCATCTCGTCAGACGGATGCTTTGCGTTTGCAAAGACATTCATGTCCTGCGTGACCCCACGCGCGGAGGTGTCGGCACAAGCCTGAATGAAATCGCTGACAATTCGAATGTCGGGATCATGATCCATGAAAACAAAATTCCGCTCAAACCAGAAGTATCCGCTGTTTGTGAACTCCTGGGCTTTGATCCCCTTTATATCGCCAACGAGGGCAAACTTCTTGCCTTTGTCCCGACCCCGGACGTCGAAGCGGTTCTGGCGGCAATGAAACCTGATTCCTGTGGTCAAGATGCATGTATCATCGGGGAGGTCGTCGAGGATAATCCGGGCAAGGTGTTTATGCAAACCCGAATCGGCGGGAGCCGAATCGTGGATATGTTGACCGGGGAGCAGTTGCCGCGCATCTGCTGATTTTTCATTCCTAATAGAAATATGGCTTCAAATAATAAATTGCATCTAGCGGCAATCTTTTTGTGCGTAGTTTCAATCTTTGCGGGTTGCACCGGCAAGGAGGAGACCCTGATCTCGGGTCAAACCATGGGAACCACCTATCACATCAGGATTGTAGCGGGCTATTTTAAACTTCTAGGCGGTTTAAAGAAAAAGATCACGCAACGGCTTGAGGGAATCAACCAGAGCATGTCGATTTATATCCCGCACAGCGAGATCAGCCGCTTTAATGCGCTTAAGGCAGCCCGACAACGATTTGACCCTTCAGAGGACTTCCTCAATGTCATGCGCATTGCCCGCAAAATTTACCTTCTGACAGATGGCGCCTGGGATGGCACGGTCAAACCATTGGTGGATCTTTGGGGATTTGGCATCCGCAAAGGAGAAAACCGAGTCCCGACTTTTGCCGAAATTCGACCCCTTTTAGATCACATCGGTTTCCGCCACATCGAAATTGACGATAGCGGTTATCTTATTAAAAAAAACAAAGCGGTTACTTTGGATCTTGGCTCCATTGCCAAGGGCTATGCGGTCGATCAGATCGCAGCGCTTATCCGCCGGAATCAAATCCAGGATTTTATGGTTGAGATCGGAGGGGAAACCTATGCCGCTGGTAATCGAATCGATGGTGAATTGTGGCGGGTCGGCATTAACCAACCGGCCAAAACTGCTGCCGCTAACGCCATTTACAAGGTCTTACGCCTAAAAAACAAGGCCCTGGCGACCAGCGGCGATTACCGCAATTTCTTTGAAATAAATGGCAAACGCTTCTCTCACATATTAGATCCCAGAACCGGATACCCGGTTTCAAATGGCGTGGTTAACGTCTCAATCGTTTCAGATTCGTGCACTTTTGCAGATGGTCTGGCTACGGCCGTGATGGTCATGGGCCTTCAAAAGGGGATCCGGCTTTTAAATCGGCTCGATCATGTGACGGGTTTGATTGTCGTGAGAGGATCTGAGGGCAGGCTCATCGAATACGCTTCAAAAGGCTTCTATTGACTTTACCCTTACAGTCCTTTTTTCAAAACCGCAAACAGAAGCCAGATACCCATCGCGGCGGCTGCCAGGAATCCGATAATCCCGATGAGGGATATTCCGTAGAAAAGCGGCGGCGTTTTGGCAAAAACGATTAAAGCCGAGCCGATAAGCAAGGCCGCAATAACAATGGCAAAAGAGATGCGGTTCGAAACCTGGTGCAGGACGGAGAAAAAGGTCTCCAGCCCATGATGCTCCAATCTCAGGCTGAGCTTATGGCGCCGGATCAAATCGGTAATCTCAAGAATATCTTTGGGCAGTTGTTGAACAAACTCCAATATCTCCGAACCAAAACGGAGGAGGTCTCCTGCGATTCTGGTCGGGCCCAATCGCTCCATTTTTACCCGCAGAATAAATGGCGCCGTTTTCTCAATCATGTTAAATTCGGGGTCCAGCATCCGCGCTACCCCTTCAATGGTCACAAACGCTTTCATCATCAGGAAAATATCGGGTCGGATCCTCACGAAATGGCGCGATGCGATCATTAGCAATTCCCGCAGGGCTTTGTCCAGCCGGATTTCCTTCAAGGGTTTGTACAGATGGCGCCCCATGTATTCGGCCACTTCTTTCTCCATGACCGTCAGATCAGGCCTTTCCTCCCAGGCCGTTAATTTAAGCAGGACCTGTGTGGCGCGCGATGCATCGCAGTGAACCACACTGTCGACCAGTTCTACGAAAAGCTCTTTGGTATGGCTATCGATTGAGCTAACCATGCCGAAATCAAGCAGGCAGACCACGTTGTTTGGGAGGATAAAAATATTACCCGGATGCGGATCGGCATGAAAAAAGCCGAAATCAAATATTTGTTTGAGAAAGAGGTTTGCTCCCCGGGCGTTAACGACTTGAGGGTCCAACCCCGCCGCTTCCAGTTTCGCGCGCTGGGACACCTTGATACCGTCCACAAACTCCATAGTCAGAACCCGTTCGGTTGTCGTGCCGCGGTATACTTTGGGAACGTAAATACTGGGGTCGTCTAAGAACTGCCGCGCAAAACGCTCCATGTTGTCACCCTCAATCTGGTAGTCGATCTCTTTTTCGAGCATCTTGGCAAACTCTTCCACAATCTTTACGGGACGGTGCAAGGCCGCTTCTTCGATATTACGTTCCATCAGGGTTGCCAAATGGAGCATAATTTCGAGATCGACTTCGATGGTCTTGCGGATACCGGCATGCTGGACTTTGACGGCGACCTCCTCCCCGTCTTTTCGCCAAGCCCTGTGGACCTGGCCGATGGAGGCGCAGGCCAGTGCTTTTTCTTCAAAATGATCAAAAAAGCTTTCCAACGGGGCACCGAGTTCCTGCTCAAGGGTTGTCTTAATCTCCTCAAAAGGGCGTTCGGGGACCATGTCCTGGAGTTTTGAAAGTTCTTCGATGAAATCGACCGGAATCAGGTCGGGACGGGTCGAAAGGGCCTGGCCCAATTTGATATAGGTGGGACCGAGTTCTTCAAGAGCCATGCGGATTCTTTCCGCGCGAGTGAGTTTTTCGACGCGCTCACGTCGCTTTTTCGAAATCACCTGCAAACCGATTTCGATGTACTGGTCGATTTTTAAAAGTTCGATCAGATCGCCGTAACCATACTTGATAAAAACCGCCAGAATTTTGCGATAGCGGTTCAAATGACGGTAGGTGCGACCTAAAATGCCTATTTTTCTTATACTAAGCATATGGAAGAAGGGGTTACGATTGTGGCTTTGGAGTACCCCCGCTGACGGCTTTCTTTAATTCTCGAATCTCCTTTTGTAACGCTTTCAATTGATCTGCGGTAACGAGATCGGCCTTTTTTAGTATTTTTTTTACCGCCTCTTCGACGTTTTTGTCGAGTTTTTTCCTCGAGTCTTCATACCGTTTGTTCAGATCATCGATAAATTTCTTGCCTTCTTTTTCGGTCATTTTACTTTTCTTGTTGATTTCCCTGGCGAGATCCTCCACTTCATCTTTGGTTTTTAAAGCCAGACCGATTCCGGTGAGAAGAGATTTTTTGATTAAGTCCAACATACCGTCCCCCTTATATTTGGGTGTTTTTATTATTGGGCAACGAAATCCTTTTCTCGCACCAAACGAAAAAAGCTGTTAAGCCCTGTTTAAATAGGTCTGATTATTTTAGTTTTCCGATAAGACCGCTGGCAATGGTATTTTTCTGAATTTCTTTGGTTCCTTCATAAATTTCGGTTATTTTCGCATCCCGATAGAAACGTTCTACTTCATATTCGGTCATATATCCGTATCCGCCAAGCAGCTGAATGGCTTCATCGGCCACCTCCACCGCTGTTCGCGCCGCAAACATCTTGGCCATTGACGTCAGCTTTGGATCAATTCGGCCTTGATCAAAATTCCAAGCCGCTTTGTATGTAATAAGTCTGGCAAGCTCTATTTTGGTTGCCATATCCGCCAGCTTGTGCTGTGTGATTTGGAATTGGGCTATTTTTTTCCCGAACTGTTCCCTTTGCTTTACATAGGCAAGCGCCCGATCAAATGCCCCCTGGGCGATCCCTAGGGCTTGCGCCGCGACCAAAACCCGGCTTTCATCGAAAAACTCCAGTACCTGGTAAAAACCCCGACCCTCTTTTCCGATCAGGTTTGAAAGCGGAACCCGTACCTCCTTAAAGTTCATTTCGGCCGTCGGAATCATGTGGATTCCCATTTTTTCACCCACATCGACGGCCGAGACTCCCTCACGGTCAGCTTCCACCAGAATCATACTCATTCCCCGGTGAGGGGGCTTGCTTTCCGGATCGGTCTGGCACAAGACCGTGTAAAAACCGGCCAGCCCGCCATTGGAAATGAAGGTTTTGGTACCGTTGACAATCCATTCTTCCCCATCTTTATGCGCTGTGGTATTCATACAGGTAATATCGGAACCATGATCCGGTTCCGTAAAGGCACCGCCCGAAAGCATTTTCCCTTCCGCCACCTGGGGCAAGAATTTTGCTTTGAGTTCATCGCTTCCAAATCGCAAAATACACTCCGAAGCAAAGCTGGCCAAAGCCATGGCACTTCCGATGCCCGAATCCTGGCGGCAGAATTCTTCCGCCACCAGGATATTGTCCAAAACACCTAATCCCTGCCCTGAATACGCCTCGGAAAAATGAACCCCAATGAATCCTAAATCTCCCGCTTTCTCAAAAATCTTGTGGGGGAATTCATGTGTGCGATCCAGCTCCAGTGCCAATTCTTTATCAAATTCCCCTTTTGCGAAATCTTTAACCGCTTTCTGAATTTCCTTTTGTGATTTGTTTAGCTCAAACTCCATGTCTCAAACCCCCTAATCTTGAATCGATTTAATGAATTTCGGTGCTGTTTAAACCCAATTGACAAAGCGGATCTCACCTATCATATGCCCGGTGCCTTTGCAAGGAAATTGAGCTGTTTATCCGCATTTGAACTTCCAGGAAAAATGCATATATTGGGACTATATGTTGAAAAGTTGCTTGACGATTACGGCCAGTCGGCCTAATTGAATTGAGCAACAAAATTGTTGCCAAACCGATGTGAAGAGGTTTGGCTGTGGTAAAAACTGGATTGTTTAAGGAGCCATGCGGTATGCCGTTTTCAATTGCACTTGCCGGAAAAGGCGGAACTGGCAAAACCACGATTGCGGGGATGCTGGTTAAGTATTTAGTTCAAAATGGCAAAGCACCGGTTTTGGCTGTTGATGCCGATGCCAACGCCAATCTAAATGAAGTCCTAGGTCTTGAGGTCCCAGACACGCTGGGCAATGCCCGGGAGGAAATGAAAAAAGGGAATGTCCCCAGTGGCATGACCAAGGATATTTTTATGTCCATGAAACTTGAACAAGCCGTCATCGACGCCGATGGATATGATCTCGTGGTCATGGGACAGCCGGAAGGTTCGGGTTGTTACTGCGCCGCCAATACCCTTCTAACCGGCTTTCTGGAAAAACTAACCGGCAATTATCCCTATATCGTTATGGACAATGAAGCCGGGATGGAGCATATCAGCCGTTTGACAACGCGCAATGTCGATGTTCTGCTGATTGTTTCCGACACATCACGACGCGCAATTCAAGCCGGATTAAGGATTAATCAGCTGGCACACGATCTGCGCATCGGGATTGGGGCGAGCTACCTGATCGTCAATCAAGTGCGAGAAGACTTACCTGATGCAGCACTTCGTTTTATCCAAAAGGACGTATTAACATTGATCGGAACGATACCACTGGATGACACGGTCTACACCTGTGATCTTGAGGGCCATCCCATGAGCGAGATTCCCGCTGACAATCAGGCGTTGAAGGCCGCATTTGATATCTTTGATAAAATTGTACCCTAATTAACAAAGACCAGGGACGATAATGAAACGGACCGGTTTTTTATATGATGAAAGATTTTTATCCCATGAAACGGGCACCTATCATCCCGAGGTGCCTGAAAGACTAAAATCAATTTATCAAGGTATTGAAGATGCCGGTCTTCTCCCCCGGTTGAAACTGATTCAAGCCCGGCGCGCAGAGCAAAGATGGATCGAAACGGTTCATGACAGGACCTATATCCAACAATTTCGAAGCTCTTGTCAGTCCGGCCAAAAAATATTTGGTTCGCCCGATAACCAGATGTGTTTTGAAACATATGAAACCGCTCTGCTGGCTGTGGGAGGGGTTCTGGATACCGTACGCCGTGTGCTAGAGGGTCAAATCGACAATGCATTTTGCGCTGTCAGACCGCCGGGTCATCATGCTGAACGAAGCAGCGCCATGGGATTTTGTTACTTCAACAACGTCGCCATCGCCGCCAGGTATCTTCAGCTCCAATGGAACATCAAACGGGTGGGAATCGTCGACTTCGATGTGCATCATGGTAACGGAACCCAACATATCTTTGAAAACGATCCGTCAGTTTTTTATTATTCGATTCATCAGCATCCCTCGTTTGCATATCCCGGGACTGGACGCACATCTGAAAAAGGGGCGGGGCGGGGGAGCGGATTTACCTGCAATTCGCCGATGATGCCCGGGCAGGGCGATTCCGAATATTTCACCGCCATCGAGACATTTTTTTTACCCGTCATTGAATCATTCCAACCGCAAGTCATCCTTGTCTCGGCCGGCTTCGACGCCCATATTGACGATGACATGTCAGATATCTGCCTATCGACCGCAGGCTTTTCCTGGATGATGGAAAAAATTGTCGATTTAGCCGAAAGATATGCCGCTGACAGACTCGTTTCGATTCTGGAGGGGGGATACGCCTTAAAACGGCTGCCCGAACTGGCGCGAAATCATGTCCTTGTCTTATTAGGAGAGCCTACCCCTTGATGATAAAGCCGGTCTATTTAGATTACAACGCGACAACCCCGCATGACCCCGAAGTCATTGAAGCCATGCGGCCTTATTTGGAAACGGAATTCGGCAATCCCTCCAGTTCGCATTGGTATGGTCACAAACCGAAAAAAGCGGTTGAAAAGGCGCGCCGGCAGGTCGCTCACCTCCTCAATTGTGATCGGCAAGAAGTGATATTCACCAGCGGGGGGACCGAATCGAACAATTACGCCATCAAAGGGATTGCCTTTGCCCTGCAGACCAGGGGAAATCATATCATTACCAGCCAAATCGAGCACCCCGCCGTCCTTGAAGTCTGTCATTTTTTGGAAAGGCATGGCTTTGAGATTACCTACCTACCGGTTGACCGGGAGGGTTTGGTCAAGATAAAAGATTTGGAAGAAGCCATACGCCCGGAGACAATCCTTATCAGCATCATGCATGCCAACAACGAAATTGGCACCATCCAGCCGATCGCGGAAATCGCTTCCATTGCCAAAGCACATGATATCATTTTACACACCGACGCGGCACAATCGGTGGGTAAAATTCCAACCGATGTAGTCAAGCTAGGGGTGGGGTGCTTGTCGCTTGCCGGACATAAAGTTTATGCCCCCAAAGGTGTCGGCGTCCTTTATGCCCGCCGGTCCTTGAAACTGCAGAAATTTTACCACGGGGCCGGCCAAGAGATGGGCCGGCGGGCCGGGACCGAAAATGTCCTTGAAATTGTGGGATTGGGAAAAGCATGTCAGATTGCCGAACGCGATCTTCAAAAAAACATAGCCCACATGGGTCATTTGCGAGACCGGCTCCAGGAAGGGCTGTTTGAGAGCTTGAAAAAGGTCAGACTAAACGGTCACCCGATAAAGCGTTTACCCAATACATTGAGCGTCTCTTTTAAGGGACTTCAGGCAAATCGGATATTAGCAGAAATAAGTCCGCGGGTCGCCGCCTCGGCTGGTGCCGCTTGTCATTCGGATGTGGTGGAGATTTCCCATGTAATTCAGGCCATTCAGGTACCACGGGAATGGGCCATGGGGACCCTGAGATTTAGCGTCGGAAGGATGACCACTCCAAAAGAAATTGATCACACCATCCATGTTGCCGTGAATGCCGTCCAAAAACTAACCTCCTAAATTGATCTATATTCTCGATGCGCCTTCCGATTGACCTTGGAAGGTTTACTCAAAAAACGAACGTTCATATTCGATGTTCATCTTTCAAAAC
>CAZHAH010000133.1:0-16863 GCA_964530095.1 uncultured Desulfobacteraceae bacterium | reverse complement strand
AGCCCATAATATTCCGCTAACTCCTCGGTAAGCGACTGAATCCCGACACCCAGCCAACCGCGTGTGACTTCGCCTTTCTCCTTTAATTGACCGATGACCCCCTTGGCCAGATCGATGGGCACGGCAAACCCGATCCCCTGCCCGGCAGCTACGATGGCAGTATTGATTCCCACAACCTTACCGCTCATATCCACCAGCGGACCTCCGCTGTTCCCGGGGTTAATGGAAGCGTCGGTCTGGATAAAGTTGTCATAAGGCCCCGATCCGATAACACGGCCCTTGGCACTCACAATCCCGGCAGTAACCGTATGCTCCAATCCAAAAGGGCTGCCGATAGCAATCACCCACTGACCCACCTTGAGGACTTCGGAATCCCCCAAGGCGACCACGGGCAAATGGTTGGGGGCTTCTATCTTAATCAAGGCGATATCGGTGTTTTTGTCGCGCCCAACGATCTCTGCGTCGAACTCATGGCCGTCTTTCAGTTTGACTTTAATCTTATCCGCCTTTTCGACCACATGATTATTGGTCACAATAAATCCGGCGCTATCGATAATGAAACCTGAACCGAGGCTCCTTTGTTTAAACTCTTTGTGGGGGTCTTCGCCAAAAAATTTATCAAAAAATTCGCGAAACTGTTCCTCTCCGCCAAAGGGTCCCTTCCCAAAATGGCGAAACACACGCCCCCCCCTTTGATGGTTTTTTCGGTACGGATATTGACCACCGCAGGACTCACCATTTCCGCTATGCCACTGAAGCTTTTGGGTGTGTTATGGACATTCTGAATATCGGCTGCACCAAAAACGGCTGAAGTAAAGCCCCACACCGCCCAAAATCCCACCGTAAAAAGGACCGCCATTAAAGGGCCGTTTCCCTTGATCATACGGATTGCTTGATGATTAATACGCATAAAATTCTCCTTTTGTTCAAATTCCTAACTAGTGCCCATCCATGACTAAATACTGGCACTCTAAAGTGTCCAATTCAGAAATGCGGATTTTTTGTGTTGTACAAGGCCAAACAAGGGTTTGCGGTGAGGCGTACTCAGTGTACGTCGCAACCGAAAACCCGCGGAGAACGCTGTACAACGCCAACTATGAAGAACGAAGTTCTTCGGCAAAAAGACCATTTATGGATGGACACTAACTATATTATCCCTTCTCCTTCACATAAAGAATTCTTAAATCGTAAAGAATGTTTTTTAACATGGCCTCCTCATCCGAAGTTAAATTGCCGCGGGTTTTTTCTTCGAGCATAGCCAGAATATCGATGGTCTGTTTGGCAAGCGACAAGTTCTTTATTTTCGTACCGCTCGTCGGATCTTCAATAACCCCCAAATGGAGCAGCACCGAGGAGTTCAATGAAAAAACGAAGGTCGCAAAATTGATTTCCGGGAGCGGCTCAGCCTCTTCCTCGGTTTTCGTTTCAACCGTTTCCGCTTCAGTTTCGGGCGCTGTTTGAGCCGAGTCGTCGTCTTTTGAGGTTGATTCCGAGGTTGCCTCCGGAGCCTCTTTGGCTTCCTCCTGATCCGGCTCCGTCTGTGAAAAGATTCTTTTGTCTTTAATAACGAAGTCCTTTTTTTCTTCTGTCATCGGTGGTCTCCTTTATCCGAAATTTAATATGGATGGATAGCTTAAAATGTCAATGCCTTGACTGTTTTTACCAACGGCAGGTCTGTAAGCTCCTTGATTACGTGATCAGGAATCAGCCTATCGGTTCGCAGAAATAAATAATTATGCTCACTCTTTTTCTGACGTCCCACCTGTATTTGAAAAATATTGATATTGTGGCTCCCCAATGTCGTGCCGATACTTCCGATGGCTTCCGCCTTATCATGGCTGGAAATTAGGATCAGATGACCCTCAGGGGCAAACTCAAGTTCGATATTGTTGATCTTGACAATTCGGGGATCATTTTTACCGAAAATGGTCCCCGATACAATTGTTTTGTCTTCGGAGGTCGTCATCTCCACTGTGATAAGGTTCAGATAGTGCGCCGCTGCGTCACCTGTCGTCTCCTTTACCTTTATCCCTCTTTCTTTGGCTATCAGACGGGCATTTACGAAATTGACTTCGTCCTTCACCATCGGTGCCAGGGTTCCTTTTAAAACCGCTGTGGAAACCGGTGTCAGGTCAAGCTCCCCGAAATCTCCGCTGTATTTCACCGCTACTTCCTTTGTAGGGCCTGGAGTGATTTGTGATTGCAGGATGCCGATTTTTTCTCCCAGATATAAATAAGGACCCAATTTTGTCAGATGCTCACCGGATATGGAAGGAACATTAACGGCATTAATGATCGTCCCCTTTTTCAAATATCCAATGATTTGACTGGCCACGTCCACGGCCACATTGGTTTGGGCTTCCAAGGTTGAAGCGCCGAGGTGGGGTGTACAAATGACCTTATCGTGCTCAAACAATCTGCATTCTCCCGGTGGTTCAGTTTCGAACACATCCAGTGCCGCACCGGCCACCCTCCCATCTTTTAGGGCCTCGTTGAGATCATCTTCATTCACGATTCCTCCCCGGGCGCAGTTGATAATCATGACCCCCGGTTTCATTTGCTCAAAGGCCTCCTTATTGATCAGACCGACCGTTTTTCTAAGCTTGGGAACATGGACCGTGATATAATCCGATCTGTGATATAAATCATTCAAAGATACCGGCTCGAACCCTTCTGCGGCAATTGTTTCATCCGTGATGTACGGATCGTATACAATGACCTTCATCTTTAATCCGCATGCCCGATCAGCCACTATTGCCCCGATTTTGCCATATCCGATGACACCCAGGGTCTTGTTGAATATCTCTCTTCCCTGAAGTTTTTTCTTATCCCATCTGCCGGCCTTTAAAGAAGATGTACCCCAGGGAATGTTGCGTGACAGGGCTAAAATCATGGCAATGCTGTGTTCGGCCGTGGTGATGGCATTTCCTTCCGGGGTGTTCATCACCACCACTCCGTTTTGGGTCGCCGCCGGAACATCCACATTGTCAAGCCCGATCCCTGCGCGTCCGACAACCTTCAAATTCTTGGCAGCATTGAGCAGATCTTCAGTTACTTTAGTGGCGCTCCGGATGACCAGCGCATGATAACGGCCGATGATAGCGCTTAATTCCTCCGGGGAAAGTCCGGTATTGACATCGACTTCAATGCCCTCTTCCGCTTGAAACATTTGAATCCCGGCTTCACCAAGATTGTCGCTGATCAAAACTCTATTCATTTTTCATCTCAAGATCCAGGGCGTTTAAGGATTGGGTTAGTTGAACAACTCCTATTGAATGAAAATGACAATATTATAGCTATCTCATATTTAAGATTCAATAAAAATAATGTTCAGATGAGATCTGCTGATCTTGCGGTCATGGCCGATGGGCAGTCCGGGCTAAGCAATTTGTTTCATAACATATTCAGCACGTAATGTTTGTCAAGTTTGATTCGCTTATATCAGACTAAATGAGATACTGATTGAAGTCAGGTAAAAAAAAAGGAGCCATCCGGCCCCCTTTTTTGATATTCTTTCCTTAATTGTTAGGCGGCATCCAGTTTCTGCCGATCCTCCATACTCATGAGGACCCTTTCGCGAGCCTTGTCGATACCCAGGGCTTTTCTTTTTTTGTCTATATGGGCTATCATCATTCGGGCAATCTCATATGGATCGGTGGCAAATCCCCATTTCCCAAGGCCCTGCCCTTCCAAACCTTCAAATAGCAATTGATGGAATTTGGTTTCTTCTACGATGGGAAAGGTGACGCCAAAAACAGTGTACACCCCCGATGCCACGAAATACTGACCAATCGTGATTGCTTTTTCACTCATGTATTCCGGTGCGGCACCGGCCACGGGCAGATCGGCGATACTGTCGCCCAGTCCACCGGTTTTAACCATTTCGGAAGCGGCTATCAGGATACGGCTATTGTCGATACAGGCCCCGAGTCCCAAAACCGGCGGCATTCCAACCGTTTCGCACACCTCTCGCAGCCCCGGGCCGGCAAGGACGGCGGATTCAGGAGCTGTAAGCCCGGCTTTGGCCAGAGCGATCTGAGAACATCCGGTTTGAAGCACCAAAACATCATGTTTTATCAGCTCTTTGACCAGTTCCACATGGACCCAGTCCTGTTTTACGCGCGGATTATTGCAGCCAACGACTCCGGCGACCCCGCGTATGCGGCCATTGATAATATTATCGTTTAGCGGTGTGTAACTGGCCCGGAAACTGCCGCCAAGCATATAGGAAATGTATTCATGTGAGAATCCGTGAACACCTCGATTGACCTGCTGGGGAATCTCGATTTCGGCGGTCCGGTTCTTAAACCGCGTGATGGCTCTGATCACCACCTCATCGGTGCATGCTTTGGGGTCATGTTCGTGCAATTCGATATGCTGAACCCCTTCGATATGACATTTAGGATTGGTGGTAATGAGGGGCGTAGCGTAACAGTCGGCTACCTTGGCCAAGCCCTGTTTGATGCACTGAACATCCACCACAAAGGCATCCACGGCCCCGGTTACCAGGACCGCTTCGGTTGACATGAAGTTCCCGGCGTGGGGCACCCCATGACGCACAAACATCTCCAGGCCCGAGCAGCACATACCCACCAAATTAATTCCTTCGGCCCCGGCCTCTTTGGCTGCTTTGATCAACGTCGGTTCGATGGCCGATTCCAGCATGGATTCAAATAGATTCGGCTCATGTCCATGCACAATGATATTCACCTGATCCTCTTTAAGAACTCCCATGTTGACTTCGATGCTGACAGGTGCCGGGGTTCCAAACAGGATATCCGAAATTTCGGAAGACACCATCGACCCACCCCATCCGTCCGCCAGAGCGGTGCGGCTGCATTGTTGGGTCAGGGTCCGAAAATCCTGGTCAACCCCCATGGCCGTGCGGTGCATCAATTCCATTATTTCACGCATGGCCCCTCGCGGAACCATATTATGCTTACGCCATGTTTCGAGCGTCTTGGCCGGGACCCGCTTGGCAAACGGGATTTCACCGTCCACCTGGGTATAGGTCCGTTCAAGCTCCTGATAAAGGTTGATGGCGATTTCCTGCATCGGACGTCCTTGGACTTCGATTCCAATTGAAGCCGCAACCGCCTCGAGTTTAAGCGGATCTTTAATCTTATAGTCCGTGATATTTCCGTTAACGACTTCACGGAAAAGCTCTAGCATACTCATTCCGTGATCGGTGTGAGCGGCACACCCGGCCGCCACCATACGTCCGAAATTGCGCGCCATGATCGTGTCAATCGTCGCGCCGCAGACCCCCACTTTGCAGTAGGGGTCTTTTGAAGTGAGCCGGCAGGGTCCCATGAGGCAGTGCTTGCAGCAAGCCGAATCCGCACCGATGGGGCAGGCTTTCATGTTCTGAGCCCGATCAAAAGCGGTTTCAACACCGTCCTTTCGGGCCTTGGCCAGCATCTGTTGGGTGGCTTCACATATGGTTAAATCTTTTGGATCTTTCATGCTTTTAGGAGTTTTCTTTTCCATTGATCCTCCCTTCTTGGAAAGCGTTAATGGGTTAGCGGACTTGTCAGGGGTAAAATGACTGAATAGTAATGATTCCTATTAAAATAAAATTCAGTTCCAACATTGTCAAGCATCCGAAATGAATTTATCCGCCTTATTCATCTTGATGAACATGTAAAAAGTCTTTTCACCAGTCATTGCGAGGAGCCCCGATTCTCGGGATAAACTTCGCGACGCTGCAATCTTAAGAACAAGTGCGGTTGCATGGTGTGCGTTTTTTCAAACTGTAAAGCTCAACCATCAGTACTCTATTTTTCCCCTTTTCTGCACTTGAACAACATTGGAAATTTTTAAAGGCCACAAACTGACAACTTGCTGTAAACATTAGTATTAAACATTTATGCTTGTTATTTCAGATAAATTTGTCTAGAATACTGTATCCATATGATGACCCACAGTCGACCAAATGACCGCAGAATCCTCTTGTTTGTTAAAGCTCCCCTTGCGGGCCGGGTTAAAACACGACTCTCAAAAGTGGTCGGCCGGCATAAGGCGGCCGATCTTTATAAATGTTTTGTTTCTGACATCATCGCTGTTCTCCAACAAACAGATTTCGCCCTGCGCATCTGTTATCACCCCCCGCAGGCGGCAAATCAAATGATCGATTGGTTAGGCCCTTCTTTCACATATATGCCCCAGCGCGGAAACAGCCTGGGGGCCAGGATGGCCGATGCCTTCAACAATGTTTTCTCTGAGGGGATCAGAAGCGCATTGCTTATCGGATCGGATTTGCCCGATCTTTCAATGGCAATCATCGATGAAGCGTTTGCATCCCTAGAGACCGCAGACGCCGTTATCGGACCGGCGCTGGATGGCGGGTATTACCTGATCGGATTTAATCATAACTCCTTTTTGCCTGCCGCTTTTGAGGATATACCCTGGGGAGCCGAGGACGTATATGCAAAAACCTTAAATATTTTTAAATATCATAAGATTGGTTATCATCCTTTGCCGGTGTGCCGCGATATTGATGATTATCAGGATTTGGTAGATTTCTGGCATCGCAACCGCCACCAAAACAGTTTGGCTTGCAATACACTGACCTATTTATCTCAAATGGACATCCGTTCATGATGATTAAAAGGAGGACTCGCTACCATGCCGACGTATTACGATCCCGCCGATCTGCCTAAATTTGAAGAAATTGGGAAAGACGCCCCTGAGCTTGCCAAAAAGTTTTTTGATTATTATAATACGGTATTTGCTGAGGGTGAGCTAAGTGAGCGCGAAAAATCCTTGATCGCACTTGCCGTAGCGCACGCCGTGCAGTGTCCCTACTGTATTGATGCCTATACCCAGGCCTGTTTAGAGAAAGGATCAAATACCGCTGAAATGACCGAAGCCATTCATGTGGCCGTGGCCATCCGTGGCGGATCATCTTTGGTGCATGGCGTGCAAATGCGCAATGTTGCCAAAAAGATAGCGTTTTAGCCTGCATCACGAAAGTGTGAACCCCATGTTTAACCTTAATCAACTTGAAGCCGAGGCCTCACTCGAAGAACAAACCGTAACAGTAGCCCCGTTTTCAGATACCCTTGGCGCCCATAATCTGACACTCGTAAGGGATAAAACTACCACGCTTCAGATCAACATTGGCCTGCTGTGCAATCAGTCCTGCAGCCACTGCCATCTCAATTCCGGCCCCGGCCGCAAGGAACTGATGGCTCCCGAAACCATGGACCAGGTTGTAAAAGTAGTCCGACGCGGCTGGTTTGAGACCATCGATATCACCGGCGGCGCCCCTGAAATGCATCCGGCCATCGGCGATTTTATCAGGCGCCTGGCCCCTTTTGGGAAACGGCTCATTTTGCGCGCCAATTTGACAGCTTTGGCCCAAAAAAATGGTCATTTGATGGACCTGCTAAAAGATCTGAAAGTCGTCGTGGTGGCGTCGTTTCCTTCACTTAACGTGGATCAAGCCGAATCCCTCAGAGGTGAGGGCAGTTTCGGCACCAGTATTGAGGCCCTAAAAAAACTCAATGATCTGGAATACGGAATTCCGAGGTCGGGCCTTGAACTCGATCTGGTGCTCAACCCTTCGGGTGCTTTTCTGCCGCCCTCCCAAGACGGTCTGGAAAAAAAATTTCATAAAGCCCTCAGCCAAAAATACGGCATCCGTTTTAATCACTTATACACCTTTGCCAATGTTCCCTTGGGACGATTTCGCACCTGGCTCAAACGTTCTGGTAATTTGGAAGGCTATTTTCAAAAATTGGCCTCCGCCTTTAACACATGTGCCGTAGAAGGTCTCATGTGCCGCAACCTGTTATCGATTTCATGGGACGGCTATCTTTTTGACTGCGACTTCAATCAAGCCGTCGACTTATATATGGGTGAGCGCAAAACCCATATTTCCGAATTAAAATCCCCCCCCCCGCCTGGGACCCCCATTGCCGTAGACAACCATTGCTATACTTGTACCGCCGGAGCCGGATTTACCTGAGGGGGTACCATCACGTCCTGAGGGTCAGGCACCAGTGTCCATCCATAAAAATCTCTGGATTTTTGGTCTGAATTCGTCTATGAAAAGTGCCAGTGCCGCAAATCAAAACGAAAGGATCGAGATGATGTCGCAGCCGGAGATTAAGGTATTTTCCCTGAGCACTTGCAGCCATTGCAAATCTACCAAAAAACTCCTTTCCGAGTGTACCGTGAAATATGAATTTATCGAGGTGGACATGTTGGAAGGCGATGAACGCAAAGCAATCCTTGAAGATATCAAGAAGCTCAACCCGCGATGCTCCTTTCCCACGATTATCATCGGGGAAAAAGTCATCGTCGGATATAAAGAAAAGGATATCAAGGAGGCGCTGGGACTCTGATGGAAGTCGAAAAACTGTATCAATCGCTTAAAAACATTCAGGAACCCAAGGGCTATTATTTTAATAAGGACAAAGCGAGGGTATTGGAACTACTGGAAGCGCTTTTACTGAATAAAGAACGCTATGGCTACATGGCCTGTCCCTGCCGCCTGGCAACGGGCGATCGCGAAAAAGACCGCGACATTTTTTGTCCATGCGAATATCGGGAACCGGATGTGCAGGATTATGGCAGTTGCTATTGCAATCTGTATGTTTCCCAGGCCTGGAATGAGGAAAAGATTCCCCATGATTATGTTCCCGAAAGACGGCCGCCTGAAAAAATATTTTGAGCCGGTCTCAAAACAACTGCCAAACAAATCGAATTAGGAAAACAACAAACCCGCCGACTATAAAAATCACGCCCCATAAGAAAAAGCGCCAGGTCTGTTTCTTGACCCTTGCCAGGTCCGCATCCTCTTTGGGGTCTTTATGACGCAAAAACACCAACGTTGCCACCAGCGCCCCCGCACTGGAATTTTCGCCGAATTCGGGTTTTCCCAAATCCACCCATGTTTTGGGATAATCGGTTTTCAAACGCTTCAGGAACCGGCGAAAGGAGATCAGATATATTCCGCCAAAGATCCCGCCGATGATAAAAATGACGGTTGTTATTGCTGCTAACATAAGATCCACTTGCCCTTAATATTTAAAGTGAACGGCTCCTAATCCTTATACCAGGCTCGTCCCATCTCGGCAACCACCGCACATTCAATTCCAAAGGGGAGATATCCGGCGTACCCCAAAATCGGCATTTCAAACACTTTAAAGCGGTGTACAAACGGAATGCTGTAACGCCATTTAGCAAGGCTGTGGAAATTCCACATCTCCCAGAAAAATCCACATATCAGAGCAGACAGGGCACAGGCCACGAGGACATGCCAATCCCCTCTATCGATGCTCGAAAAAATGTGGCCTTCCCCCCAAAGCGTCTGCAGGGAAACGATGATCAAAAGCGGCGCCACCCATAAGAGAGGGAAAAACAAATTGGGCCATATCCCGATGCCGGCCAATCCTGACCCGGCCGCCGTCAAGACCAACCCGGCCACAAGCCGGGGATGACTTAGGTTGAGTTGAAAAATGCTTTTAAAATTATTTTTGGGCCAGTCAAAGCTCAACAGATATTGCCGGGTACTCATCACGGCCGGTAAAACAGTGGAGAAGGGCAATGTGGCATACCAGAAATACTCCCAGGGACCGAAATCGGGGCCGATATAATACCAGTTCTGTACAAACCGATTCAAATATTCGAAAAACCACCAGAACAGGGCCGATAGCGGAAATAGACGCAAAAAGTAAGCGGTCTGGTCGCTTAACAGGCAGAAGCCTTTGCGCCGGTATGTCAGCGCATTGACGGTCAGGATGTATCCCACCCACAGGGGCGCAAAACTATGGGGCTGCCATTTGCCAAACCATTCAAACCGGCTCCATGCCAAAATCCAGGCCGCTATCCCCCAACAGATACCCAGCCACCCCCACCAGGGAAAGGGTCGTTGCTTATGTCCTATGTATTCGGGATGACTCCCTCCCCGCCGGCTTTGCCAAAAAAAAATCATGACGATCCCTATGACAAAAAACCAGTAGACGCCAAACGCAACCCATGAAAAAGGGGCATGCTGAATATAACGGGTTTGGGGAGGGAACTCCAAATAAAGACCGATGGGCTTTTGACTGATAAGAATACCCAGCAACGGAAGGCCCAACAGCATCGCTGAAAGTATGGCTGTTTTGGCAAAGCGTGACTTCAACACCATGTCGCTCCGGTTACATTTAGATACGTCGGATTTGATACCCAGCCGCCGCAAGCATTTCGCTGATCCCCCGTAGATGCGGTGCTCCTACAAATACCAGGGCCTCTCCTTGCTCGAGATATTGATGCATTCGCTTATAAAAAATTTCATCACGATCCTCGATCACTTCCGGGTGCCGTGTAGGGAACCGGCTGCGCATCGATTTTAGCCTATCCAAATCACCTTCTAAATAGCATCCCACGTACTCCTGTGCATATTCCGGCCATTGGTCCACCTTTTTGAGAATCCTGATAATCCGTTCATGGGAAAGATTTTCCAAGACTTGGATCTGTTCCTCGATGCTTTCTAAAAATACGATCTCCTTGTTCATCTCTTTGGCAATCTGGTAGGCCTCCAAATCCACCGAATAGCGCCAGCTGTTTTGCGCCAGGAATTTTCGCCATAAGGTGAAAAAGGCACGCCAGGATTTCATTCCATGCACAGCCGCATACAAAGATTGATCGTAATCCCGCATCAGAAGGCTGTATAGATTCAAAAGCGCCTTCTTGCGCCCACCGGGGGACAACACCCTTTTAAGACCTGCGATGGTCTTCTCGTCCAGATCATCAAATAAATGATAGGTTTTTGCATCTATCCAACCCGCCGCCACGACCTTGGCCGTGCTCTCTTCGTCCAGCGGTCCTTCCAGTAAAACCGTCCGCGCCGGTTTGATGTATCCGCTAAGAGATGTCCGAAAACTATAAGGGAAAAAATGGGCCGTCCCCGCGATATGAGAGGTGCAGCCGGCTTTGGTCACTTCCCAGATCATGTTGAATTTTTTTTCTTTCATAACGTGCCTCTCACAAATCTCTTACTTGCGCCACAGGCTCATGATCTCCTGAAACATGTTTGGCTTTCGAACTATCAGTTCACACATTTCATACGGCCGCGTGGGTGCCGCACCCCATTTTTCCTTAAATCGCCTGATCCCTTCGTTCACACCCAGCCCGAGATGAATATACGATTTACCGTGTTCCCTGCTCAACTGAATCATCTCAAAACACAGAAGATCCGATGCGCCCACCACATAGTAGTTTTTGGAATAAGCACCGATTACATAGGCAGCAAAATCCTTAGCCGCCAGGTCCACAATATAAAAAGCGCATAAATGTTTTGTTTTGTCCCAGGTATTCAAACAGACCGCTTTTTCAGCCTGCGACACAAAATCCGGCATCTTATACAACAGGTCGACCACACGTCGATCGGGTTTAGCTCTTCGGACAAATTCCTGCATCAGTTCCTGGTGAGCTTCTTGAAGGCGGTCGGCCCGTTCAACGGATAGATTCCGTGCGGCCTTTCTCACCATGCGCTTTAAATTGCTCGGTAATTTGATGTTTTCAATTTCCAGCGCATAATAGAAGTCACTATCTCTTTCCTGGCAGGCTGCCACCAGACATTCAGGAATCTCGGGAGCAATTATGGAAATCTCTTTAGGGTGAAAGTCGCGCTTGACGCGATTAATCAAATCTTCAAATTCGGTCGTTTTAAAAGGCTTCCCCAATGGGTATCCGACCACAATCATGCGGTCTTTTTTACGGCAGCAAAAATAATCCTGGATCAGAAACGGCTCTCCCCCCGACACCTGTGTCATCAAACCGACGATGTGCTCGGGAACGTAAGCATTGGTCAAAAGATACGCCTCTTCATTCGCCGTGATCATGACCTAAAAATGGGCTTTGCATACGAATATTGTCAAGTGCTTTTTGATCTAACTCACCAAATTCTCAATATTTCTTCTAAAGAAAACCGTTAGGGGCGGTTAATAATTGCAATTTTCAATAGTTATGTTAAATCCACTAAAAACTTATATTTAAAAGGAGGTAAAAATGAATTCCGAAATCAAACCGGGTTCCTTGGCTGACATGGTGAATTATCAGGAAAAATCGGTCGTGAGCAGCACTTTACTCGAAAAAAAGACCGGCACAGTCACCTTATTTGCATTTGATCAAGGTCAAGGGTTGAGTGAACACACGGCTCCCTTTGATGCGTTGGTTTATATACTGGATGGAGAGGTCGAAATCACCATTTCCGGCAAGCCGTTCAATTTACAACAAGGAGATACCATCCTTATGCCGGCGAACGAACCCCATGCTTTAAAAGCGATTAATCGGTTCAAAATGATGCTTACCATGATCAGATCGTAAGACCTTTGAAAACATCTAATTTTGTTCAAGTTCAAGGAAGAAAATAATAGGGTATAGAAGGAGACGGCAATGGCGGAAAAAGGAATCACAACGATGGCGGATGTGTTGGAATTTGAAAAGGTTCCCTTGGAACAGCGGCTAAAAGCCACCAACACCTATGATCTGATCAAGTATGGGGCTTCCCTGGATCCAGATGCTCTGGCACTGACTTTTTTGCTCTCCGGCGAACATTACAACCAGCCCTTGCCGCTTAATTACAGAGACCTGATGCGTAACATTACCCAAGCTGCCAACCTTTTGCATGATTTGGGGATCGGGCCGACGGACGTCGTCTCCTATTTACTCCCCAACATTCCCCAAACTCACGCCATCTTCTGGGGTGCGGAAGCAACCGGCATTATCAATCCCATTAACCCGTTGCTGGAACCGGCCGTATTGCGCGATATTCTGCAGGCCGCCGGAACCAAAGTCCTCGTGTCCCTGGGAGAATATCCAGGCACGGATATTTGGCAAAAAGTTGAGCGCATCCGTAAAGATCTGCCTAAAGTCGACACCATCGTGCGCGTCATGGGGCCCGGCGACGAGAAAGAAGGGATTGTCGGATTTGATGACGTCATCAATAACTACAGCGGAGAAAAACTCGATTCAAAACGCCGGATTGCCCCTGATGATATTGCCTCCATTCTCCATACCGGCGGAACCACCGGAACCCCCAAGCTGGCACCCCGCACTCACATGAACGAAGTATCCATGGCATTCCTGGTAGGCACCCACAACGTATTTCACCAAGGTGACACGATCCTGGGAGGTCTGCCGCTGTTTCATAATTACGGTTTGATGGGCACCGGCTTATACCCTTTTTCCATCGGTGCTCACGTGGTTATGCTCTCTCCGATGGGCTTTCGGGATCCGTCTGTCTTGCAAAACTTCTGGAAAATCGTGGATTATCATCAGGCGGTTTCCTTTGCTACCGTTCCCACGGTCCTTTCCATGCTTTTGGAAGTCCCCAAGGAAGATGCAAACATTTCTTCACTGCGGTTTGCCATTTGTGGCGCCGCACCTCTGTCGGTGGAGATGGCGCGGCGTTTTGAGGAATATGCCGGCATTAAAGTAGTGGAAGGATATGGTCTCACCGAGGGAACCACCGGTTCCTCCATCAATCCGGTCAAAGGGTTGATCAAGATCGGGTCCGTCGGGTTGCGCTGGCCATACCAGGGAATGAAAATATTTATCAATGATACGAACGGCGAGTTTATACGTGAGGCAAAGGCGGATGAGATCGGTGCCGTTTGTATCAAGGGCTCCAATGTTTTCAAAGGGTATCTGGAAGAACGTCATAATCAGAGGATTTGGCCCCAAGAAGACTGGTTCAATACCGGAGATATGGGCCGCCAGGATTCTGATGGGTATTTTTGGATCACGGGCCGCACCAAGGAACTGATCATCCGGGGTGGTCATAACATCGACCCGGCCATGGTTGAAGAGCCTTTGTACCAGATTCCGGATGTCCAGGTTGCCGCGGTTGTTGGCCGACCGGATCCGCGTGTGGGCGAAATTCCGGTGGCCTATGTCCAACTCCAAGAGGGCTCGAATTTGACCTCGGACCAAATTCTCAAGCACCTTCAGCAGACCGTCGGTGAACGGGCGGCGCTACCCAAAGAAATCCATATTATCGACCAAATGCCGCTGACACCGGTTGGTAAGATCTTCAAGCCGTCTCTGAAGTGGGATGCCATTAAGCGCGTTTATCAAAATAAGCTTCATGCCCTGGGTGATATGGCGGAGCGTGTGACCGTAGAGGTAGGAGAGGATAAAATCCACGGATCGCTGGCCATGATCACGATTAAAGCCGCACCGACGGTTTCCCCTAACGAGGTTAGAACAAAGGTGGATGAATTGCTGGGGGTCTATACGGTCCGGTATCAATTGAAAATGACAAGTTGATTTTTATTTATTACACAACCGTTTAAGGGTTCAGGGGTTCAAGGCTGTGTTCTTATCTCTAAGCATGAACAATGAACCCTGAGCCTGTGAACGGTTGCTAAAGTATTTATCGTTTGGATTTGCGCTCTGTTTTCGGTATAGTTGTTTGATCTCTGATGTGAGAATTCTGTGGCGAAAAGACCTGTTTGGATTTTACCGGTTATTATTGTTTCTCAGTTCGCAGGCGCTTCCATCTGGTTTGCCAGCAACGCCGTGTTGGGTGATCTTCAACAGCTATGGTCCTTAGGCAATCAAGCCCTAGGCTATATGACCTCGGCCGTTCAATTGGGTTTTATTGTCGGCACCCTTTTTTTTGCTTTTTTAGCCATCTCGGACCGGTTTTCCCCACGCTGGGTCTTTTTTATTTGTTGTCTGTTCGGGGCAGTCTCAAATCTGTTTATTTATTTGGTTGCAGACGGATTGTTCTCCTTGCTGATGTTGCGGTTTCTGACCGGTTTTTTTTTGGCGGGCATTTACCCCGTCGGCATGAAAATCGCTGCGGGCTGGTATAAAAAAGGATTGGGGAAAGCCCTCGGGTTTCTAGTCGGGGCATTGGTGGTTGGCACGGCCTTTCCACACCTGCTAAAGGGCTATGGCCAGTCGGTTGCATGGGAAACCGTAATCCTGTCGGTTTCCCTGATTTCTTTTGCAGGGGGGATCCTGATGCTCTTGTTTGTACCCGATGGCCCCTATCTGTTCAGAGGCACTCGGTTTGACCGTAAGGTTTTAGCCCTGATTTTTCGATCCCGAGATTTACGTTGTGCCGCTTTGGGCTATTTCGGGCATATGTGGGAACTCTACGCATTGTGGGCCTTTGTTCCCGTCGTCATTATCAATTATGCCGCCCAAAAAACAGCCATCGACATCAACGTTTCATTTTGGGCCTTTTGTATCATCGCCGGCGGAGGTCTGGGTTGTGCCGGCGGTGGAATGATATCCCGCAAAGCCGGGAGCGCTTCAATCGCCTTGATTCAACTGATTGCTTCAGGGATTTGTTGTCTCCTTTCGCCCCTGTTTTTTTTGGCTCCGGTGGAAATATTTCTGGGCTGTCTCCTTTTTTGGGGTATTGTGGTGGTTGGCGATTCGCCCCAGTTTTCAGCGTTAGTAGCTCAGACGGCTCCCAAGGAATTTGTCGGATCGGCGCTGACTATTGTGAATTGTATCGGCTTCTCTATCACCATTGTCAGTATTCAACTGTTAACTTTTTTATCTAATCATATTTCTTTGAAGTACATTTTTCTGTTTTTGATAGTGGGACCCCTGTTTGGCGTCTTCGCCTTATGGCCACTACTGCGACCCGATCAACGGGCATAAGCTGTATGGGAGGACAGGGCCACGTCATTTAAGCACGTAATTGTTTGGAATAAATAAAGTTACCGGCTTATTATAACCAGGAAAATTCCAAGCACCAAAATACAAATCTTTTTTGATATTGTTTGGCCTGCGACGAGCTCAGCCGAGTCGAATTTGAGTATTGTAATTTGGGATTTTATTGCCGTATCCGTGAAAGCAAATCGCTTCTATCTGAACTAGTTAGAGTTGACTTTGACGTTTCCCTGACCGCCCGGGCATTTTGCTTGACGATTTTGCATAATTATCTTATATTTCTGGAAAAAATAAAAACTTAACACCCACAGGACCTCACAATGGGAATCCGTGAAAGATCCCTTGCCCGTCAAAAAAAAATTGTCGCTAACCGCGCCTACTCCTTTCAAGAGGCTGAAGATTGGGACCTCGATTTTTGGCTGAATCAAAGCCCCCGGCAACGGTTATCCGCCCTTGTGGCTATCCGAAGAGATGTATCAAAAGCACAACAAGCACGCCAAAAGCGGCACAAAGGTGCCAGGAGCAAATCCTGACATGGAAACGATTCAGGGTTTTGAAGACATCCTACAGCTATTTGAAAAATACCGGGTTAAATATCTTATAATCGGGGGCTTGGCCTTTATTTACCACGCCAAGCCACGTTATACAAAAGACTTGGATTTATGGATCGGCCCTTCGGTTGAAAACGTAAAGCGGGCCAATGATGCATTGAACGAATTTGGAAGTCCCTATCTTCTCGATCCGAAAAACAAGAAAGAGATTTTGCAACTGGGAGTGGCACCGGATCGAATTGACTTTTTGCGGAATATTTCAGGGGTAAAATTCAAAACGGCCTGGGATAGACGTGAAAGGGAGATTTATGGGAGAGTTGAAACAAACTGGATAGATATCAACAGCCTCATCCAAATTAAAAGCCGTATCGAACATCCGCGGCACAAGGAGGATGTTCGGGTGTTACGTGAAGTGCAAAGGCGTAAGGCCCAAAAGGCCGAGAAAGAGCCTGAATAAAGGAATTATCGTAAGAGTACACCACGGAAGGACACAAAACATCACGGATCCCGAATCGAGGATTCAATGGATGGATGGATCAAACCCCGTTTCTTAATAGTGAGACGGAGTTTTGTTTTTAAAACCTCTTTTTCATATGTTTTATGTAACTATCCGGAAATAAAATCCATTACCCTAACCCGGACGAGCCGGAACCAAAAAGGCTGGCTCGGCCGGGAATATCGA
>CAZHAH010000132.1:0-16926 GCA_964530095.1 uncultured Desulfobacteraceae bacterium | reverse complement strand
ACCCCCCACACACCCCGTTCTTTTTAATTTAAAATCTTTTTTACTTATACAAGCTTAAAACCATAAATATGAGTAACCGTTCATGGGTTCAGGGTTCAGAGGTTAAATAAAAGCTGATTTTCAGGACGTATATGATCCTGCCTGCCTATGCCGGAGTCACAGCTGACAGGCCGGACGTACCTTTACCTTAGCAAATTACTCAGATTCAAAGATACTGGGTTCAAGGTTTACATTTTGAAAGTGATTAGGAAAATGCAAAGCGACCAACCCTGAACGGTGAACTTTGAACCTTTGAACGCCTACAAATCTAAAATAGGGGAAGTAGCCATGTCTTCTTTTACCCATATCGATGACCAGGGCCGTGTTCGAATGGTTGATGTTACCGCCAAAGAGTCTACCCTGCGTGTTGCCATTGCTCAGGCGATTATTTCAATGAACCCGGACACTTTTGAAAAGATTGCGCATAAAACCGTTAAAAAAGGAAATGTGCTCGAGACCGCTCGAATTGCAGGCATCATGGCCGCCAAACACACCTCCGAATTGATTCCCATGTGCCACCCCTTAAATCTCACGCACGTGATTGTTGACTTTTTCCCCGATGAAACGGACAGTTCAATCCGCATAGAGACCCGGGTGCAGCTGGTGGGCCAAACCGGGGTTGAGATGGAAGCCCTGACGGCGGTCTCGATTTCAGCTTTAACGATTTATGATATGTGTAAATCCTATGATAAGGGGATGCGCATCAGCGACATCTATCTTCTGGAAAAATCGGGGGGTAAAAGCGGAATCTACAAAAGAAAGCCTACCCGCAAAAACAAAGCTTAATTGAGACGATGCATCCAAAACATCCTTCACCGGTTAAATTGAAACCGTTTTCATCACCACTCTTTTTTTGTTTAATCCTTTTTTGTCCGGTCCTATTTCTTTCGGGGTGTGCCGGATTGAAAAAAGAGCCACCTGCCCCAAGGCCTGTCCTTGAGCGAGTTTCCCCTTCTGCCTATCCGGCCTTTAACGATGATATGGCCTACGACGGATTGAGACACGCTATCCTTCAAAGCATTACTTATTTCAAAAGAATCCCTTCAGATCGAAACTTTGATTTCGGCCCGGACCGCTATACGTCCGCCCATCTGATTCGAACGATGGAACATTTTTTAAATTTTATTCAAACGCAGCCGTCTCCGGATGCGCTCAAAAGCTTTATCCGTTCACACTACCGGGTCTATCGCTCGACTGGAAACCAGAAAACAAAAAAAGTTCTTTTTACCGGATATTACGAACCGATACTGAGTGGCCGTACCCACAGAAACGGGACGTACAGGTATCCCGTTTATGCCCGGCCTGAAGACCATACCACGATCGACCTATCTCTGTTTCATGCGGACTTTAAGGGTCGAAAGATCGTCGGCCGATATACGAATCAGCGCGTGGTTCCTTATTATGATCGCAGAAAAATCGACAAAACCGCCGCCTTGAAAGGAAAGGCGCCTGTGTTGGCTTGGGTGAAAGATGAGGTCGGTCTATTTTTTCTACAGATCCAGGGCTCCGGGAAGATATTTCTTGAAAACGGTTCGGTCCTCAATGTGCATTATCACACGGCCAACGGGCATCCTTACCGCAGTATCGGAAAACTGCTCATCGATAAAGGCAAAATACCCCGTAACGAGATGTCGATGCAGCGCATCCGAACCTATTTGCACGATCATCCGGATGAAGTCGAGGCGATTTTGCATTACAACCCCAGCTATGTGTTTTTTAAGATCGAAAAGGACGGGCCCCTCGGTTATTTGAGTGTCAAACTGACTCCCGGCAGATCGATTGCTTTGGACCGGCGCATCTTTCCCCCGGCAGCCCTTTGCTTTATCGAAACCAAAATACCCTTTGTCGATGGAGTTGGGAAAATTTATAGTTGGAATGATAGTAACCGATTCACATTAAACCAGGACACGGGGGGAGCGATTCGGGGTGCGGGCCGGGCGGACCTCTTCTGGGGCAATGGCGCTTACGCCGAAATCGCCGCCGGCCACATGCAACACCGGGGAGATCTCTATTTTCTGGTTTTAAAACCCACAGCTTCATAAATACGCCCATGGCGGGTACCACACTCAACGATTGTTTTCAAAACAGCTTCCAGGCCTGCAAAGAAAAAGAAGCCCTCAGCTTTTTTCGCGATGGTGCCCTGGAAACGACACTTTCTTATCGGTCCTTAAATCTCGATTCAAACCGGATGGCAAACACCTTTATCGACCTTGGTGTCAATAAAGGCGACCGGGTCATCCTCTACCTTGAAAAATCGCTTGCCTATATTATTGCCTATCTGGCGCTTCAGAAGATTGGCGCCATCGCCGTCCCTTTAAATCCGGGGTTTAAAGAATCTGAAATGTCATATTTCCTTAATGACACGCAAGCGAAACTGGTTCTGACCGACGCGGAAACAGAATCTGTCATCAGGGCCGTCGATTACCAAGCAAAGACGATTTCAATTCCTACTGAACGACCCTACCAGGAACTCGATTTTTTTCGTACCGGGACAGATACGGCCCCCCGGGTTGGACTTCAGCCCAAGGATCCGGGACTTATTATTTATACCTCGGGAACCACCGGAAAACCCAAAGGAACGATTCTGACCCACAGAAATCTGGTTCATGATGCCAAAAATGTGATCACGATCTGGGAGATTGCGGAATCCGATGTTCTCTGCCACGCCCTTCCTTTTTTCCACGTGCACGGGCTCTGCTTTGCACTTCATACGGCCTTGATCTCCGGTGCGCATGTAAAACTGCTGGATCGCTTTTCACCGCAATCCGTCATTCATATTCTGAGCCAAAAAGATGCGGACTTCATTTGTACGCTTTTTATGGCCGTGCCTTCGATGTATAGCCGGCTAATGGATTATATTGGGGAAAACCGGTTTGATTTTGAACACATGCGCTTGTGGACATCCGGATCGGCTCCTTTGCTGGCCCAGGATTTTGAACGCATCAAACAGATCTTTGGCCAGGCACCGGTGGAACGCGAGGGGATGACCGAAACGGGGATGAATTTCTCAAATCCTTTAAAGGGTAAAAGAAAATCCGGATCGATTGGATTGACATTGCCGAATTTGGAAGTCAGAATCGTAGATCCGGAAAACATCACAGATGTAATTCCCGGACAAATCGGGGAATTCTGGCTTAAAGGGCCGGCCGTCACCCCGGGATACTGGCGCAAACCACAAGAGACGGCCAGCGCATTTGATGATGGATGGTTTCGCACCGGAGATCTGGGAAGAGTCGATGAGGATGGATACTATTATTTGACCGATCGGCTGAAGCACATTATTATCTCAGGCGGTGAAAACATCTCCCCCAAGGAGATCGAAGGTATTATCAACCGGCATGCAGCCGTTCGAGAATCCTCTGTGGTGGGAGTGCCGGATGACAAGTGGGGTGAAAAAGTAGTCGCTGCCGTGGCTGTAAAATCTGAGAGCCGGCTTAATGCCGCAAAAATTCAGGATCTCTGCAAAGCCCACCTTCACAACTGGAAATGCCCCAAGGAAGTCATTTTGGTTAACGAACTCCCCAAAAACAGCATGGGTAAAATTCTGAAAGAAGAAGTCAAAAAGTTTTTTTTGACAAAAGGGGGAAAATGACGATGAATGAAACCAAACACAATTCTTCAGCCCTTAAGCAAATCTTCCCTTTTATCCTATGGTTTGAAGATTATCAGATCACCTATCTGCGAAACGATGTGCTCGCCGGACTCACCGTGGCCGTGGTTCTGATCCCCCAGTCTATGGCCTACGCCATGTTGGCCGGGCTCCCGGCTGTCTACGGACTTTATGCCGCCGTTACGACTCCGCTTATCGGAGCTCTATGGGGCAGTCTGCGTCAGCTTGCCACCGGCCCTATCGCCATCATGAGCCTTTTGGTACTGACGACCCTCACCCCGCTGGCCGAACCCGGCAGCGCTCGATTTATCGAATTGGCCTGTCTTTTGGCCACCATGGTCGGTATCCTCTATCTGCTGATCGGTTTGTTTCATTTAGGGGAAGTGATGTCTTTTATTTCACACTCGGCCGTTAGAGGATTTACCGCTGCGGCCGCCTTAATTATCACGGCGACCCAATTGCCGCACCTGTTGGGTGTTTCGGTTTCACGGCATGAATACATCATCTCCATGATTGTGGAGCTGCTTAAAGGGCTGACTGAAATCAATCTGCCGACACTTATTGTGGGTTTGGTGGCTATCGGGATTATTTACGGTGTCCAACATTATCGTAAACAGCTGCCGGCCGGACTGATTGCCATGGTGGTCACTACGGCTGCAGCGGTATTGTTTCAATTACATCAGAAGGGGGTTGCCATTGTGGGTCAAAGCCCCAGCGGTTTACCCCAGTTTCAGTTGCCGGTCTTTGATTTTCAAACCGTCAGCGCACTTTTCGGTCCTGCCGTCGTCATTGCACTGGTCAGTTTTGCGGAAACTTATTCGGTGGGCAAAGCCATTTCAGCCCAGACCAAACAGAAAGTGCATGTCGATCAGGAATTCATTGGGCAGGGTCTGGCCAACTTGATCGGTTCCTTTTTTCAAAGCTACCCCGTGAGCGGTTCATTTTCGCGAACGGCCATCAACTTTACGGCCGGGGCCAAAACCGGTATCTCCAGTGTGGTCTCAAGTTTGAGCGTGGTTCTGGCGCTGCTCTTCTTGACTCCGCTCCTCACCTACATTCCGCGTGCAGCTTTGGCGGCCCTGGTCATCAGCGCGGTTCTGACGCTATTTCATCCCAAGGAAGTATTTAAACTCTGGAAGATGAATCGTCATGACGGCATCGTTGCCATTACCGTCTTTGTTCTGGCACTTCTGACCAAACCGGATTACGCCTTGCTCATCGGTGTGATGATCTCCTTGATGTTTTTTTTATGGAAAACCATGCATCCGCGCATTGTACGGGTCTCTAAAGATCCCGATCTCAACATGTTTGTAAATGCCGACGTGTACCTCAAACCGAGCTGCCCGCAGATTTTGCATCTGCGTTCGGATAATTCGATTTATTTTGCCAATGCCGAATATACGATTGAACACATGATCGAACGCATAGATGAACAGACCACTCCTTTAAAATTTTTATTACTCGATCTTCAGGCCATGGGATTTATCGATGTAACCGGGATTGACGAGCTGCATGTCCTACACGAGGAGGTCCAGACGCGCGGCTTTGAACTTGCCTTAATGAGCGCTCATATCCCGGTCATCGAAACATTTAATAGCACCGGATTTATGGATGAATTAAAACCGGGCCATTTGATCGAAAACCGGGGGCAGGTCATCTCTTTTCTTTTTCAGCACATCGATCACGAATATTGTAAAAATGAGTGTCCCTATAAACTCTTTCTAGAGTGCCATACCGTAAAATAGTTTAGATTCTCGGCAGAAGACGTATCGAAAAAATCATCAATACCTTTTAACGACAAAAAATGTTATCAGGCGGCTAATTTTAATCGTGCTTCAACGATATCCCAGGGAACGGCAATCATATCTTCTCTAATTCGATCGACAAGCCCGATTTTCATCAGTAAGTGGACATCCGTATGAACATTTTTATAATCACGGCTCAATTCCTTGGCCAACGAACGAATGCTCATGGGTCCCTTTCTCCGAAGCGTTCTGAGTAACTCCCATCGTTTGGAAGTAAGCATCTTTAAAAGAATCTCTAAACTCTGAAAATGCAGCTTTTCCTCAGTTTTAGCCCTCTTTCCCTGTTCAGCACGTTTCCATGCATTAATAAAATCTTGGGCGCTGATAATAGAATCAGCTACACCTATTTGGATCCGCTTTTTCATATTTTTATCTCCTTACTTTTTGGATGTCGGCCAGAAAGTCGGCTACCAAATTTTCAACATTCTTAAATTGATAAATTTCTTCATGACCTTGAAAGTGTCTGTGATCACCCTTCCCGGTTTCATTGTCATAACGAACAAGGCATGTTCCATCAGAAGGTCCATAAAAAAGTCTGTATTTAAAACCATGCGGTCTGTCAGATGTTTTATCTGGAAGCTGCCAAAGTACCATTTCACGAATCGAACCGTCGTTGTAAATATATTTCTCACTGTAAATCAGATTCGCCTTCATATGGTTTTTTATACCATATGGTAAAATTATTATCAATAGATAAAACTATACAGAACAACATATCGTTTTTCCGCTGAATTGAACACTTTCAATCATGCGTAATTGCAGGTTTTAATAGGTTTCAAAATGGAACCCGCCACATCTTATTCGCGTTTGATCCCTGAATAATTGAAAAACTGAAAGACATACCTAATAAAAAGGTTTCATGACTAAGAAGCGCATATGATCAGAATCATCCTTTCCTTCAGATCGATTTTTATATCACAATAATTTTCCAGTCGCGTTTCTTTGAAATAACTAAATTATCCTTTAGATTCTCCGCATAAGACGTATCGAAAAAATCATCGTTACCTTTAAAATCCCGAAAGGTATGCTCACTAATGAATATCATAACTACCTGAAAACATTACAGCGTCAATATAGAAGGCAATAGATTGATTTTTCAACCAATTAAGGCAATTAACGTGAATCATACATGGCAATTTTTATTTTCCCATGCAGATTCGGTCAATTATTTTCTTCTTTGGCTCCACTTTTTTCGAAATAGGCAAGCACAAGATGTAGTATTTGAAATCAATCTGATTTTTGTATGCTCAATTTAATTCCTGGATTATGGGAGGTTGTTTTTCTCTAATATTATTTGAAGCGCATAAAGCTTATCTTCTAACACCAGTGAAACAGCAAGCTGCCTGACCAGCTCTTTTTTGGTATCATCATGAACCCAAGGGAGCCACATGCTGCTTATTCCATCAATCCGCATCAGCAGGCATCCTGCCACCATTATTCTCATACGATATTGAAACTCTTCTATGGATTCAGGGATATTCAGGGTTTCAAAATAAGCGTCAAGCAACTTAAGGGTGGCTTCATATGCCACTTGCTTAATTTGTTTAAAGTAGATAATTCTTAAAATGTAGGTAGCGGTTAACTTTCCGATATCCTCAACCGGATCCCCCCAATGGCTTTCCTCCAGATCATAGGTGCCACATCTATCACCGCACACCAAAATATTGCGTTCATGGTAATCCCCATGAACTAAGACACTGTCGATACTTTTTGATATCTCTACAAAATCAGAGACTTTCTTTATGGCGCTATCCTTTTTATTCGGATCTCCGATATTATCCCAGACCTCACCGACTTCGTATCTATATTTAACGTCTTTTATCTTCTTTTCTAATACTGCATCCCTTAATGCATGAAACTTGCCATAAGTATGATTTGCGACACGGGCAATATTGGTGCCTAAGATTTCAGCATGTTTGACATTGATTTCTTCGTTCATTCTGTCTGCCAGAACGACGCCGTTTTTGCCGCATACCTCGGATAAAACCATAATATTATTAGCCGTATCATGGTGATAAACAATGGGCACAAAACCATCCGGTACGGCCTTCTCAACAATTTGCAATGCTTTTACCTCGGCAAATTGCCGTTCGTCATACCAGACAATAAACGCATCCTCCGGGGCTTTACCGCCGACAAGTTCCTTGATTTTATCCAATCTTCCTGGAATAGCTTGCTTGAAGTACAAGTTCCTACCATCAATCTTTGCTTTAAAAACTGCCGACACCAATCCTCCCCCAGCCATCGCTACGTCATGTACGTCACCAGTGGTAACAAAACCTAATTTGTCTGCCAGGTGAGCGTGGATATAGCCGGGCAAATTGTCTTCATTTAATATAATCACCGAAGCGCACCCTTTATTTTGCTGCGATGCGATCATAGCATCCGGATGTTAAATCTTCTTTTTTACTGATGAGAACATGCTTTTGAATCTTCCCGGAGGGGGTTCTTTGAAACTCTTCCACATACTCAATATAGCGAGGTACTTTAAATTCTGCGATTCGATCCAAGCAATATGCAATGATGTCCACAGGGGGAATGCTTTCCGGCGATTCCCCTTGCACGGGCACAAGATACGCTTTGACTTCTTCACCGCGGCTTTCGTCCGGCACCGGAACAACCGCCGCACTTAATATTTTTGGATGGCTAGTCAGCACATTTTCCACTTCGCTGGCGGAAATATTGTCCCCCGTGCGGCGGATCATGTCTTTTTTACGGCCAACGATGTAGTAATATCCATTTTCATCCTGTCGAAACAGGTCTCCGGTACGAAACCACTCCCCCTCAAAAGCCTCCGCCGTTGCTTCAGGTTTTTTATAATAACCTTTAAACATACCGGGGCCTTTGATCAGGAGTTCTCCAATTTCACCTTGCTTTACGTCGTTTCCTTTTATGTCAACAATTTGTGTTTGACGAAACTCGGGTGGTTTTCCAACAGATCCGGAACCGGTCATGTGCTCTTCTTCTAATTCAACGAACATACCGGGTCCAATCTCTGTCATTCCGTATGCCTCCCTGGCCTTAACATTGAACCGTTGCTCGAATTTTTTGTGTAGATGCTTTGGAAAAGCACCGACAAACACAAAACGTAAACGATGATTCGTATCATAGGGCGATTCGGGTTGCTTGAAGGTCCAGGGCGCCATTGTAGCCCAGGAGGCCGTCACGCCGCATTTATGAACAAGCTTCATATAGTTTGAAGCGCTATACTTTCGAGCCAATACCATTGTAGCGCCTACGGTCAGGCACATGATTAATTCCCACTGAGGGTCCATGTAATAGAAAGGGGATACACTTAGAAAAACATCATTCTGGTTCAAATTTTGTGCGGCGCTCATCCCGCAGGTCAGCCAGTATTCATGGGTAAGCAGGCACCCCTTTGGAAATCCTGTCGTCCCCGAAGTGTATTGGATGTTTACAAGATCATCCACTGCAATATCGGCAGGGGTAAATTCGATGGATGCGTCTTCAGCCAAGCCCGACAACAGCAGACCCAGGGTTTCGTGTCCTTGTCCGATTCGGAAGACCTTTTTAATCTCCGGAGTCTGGGGCCAGGCTTCCTGGAATGTTGGAGCGAATTCGGTATGGATGACCAGCGCTTTGGCATCGGAATCGTTCAAAACATATTCCAGATCAACCGCCTGGTAGCGGATATTCAGCGGAACCATGACGGCGCCTAATTTCGCCAGCGCAAGCCAGGTTAGCGGAAACTCCGGGCAGTTGGGCAGCATAACAGCGACATGATCTCCCTTTTTTACCCCTTCTGTACGAAAGGCATTGGCAAACTGGTTAACGCTTTCATTCAGCTGTCGATAACTGAGAGCTAAATCCTCGTGATCAAAATGGATAGCCGTTTTTTCACCGTAAAGTGCAGGGTCCTTGTCAAGCAATGTGCCAATATTTGGTACTAGTCCGGGAATCGGCATGAGTTCTCCTCGCTAACTATATTTTCGTTCTGTCCTCCGCCTTATTATTTCCGCACTGAAAAATGTCAGAATAGATAACGCAATCAGCAATGACGACACCGCTGCCAGGGTCGGATTTATTTCAAGGCGAACGTCCATCCACATTTGAACCGGCAGTGTATGGCGCGTTCCGCTGACCCACATGGATATCACCAGTTCATCAAAGGAGGTCAGAAAAGCAAATAAAGCGCCCACAAAAATGCCCGGCCGAATCAACGGAAAGGTTATCCTGTAGAAGGTTTTAAATGGATGGGCTCCCAGGCTGGCAGAAGCCTTTTCCAGGGTCTTGTCAAAGCCCTGCAATGCCGCAAACACATTTATGAAAACAAATGGGGTCGCAATAATGGAATGTCCGAGCACCAAACCCCAGTAGTTTTCAATCAGATGCAGTTTGGCAAAAAAGCTGTAAATTCCCACTGAGATCACAATGTGTGGAATGATCATGGGCGACAATAAAAAAACAAAAATTCCACCTTTCCACCGGACGTTTCCGCGATTGAATCCAAATGCGGCCGATGTTCCAAAAATAGAAGCAACGAACATCACCATCAGGCCGACTTTGAAGCTCAGGGCCGTTGCTGAAATCCAAGCGTGGCTGGAAAAATAATTTTCATACCACTGCAAAGAGAGGCTTTTGGGCGGAAACTCCAGGTAGCTTGAAGAGCTCAGCGAAATAGGGAACACCACAAAAAGCGGGATGGATAAGAAGAACAATACCAGTATCACCACAGCCCAAAGCAGCATTCGTCCTGGTTTTAACTTTTGTGCATGCATGAGTGGACGTATCCTAATTGGGTGGATGCCGTTACGTTTCTGCGGACCCTATAAACCGGTTTATCCCGATAAATTTATTGAACAGCGCAATGATGATTAAGGTCATGGCCATCAAAATCAAGGACAGGGCAGCGGCGAACCCCCAATTGAGCAGCCTGGTGATCTGGCTCTCAATCAGCATGGCGATCATTATGTCCTTGCGCCCTCCCACCAGGGCCGGTGTGATAAAAAATGCAATTGAAAGGATAAAGACTAGGGTGAAGCCAGCCAGGATGCCGGGCGTGCTCAACGGTAGAAATACGCGCCAAAACGTCCGCACAGGGCCTGCCCCCAAGATGTTGGATGCTTTCAACAGGTTGCGATCAATTCCTCTCATAGTGGCATATAAGGGTAAAATCATTAGAGGAACAAGTATTTGAACCATAGCCAGAACAACAGCTTTGGTCGTGTACAGTACCTTTATCGGCTCTGCAATCACGTCAAAATAAATTAACAATTTGTTCAAAATGCCATTTCGGCCTAAGAGAACCATCCAGGCGTAGGTGCGGACTAAAATGCCGGTCCACATCGGAAGAACCACAAAGATCAGCAGAATTTTTGCTGTCTTGGGGGAAACATCGGCCATCAGGTAGGCAACGGGATACCCTACGATCAAGCAGCATATGCTTACCATGAGCGATATGGTTAATGTGCGCAGGAGAACCTGGAGATATATACCCACCTTATAAAATTTGATATAGTGTTTGAGGGTAAAACCAGGATCAAAAAAACTGAGAAGAAAAATCCGAAGCACCGGCACCACCATGAAAACGACCAGCAATATCAGAATCGGCAGCAGCAAATAAAATGCCGGGTCAATTGATCTCCAGGTTTTCTCCTGCGCGCCCACTATAGGTTTCCTCTTATCTATAGAATTATTTCAACATCCATGCATTCCACTCTTCCATCAAGCGTTCCTCGTGTTTTACCCAGTACTGATAATCGCGAACAAGGCCCAATTTGTAATGTTCCGGATAAGTAGGAAGATTCTTGGCCACCTCTGGGGGTAGGTGATCAAACATGGATTTGCTGGGTCCTGGATAAGGAATCGTTTTGACCCATGCGGCCTGCAGTTCGGGGTTTAGCATAAAAGCCAAAAACTTCATGGCGGCCTCCTTGTTTTTGGCACCCTTTACCACTGCATTATATGCAACTAAAAGAATCTGTTGATTCCATTGGATTGCCACCGGGACACCTTCTTTCTGGATTCCTGTAATGCGGCCATTGAACGCGGCGGCCATATCAACTTCACCGTCGGCCAAAAGTTGGGCCGGTTTGGCCGGCATGGTCCACCACACGGAAACATGGGGCTTGATCTTGTCTAGGCTTTTCCAAGCACGTTTCTCGTCCAGAGGATAGACCTTATCCGGCGGAACGCCGTCGGCCATCAGCGCCATCTCCATGGTATAAGGGTAATTCGGTAGGCTCCGGGGGCCCGGAAACTTTTTAACATTCCAGAAATCGGCCCAGGATTTGGGCGTTTTTCCGGCTGCAAATTTTTTCGTGTTGTAAGCGATCACAGTCGAGTAAAAGGCTGCCGGAACAGCATGGGAGTAAGCCAATCCTGGAAGAAAATCCGATTTATCAATAACATTGTAATCGATGGGCTCAAGATATCCACGCTCTTTGCCCCGAATCATGTCCTCCGGGCCAATCTCGGTAAGGTCCCACTCGATGTTGCCGCTTTCACACATGGCCTTTAGTTTGGCAAAGTTGACGGGCGCCGTAAACGTGATTTTGATTCCCGTCTGCTGCTCAAACGGTTGTCCAAACACTTGTTTAATAACTTTTTCAACAATACCGCCGGAACTATTGTAGACCAGCGTCTTGTTGTCTGCGGCGCCTGCCAGGGGCGGGTGCATAGCCAGCATGCTAACTGTGACCACGACTGTCGTAATAAACAGAAATCCACGTGATGCTAATTTTTTCATCTTTAGTACCTCCTTTTCATTTGATTTCGCTTTCGATGAAAACCATGTCAGCGATGTTAAATTGAATGATGACCCGATCGCCTCTTTGAAAAACACCCTTATCCGTACGCTTGGGTTGCCGGACGACCACCTGCTTATCCAAGACCTTGACGATATATTTCGTGCTTTCACCAATATATATGAATTCTTCGATTTGACCTTCAATACTGGTATGGTCCTTTGTTTTGTCGACCAACCAGAGCATTTCCGGCCGTATGGATACATAACGTTTCCCGGCCGCAAAACGCTTTTCAGGCGGGAGGATTAATTTTGCCCCCAGTTCATTATATTCAATCACACGCTGGCCATTTTCTTGACGAATTTCCGCTTCAAAAAGATTGGTCTCCCCGATAAAGTCCGCCACAAAGAGGTTCTGAGGCTTGTCGTAAATTTCTGTGGGACTTCCGACCTGCTGAAGGCAGCCGTTGTTTAAAATGATAATCTGGTCTGACATCACAAGCGCTTCTTCCTGGTCATGGGTTACATAGATCACTGTGATGCCGATGCGATTCTGAATTCGCTTGATTTCGATCTGCATCTGCTCCCGCAATTTTTTATCCAGCGCTCCCAGGGGTTCATCCATGAGCAGCAGTGGGGGTTTGAAAACCAAAGCGCGGGCAATTGCCACGCGCTGCTGCTGTCCACCGGAAAGCTGTTTGGGATAACGCTCTTCCAGTCCTACCAATTGCACCATTTGCAGGGCATCACCAACCATTTTTTCAATTTGAGATTTAGCAATTCGTCTCATCTGCAATGGGTAGGCAATATTTTGGGCCACGGTCATATGGGGAAACAAAGCATAGTTTTGAAAGACCATACCAATATTTCGTTTATATGTCGGCATGTGCGTAATCGGTTTTGAATCTAAAAGAACTTCGCCTGCGGTGGGAGAATCAAATCCGGCGATGATATTTAGGGTGGTGGTCTTTCCGGATCCGCTGGGGCCGAGAACGGTTACAAAGCTGCCGGATTCAGCCGTAAAGGAGAGTTCGTCTACGGCTCTTACCTGACCGAAGTGTTTTGCCAAAGAGCGGACCTCGACTTGTGCTCCAATGATGCCGCTGTCTTCCGGGGGCATAACGATTTCCCTCCTAATTGCTAATCTAACCGAAACAATCGCAGGGCATTTTTATAAAGCCACTTTTCTTTCACGGCATCCTTTAACGGCAGCGTTCTCATCTCGTTGACGATTTGACCGATGGGAAGCCCTAAATCACCGGCTCCGGATGCGAACACAACCCGATCCTGCAGTAAGGTGTTGCCAAACTGCATCAGCATTTCAAATCCGGAGCCCGGCACGGCCAGATATTTGGGGCGGTGGGATGAGGTATCGATGTAGACATTTTGATGACGGCGAGCGACCCCAACCAATTCGGGCACCCAGGGCCAGCCGCCGCAACTGGCTACGATTCTTAATTCCGGAAAGTCGATGGCAACCCGGTCAAGATATAAAGGCCGTCCCACATCCATAGGATAATCCGTACGATAGTTCATCGCCGTATAAACAAATACGGGAATGTCAAGCTCATTGGCCTTTACATAACATGGATAAAACTTGGGATCATTGGCCTTGATTCCCCAGCGATACGGTGAGGCATAGACAGCCCTAAAGCCTGACTCCGTGACAGCTCGCTCCAATTCGCGGGCTGCTTGCGCGCCTTCAAAGGGGTTGAATAGCGCCATGCCTTTAAGCTTTTCGGGCATCTGTGAGATATATCCAGCGGTCTCGTCGTTATCGGCACCGTCAACCAGACCCCATTCGATACCGGCCTCAGTAAGCTGCTTTTCAAACTGGGCTGGTGTAAGTGCGATTTTCTGAGCAAGTTCAATAAGAAAAGCGGTGAGCTTTTCTTCCGAGAGCTCTACACTTCTCTTTTCCAATTCTTCAAAGCTCGTTCCCAAGGAGGCTGCCCATTGGGGACCAAATATCCGACGATAGTTGGCAATACCTTTGCCTTCTTTGTTTAACACAAAGAATTTCATGGTCTCGGCAATTTTTTCAGCCGTGGGTGGAAAATCGAGTCTTAAGTCTATAACCTTGGGCATTGTTTTTTTCTTTCTGATACGTATGGTTTTTGAAATGAGTGATCATATTTTTTTAAGAATTAGATTTATTTGTTAAATTTTTATATGGTAAACGTCCTGCAGAATAGGGGGATAGCAATCCCCTTTTATAGTGGTACACCATCATAAATAATTTTGCGGGCTTCTCACTAAGGCTCCTACCACTATAGGGAATATCGCCATCATAATAAGCACAGTCCCCTTCCTCAAGAATGTAGGTTTCACCGCCATAGGTGAATTCCACCTTTCCTTCTAATATCAAATGGAATTCTTCTCCTTCGAACTGATAGACTTGATGGTGATCTGAAGGGACTTCAATGAGATAGGGATGCATGTTCCGCCCAATTTTTTGATCTGCTAAGGGCCAACGTTTGAGCCCTGTCGCCTGATGTTCAGCCTCTGTTTCTTTGAGCATTTTTTTTCGATAAATAGTGAGTTTATTTGCAGATGTATCACGGTGGTTTTGGGAAAAAAAATAGGATAAATTCACACCAAGTGCTGTTGCGATTCTGTGCAATGTGGAAATTGGTGGAATTTTAGCTTTATTTTCAATTGTAGAAAGATATCCTTTTGAAAGACCCGTAACCTTGGAAAGGTGACCAAGACTAACCCCATTTTCCATCCGGATGTCTTTAATTTTCTTTATGATATCAGTATGATCCATTTATATTTTCTTTTATTCACCATCAAAGGTTTGTTATTAGCTAACATTTAGAGAACCTTCTGTCAAGAACTTTTCCAACCTCGGTCAGGATATTTTGGAGTTATTACCTAGTGCCTATCCATGGATATTTTATGGGTTATGGCAAGTGTTCAATCAATAAATGTGGTTTTTTTTGTTGGACAAGGCCGCACAGGAGTTTGCGGGGAGGCGTACTCTAACGGATTACGTTACCTTCACTTTCAGGCACCCCTGAAGCATTAAAATGTTCGTTTAATATCGTACAAAAATGGATCTGTCGGGAAGGTGTACAAATGCGCCGAATTTTCCGTGCGACTTGCCAGAAATCATTACAAAAAACGGAATCAAGATATCGTAATCTGGTTAAAAACAGCAATCATCTCCCAAGGATTCTGAAATATGCTCTAAACGACAAGATGAAGGGGCGGCGTCCGATCTAATTTTGGTTTCGATTTCATATTGAATCAGAAACCCAACCACATGTTGACGCCACCATTTAAAACATGAATAAGTCGTTAGTGGATACGACGGTTTGGCAGGGCCAGAGACGGCCTTTCCGCGTCTGCTGCCTATCCCGTGAGGATTTAGGTTAAATCGATCGCCGGAGCGCGTCCAGGTTTGACGATCTCCCTTTGTCGAATGTTTGGGTCGTACCACGAATCAGGTAGTTATGGCTTATCGCCAAGAGCCTGGTCTATCTTCTCAATCAGTTCCTTAAAAGCTTCCCACATATCCAGACTCAGGTTAACCCCCTTCTTTGACGGTAGCCACCTATCAGGATCGCCTTGATCGCTAATAACATAAGTTCTAATATCGATTCGCTGCTTCCCATGGTGCTCAATTAGGGTAACAACTACCTTCTCAAAAACATTCTTTTGTATCTCTCCAATGGTCTTGCCCAATGTATCAGCCCTTTAAAGCCCGGTATCAGGCAATTTTTTTGCTTCCTTCCCCCTTGGCTTCTGGTGCTTCCGGAGACATTCTTTGTCCTTGCGAACGATCGCGCACACCTTTGGGTTGTTTGCGTCTTTGCAGGTGTTATGATTGTATAGGGGACATTCAGGAAAACGCTTTGACATTACGATTCATCCTCCTCCACAATTAATTTTTCAGAGTTTTCCGCCGATCTGTTTTGTCTGTACTGTTCAAAGCGCTCTGCCTGTTCGGGGGTGATGAAATTTTTAGATATGAAATGGTCAGCTGTCCCTTCTTCTGGGTTTTCAAAGAAATCGGAAAGAGCGAGAGCAAGAATTTTGCATCTCGGATTAACAAATAAGGCTTCATCTATGCCAGCATCTTCAATATAGATAAAATATTTTCCCGATGTTTTGTGTTTGTAAATTTCCATTTTTTAGCCTATCGCCTCAATAAATAAAAACTTTAATGCGCCACTGCCTGAATAATCTTTATCAAAAAGCGTAAGGTAGTCTGTCGTTCTATTTAATAGCACTAGCCTTCTGCGAGTGCTATTACGTCTTCTGTGGTATAGCCTTTACCGGCTATTCCCCAATCACCGCTCTTTACCTCTTCTACCACAACCCAAGTTACTGGACGCATATTTTCGCCTTCAATAGAGACCATGGTGTCAGTAACTTTTTGAATCATCTCCTGTTTCTGCTCTTTATTGAAAACACCTTCTAATATTTTTATATTGACAAATGGCATGTTGATACCTCCTTTTCTGCTTGGCAGTGGCGCATTATATTATAATCGTATATTTAGAGAAAGAAAAAAAGGTCATATCAGAACTTGTACCATGATCTCAACGAGAAGTCAGCGCATGAGACATTGAGAGTGTCCTAATGAAAACGAGCTTTCAGAATGCTGTGTGATCTTGCCAGGTTCCAAACATATCATTTTTCATAGATGCGTTGTGATATCATATTATCCACTACAAATTGAGTTGGAAATAACGGCCTACTCCTTACCATATTGAATACCATAAAAAATTTAACCGACTGATAGTCCCGATTGCATT
>CAZHAH010000131.1:0-16966 GCA_964530095.1 uncultured Desulfobacteraceae bacterium | reverse complement strand
ATAGCGGTCAGCTATAATGGTTATTTAGACCCTAAGTTATTCAACGAATTCAACATGTTCCTTATATTCATAGTGATCGCATCTATCTCCGTTGCGCTAAAATCGCTTAAACTTCTATCCCCAGAACGTTGATTATCTGGTGAAGATTCAACCTTCTCTGATGATGGCTCCGGATTTGCAAGCCGTTTAAATTCTTTCTCTGAGACCTTTTTCAGTTTTGCCAGTGCTTTGGTCTGGGATTTGTTCAAGTTATGCCGAATCGAGGTGTCCCGGACCTCTTTGCAAATGTCCACTATCAAAGGCAGGTCATTGGTGTAAAAAGACCGCCATTCCAATGGTTTGGGAAGTTTGCAGCCGATGTGGATTTGACCGCTTTTGGACCTTTTTACGGACATGATTTTGCCGACATCGGGGACTTTATTCAATCCATCGACATACTCAAAAACATCGCCGCCAAAACGGTGCTCACCGGGCATGCAGGTCCCTTTAGCGAAGATATCGCCCAACGCTTTGAAGCCTATAAGCAACTCATCTACGAAAGGGATCGCATTGTACTCAACGAGCTGAAGCAAACGCTATCACTTGAAGATTTTCAGGGCCGCAACCTTATCTATCGAAGCTACCCCCCGGGTGATCCTCTGGCCAGGTGGTTTGAGCTGGTTCATATTGAAAAACACTTGCAACGGTTAGCTGAATTAGGGAAAGTAAGGAGGGATGCCGGAAATTGGATTCGCACCTAGTGTCCATCCATAAACGAACACCCACAAACCAATAAACCCTTATCAGGAGGTCGTTATGAAATTTTTAAGAATCAACATGACAACACAGGCTGTTTCAAATGAAGACGTGCCCGAAGCCTATGCCGGACTCGGCGGACGCGGGCTGACATCGATCATGATCAATGCCGAAGTGCCACCAATGTGTGATCCACTGGGGCCGGACAACAAATTGATATTTGCACCGGGGTTTTTAACCGGCACAACTCTGGTCAATACCTGCCGCATTTCCATCGGTGCCAAGAGCCCGCTTACAGGCGGGATCAAAGAGAGCAATGCCGGTGGAACCGTAGCCGCCGCCATTGCTAAGGCCGGCATTGCCGCAATCGTTGTGGAAGGCCAGCCGCAGCCGGAAGCGCTTTATATCCTAAAAGTTGACAAGGAGGGGAATGCAGCGCTGGAATCCGCTCAAGCATTCAAAGGAATGCGCACCTATGCCCTGGCCGAAAAACTTTTTGAAACCTATGGTCAAAAAAACGCCATATTGTGTATCGGACCGGCAGGAGAATATCAATTGGCTTCTGCTTCGGTTCAAACCACAGATGTGGATGATCAGCCCTGCCGGGCGGCAGGTCGGGGAGGCCTGGGGGCGGTGATGGGAGCCAAAGGGCTCAAGGCCATTGTTGTGGACCGGCAAGCGGACATGGCGGTTGAATTGGCCGATCCCGAAGCGTTTAAAGAAGCTTCAAAGGCATTTGCCCAAATTGTAAAAAAGAATCCCTTTACCGGACAGATGCTCCCTCAACTGGGAACGGCCGGTCTGGTGTCGGCCGTGAATTCACTCGGTGCCTTCCCCAGCTACAATGCCACCCAAGGCGTTTTTGACGGCTGGGAAAAAATCAGCGGCGAGGCCATGGCTAAAGTCATCCAGGAGCGCGGGGGCCAAACCACCCATCTCGGTTGCGCCCAGTGTATCATCCACTGCTCCAATGTTTACGTCGATCAGGAAGGCAAGTATATGACGGCCTCGCTGGAGTACGAAACCATCTGGTCCATGGGCGGTATGCCGGGGATCGATGATCTGGATGCGATTGCACGGCTCGATTATCTTTCAGATGATATCGGAGTGGACACGATGAATACCGGGGTTGCCATAGCCGTTGCCATGGATGCCGGACACAAACCGTTCGGCGACGGACAGGCGGCCATCGACATGATGGAGGAGATTGCGGCCGGAACGGACTTTGGGAAGATTCTCGGAAACGGTCCCGATGCGGTGGGTAAACATTTTAACCATCACCGCATCCCGGCGGTCAAGCGCCAGAGCATTGCCGCTTACGATCCCCGTGCCATGCAGGGCAATGGCGTCACCTATGCCACATCACCCATGGGCGCCGATCACACGGCCGGAAATCTGGTTGGGCAATATTTAGGCAAAGCGCTCGATCCGCTCAGCCCTGAAGGCCAAGTGGAGGCATCCCGCAAATCACAAATCGCCATGGCGTCTCTGGATTGCACCGGTCTTTGCCTTATGGCCGGAACCACCCTGGCTGCGCCGGAGGCGGGAGAGGCCTTTTTAAAACTGATCAACGCCAAACTGGGCACGCAACTGGGGCCGGAAGATATTCCTGCGTTAGGGGTTCGCGTCCTGAAGGCCGAACGGGAGTTCAACCGTAAAGCAGGGCTTAGCGCCAAAGATGATCGCCTGGCCCAGTTTTTTTACGATGAGCCGCTTCCGCCCCATGATAAAGCGTTTCTGGTAAGCGACGAAGACCTCGACAGCACTTTTGATTTCTAACCGGAATCCAGGATGAGGGTTAATGTAAAGCTATACGGCACCTTGCCTCAACGCTTTAAGGATTACGATTCCGAAAAAGGGATGACGATTGAGATGCCGGAAGATGCATGTGTCGCTGATCTGCGATCCTTTTTGGAAATCACGGATGCGGACAGCAGCCTTGTTGCCATGGACAGTCTTATTGTTAAGCCGGAACACAAACTGTCCGAAGGAGTTCGTGTGCGCTTTTTTCAACGGGTTTTTGGGGGATGAGGTGAACTATGTACAGTATTGATCTCAGTGTCATTGGGAAAAAGACCGAACCCAAGGTATTCGAATATACCCGCAAAGATGTCATTCTCTACGCCCTGGGAGTGGGCGCTTCCACCGATGAACTTTCTTTCATCTATGAGAACGCGCATGACGGCCTTCAGGTTTTACCCAGCTTTTGCGTTGTTGCCGCCCAGCATGCCTTTCCACCGCTGGGGGTCGATATCGAATATTCCCGGTTTTTACACGGGGAGCATATGATTCGTCTTTTGTGTCCCATCCCGCCTGAGGGCAAGATCGTTCAAACGGGTCAGGTGATGGATATTTTTGACAAAGGCAAAGGAGCCGTTTATCATACTCAGATTACCGGGCACCTGGAAGATGGAACCCACCTGTATGATGTCAAATGGATCACCTTTTACGTGGGTGCCGGAGGTTTTGGCGGAGATCCCGGTCCCAAAGCCGAATCCATCGATCCACCCGAGGGGGTAGAACCCGACTTCAGCCTTACGGATAGAGTTCCCGAAAACCAGGCCGCCCTGTATCGACTCAATGGCGATCTTAATCCCCTGCATTTGGATCCGGAAGCGGCCAAACGGGGCGGATTTGACCGGCCGATCCTGCATGGACTTTGCACATACGGGTTTGCCACGCGCGCCATCGTAAACGGTCTTTTAGGAGGGGACGTTGCCCGGCTCAGGGAATTTAAAGTACGCTTTTCAAATGTTGTTTTGCCTGGCGACACCCTAACCACTCAGGGTTGGAAAGATGACGGCCGCTATATTATCCAGGTTAAAACCGACCGGGCGGTGGTGATCAACAATGCCTGGGCCGTTGTGGATTAAGAACCGGAACTCTTGCAACAATGCATCTAAACAAATCAAACCGTTTTATCCGAGCAAGAAAGGAGAAGGAAGAATGAACATTGATGATGTCAAAACCATTGCTGTTATCGGCGCCGGCAACATGGGCCACCAGATTGCGTTACTTTGCGCAATCCACGGTTACAAGACCGTTTGCACGGATGTGAAAGAGGATATTCTAAAGAAGGCCGAAGCCTTCGCCGATTCTTATCTGCCCGGCCGGGTGGAGAAAGAGAGGCTGACCCAGGAACAGGCCGACGCCGCCAGAGCCAACATTACCTTTACGTCTAGTTTGGAAGAAGCCGTCAAAGACGCGGATTATGTCATCGAAGCGGTCTTGGAAGTTTTGGACCTGAAGCGCAAGGTATTTGCCCAGCTCGACCAAATGGCGCCCCCGCATGCCGTTCTGGCCACCAACAGCTCCGCCATCGTCAGTTCCAAGATTGCCGATGCGACCCGCCGCCCGGAGAAAGTTCTCAATATACATTTCTTTAACCCGGCCCTGGTCATGAAGCTGGTTGAAGTGGTCCAGGGACCCCATGTTTCGGACGAGACCAAGGACATCTCGATGGCGCTGTGTGATCGGATTGAAAAGGTTCCGGTACACTTAAAAAAGGAAGTCGAAGGGTTTCTGCTCAACCGCATTTTTGGTGCCATCACGCGCGAAGCACTGTGGCTGCTGGAGATGGGGGTGGCGTCCATGGAAGACATCGACAAAGCGCAGGTCTTCGGCGCCGGTCATCCTATGGGAACATTTCGTCTCATGGATCTCACCGGTATCGATCTGACCTACACGATGGGTATGGAGGCCTTTCGGGCCAGTGGAGATGTAAGCCGTCTTCCGAGCCCCAGTGTTGTCGAAAAATACATGAAGGGGGAGTACGGCCAGAAGACCGGCAAAGGGTGGTATGATTATACCGAGAAATAGAAAGGCGGAAGTTATTTGAGGAAGACGCGTCATGACAGACATTGAGCAATCCCAATCTGAAGATCGAATTTCATTTAAAGACTATCTCCTTGGATGGCTTTCCATTGTTTGGCGACGACCTGCAATTCTCATCTACACCAGAAAGGTTTTTAATGTCAGAGTAAAAAACCGGGAATCATGGGGAAGCATGCTGGAGGAAAACGCCGCCCAGTTTCCCGACAACGCCGCCATCAAATCCGAAGATGGCGCCCTCACCTATAAGGAATTCAACGAACGGGCCAACCGCTATGCCAATTATTTTATTTCCCGGGGATTGCAAAAGGGCGATACAGCGGCCGTTTTTTTGGAAAACCGACCCGATCTACTCATCTTATACAGTGCCTTATCCAAAATCGGAGTCGTCAACTCCATGATCAACACCAATCTGCACCTTGACTCGCTAAAGCATTGTTTGACCCTGAATCCGGCCAAAATGTTTATTGTCGGCGAGGAAGTTCTGGATGCCTTTGAAGAAGTGAGGGATGATCTGGGCCTCGGTGGGGAACAGATGATCTATTTTTTACAGGACCGAGGCCAGAAATCCGCCCCAAAGGGGTATGTCGATCTCAAAAAAGACATCGCCGATTACCCCAAAACCAACCCCCTGACGACGGCCGAAATAAAACCGGCGGACAGACTCGCCTATGTGTTTACATCCGGCACCACGGGCGGCATGCCCAAAGCGGCCATTATCACCCACGGCCGTCTGGTGCGCACCAAATACTACAACGGCAAGATCATTTTAAACATGCGGCCCGATGACACGATGTATGTTCCCCTGCCCTTCTTTCATACCAATGCCCTGGCTTTGAGCTGGCCTGCTGTTTTTGCCAATGGTGCGGCGGTCGCTATCCGGCGCAAATTCAGCGTCAGTAATTTTTGGAAGGATGTCCACAAATACAACGCCACCGCCTGGTGTTATATTGGTGAATTGTGCCGCTACCTGATGAATCAACCCCCAAAAGCAGACGATCGCGACAATCCCCTGCAAAAAATCATCGGCAACGGGTTGCGGCCCGATATCTGGAAAGACTTCAAAAAGCGTTTCGGGATTACCAAGGTCTACGAAATCTACGGCGCAGCGGAATCGAACCTCTATTTTGTCAATATGCTCAATCTTGACTGTACGGTGGGGAGATGCCGGGTTCCTTATGCGATTGTCAAATACGATGTGGATGAAGACGCTCCCATTCGGGATGCGAATGGATACCTGCAAAAGGTTGGCACCCGTGAAACCGGACTGCTTCTGGGAGAAATCTCAGAGGATAACCCCTTTATCGGATATTCCAGCCAAACGGAAACCGAATCGAAAATTATTAAAGATGTATTTAGCAAAGGCGATGCCTGGTTTAACACCGGTGATATGGTCCGGGACATCGGTTTTAAACATATCCAGTTTGAAGACCGGCTGGGTGATACCTTCCGCTGGAAAGGCGAAAACGTATCCACGACCGAGGTAGAAAAGGTCGCCAACACATTTGACCCGGTTTCTCTGTCATCGGCCTATGGCGCCCCCATGCCCGGAGGTGACGGGCGGGTAGGAATGGTGGCCGTCATTCCGGAAAACACCGCCCAAGAATTTGACTTTAGAGGCCTTGCCGAACATTTTCAAACGGCTCTTCCCTCCTATGCGGTACCAAAGTTCGTCCGTCTGAACACTGATTTTGAATATACGCCCACCCACAAGATTAAAAAGATGGGGCTTAAAAAAGAAGGCTTTGATCCTGCCAAGACGGCCGATCCGATTTACGTGCTCCTCCCGGGAGCATCCGCATACCAACCCCTGACAAATGATATTTATGCCGAAATAATTGAGAACAAATATCGATTTTAGTTCATTCGATGAGGCTACAGCGCATGGTTCAAAATGAAAAGACGAGGCTTATACGAACGGTCTGTCCGGCCCATTGCGGCATCGACGCCTGTGGAATCTTAGCTCACGTTCAAGGCGACTGGGTTGTAAAAGTGGAGCCCGCCGACTTCCCGAATCCGAAACACCGCCGCATCTGTCTGCGAGGGCTTAGCAGTTTGGAAATCACCTATCATCCCGACCGTCTCAAGTATCCCCTAAAACGCACCGGAGAACGCGGCCAGGGCAAGTTCGAGCGAATTTCCTGGGATGAAGCCCTCGATACCATAGCGGACAAGCTCAAAGCAATTGCCGCCCAACACGGCTGGCCGTCGATTGCCTGGATTCTGGGCGGACCGGGAGCCGGTACCACCAAATTCGGCGCCTATCTCAGGCTGGCTAGTCTTACCCAATCGACCCGTGTCAGTGCCTGGGGTTATGGAGATGCAGCCCTCCCCTGCGGTAGCCGCGTGTTATTTGGTTCTCAGTTCCCGTATGGAATCCTCTTTGGTTCTTTGCTGGCCGGAGAGGCAGATCCGGAGATGGTGGTCGTATGGGGCGCCAACCCGGGTGAGTCGCAACCGCTCAATCTGATGCGGCCCATCATGGATGCCAAGGCCAAGGGTGCGCTGCTCGTGGTCATCGATCCGCGCTTTACCGTTACGGCTTCCAAAGCCGATCAATACCTCGGTGTCAAACCTGGAACCGATTCGGCCCTGGCTTTGGGCCTGCTAGACGTGATCTTTGAAAATGGATTGCAGGATGAGGCGTTTATCCATCGCCACACGGTTGGACCTTATCTGGTGCGTTCCGATTCGGGGGAATTTCTGCGAGGCAAGGACATCGGGATAGAGCAAGAACAGGAATATATCGTGTGGGACACAAATTTGCAATCACCCCAAACCCGCAGCGCCTCCGGAACCAAACCGGCTTTATGCGGATCTTATTCTATCAACGGATTTACCTGTAAACCCGCGTTGCAATTATTGATGGACCTTGCAGGCGATTATCCCCCACCACGTGTGGCCGAAATAACCGGAATTTCGCCCGATATTATTATCCGACTTGCCAAACGAATCGGACGCGCCAATTCCGTTATTTTTGTAACCCATATGGGATTTACGCGCACGTTTCATGGCGACATCTCTTTAAGAGGCCTGGGAACCGTTGCCGCCGTGACCGGAAACATCAAAGCCACTTTTGGTGGAGGGCACCTCCCTGCCGTTCTTAACTGGAAGCCGTTTCTGCATGCCGCGCCGGACAGGCCCTCTTATTCGCGATTGGGAATCTTGCAGCTTTACGATGCCGCTATTTCCGGCAACCCCTGGCCTGTCAAGGCCGTCTGGATGGCCTTTATCAACTTCGTCAATCAATGCGCCGACAGCGGCAAGATTATCAATGAGGTGTTTCCCAAGTTGGACTTTATTGTGGCCACCGAGCTTTTTATGACGTCAACGGCCCGTTATGCGGATATACTTCTACCGGTCTGCAGTTATCTGGAGTTTTCAGATATGATTCCGCATCCCTATCCCTATATTCAGCTTCAGCAAAAGGTCATCGAGCCGCTTTATGAATCCAGATCGGATGTCGATATTGCCGCGGGATTGGCCGAACGGCTCGGTTTTGCAGAATATTTTGAAGGCGGAGAAAATGCGTTTATCGATATGATCCTCGATTCCAAAAACACTTCGATAGAAGGCATTACCCGCGAAAAACTGACCCAGGGGCCCATGAGGTTAAATTTTGTTCCGCAGATGGATCAGGAATTCGAGATTCCGTTTGCGACTCCTTCCGGAAAAATCGAGTTGTACAGTGAAAAAGTACGTTCGGATGGCCAGGCCCTACCGGTTTATCTGGAGCCCTTCGAAGCGCCCCTCAAACCGGAAGGGAAAAAATACCCCCTGACCTTCGTCCAGGGCCACAGCCGCTTCCGCACCCATTCCATGTTTGCCAATGTATCCCCGCTGCTTGCGCTTAACCCGGAACCGGTGGTGGAAATCAACCCGCAAGATGCGGCTTCACGCAACATTTCGGATAATGACCCGGTCGTCGTTTTCAACGACCGCGCCCGAACAGCCCTTAAGGCGCGGCTGACCCAGGGCGTAAGACCCGGTGTCATTAATATTACGGAAGGCTGGTGGATTGACCAATTTGAAGAAGGAAGCGTCAACCACCTCACTCATGACGTCATAAATCCGGTTCAGGCCAAGGTATATGAACCCAACATGCACATGAACGATGTAGCGGTTGAGGTCGTCAAATGTGAGGAGGCAAACAGTTGAAAACACATTTCGGCTTAATCATTGAACAGGAGCGCTGCATCGGATGTGACGCCTGTACCGTGGCCTGCCAAATCGAAAACAAAACCTCACAGGGCCTGATTCAGGTGCAGACTCAAAACACGCTGCAGAAGGATACGCCGGCGGGTCGCTTTCCGAATCTGACCCTGCACTTTTTGCCGATTTTGTGCAATCATTGTGAACACCCGCCCTGCGTCGATGCCTGTCCTTTGGAAGCGATTGAAAAAAGAGACGACGGGCCGGTGATACTGAACGAGGATGCCTGTGACGGTTGCCAAATATGTATCGAAGCTTGTCCCTATGACGCCATTCATTTCAACCAGAGACAAAATGCGGTTCAAAAATGCAATTTTTGTATCCATCGTATCGAACAAGGTCTTGAACCTTTCTGTGTAATGTGTTGTGAAGGGCAAGCCATGCACTTTGGCGATTTGAATGACGCCAACGGCAAAGCGGCCGGATTCCTGGCCAAAAAGGAGGTTTTTCAACTGAAACCGGAAGCCGGGACCGATCCATCGGTCTTTTATTGCCCGCCGCTGGCACCCCGAAAGGTATAGAGATGAATATGGAAAGCCCCCAGTTAGACCCTCTTTTTAATCCCGGAAGCATCGCCATGATCGGTGCCTCCACCAGTCCCAGAAAATGGGGATTTATCATTCTGCTCAATATATTGAAGGGGAATTACAGCGGACGTATTTTCCCCGTGAATCCCAAAGCGGAATCGATTTTGGGATATCCCTGTTATGCATCTGTAAAAGATCTTCCCGAAACCGTCGATTTGGCCATCATTACCACACCGGCCGCCGTTGTGCCGCCCCTGATAGACGAATGCGGCCACATGAAGATCCCGTTTGTTGTGGTAATCACATCCGATTTCAGTGAAACCGGATCTGAGGGAGCTGCCCTGGAACGAGATGTCGTGACCAAAGCGCGAAAATACGGCATGCGCCTGGTCGGGCCTAACAGCATGGGGATTTTCAGCTCTTTGACAAACCTCCACGCCCAGATGCCACCCGTAATGCCGCTGCATGGGCCTGTATCGATGTTTTCGCAAAGCGGAAATGTCGGCGTGCAGATGCTGGCCTGGGGGGCCCAGGAGGGCGTCGGGTTCGAAAAATTTGTCAGCAGCGGCAATGAAGGTGAACTGACCTGTGTCGATTATCTGCGCTACTTTGCGGCCGATAAACGAACCCGGCTGATCCTGGCCTACCTGGAAGGGATTGACCCGGGCACAAACTTCTTTTCGGCGGCACGCGATATTTCCAGAAAAAAGCCGATCGTTGTTTTCAAGGGCGGCCGGACCACGGCCGGCAGCCGTGCCGCGGAATCGCATACCGGATCCCTGGCCGGCGAAAACAAGATTTTTAAGGCCGCCTTCAGGCAGGCCGGTATGATGGAAGTTAAGACCAGCCAGGCCCTCATGGATTGCGCCAAGGCATTTGCGCATTGTCCGCTTCCCAAAGGAAATCGTGTCGGTATCCTCACCCGCGGCGGCGGCTGGGGGGTTATTACGTCCGACTTCTGTGAGGAAAACGGTTTGGCGGTTCCTCCGCTTCCGGCACCGCTGATTGAAAAACTTGACAAACTTCTCCCCAAATATTGGAGTCGCTCCAACCCGGTGGATATGGTCGCGACAATTGCCTATGATCCGTATCTCGACTGCCTCGAAATTCTGGCCCAATGGGACGGTATCGATGCGATCGTCGCATTGGGTGCCGGCCGGCGTGCCCCCGATTATACCTACGACAGCGAAGTCCAGGGGACACCGCAACTGATGCAGGCGATCGAGATGGCGACCCAATATTTCGAAGACCGCGCCAAGAAGCCGGATTGGATTTTGCAGGGCATCAATCAATTGGTCAGCCGAACCAAGAAACCGATTGTCGTTGTGGCCATCGGCTCCGAAGCCTCGCACAAATCAAATCTGGAAGACTACCGGGTTGTTTCTTACCCAACACCTGAACGAGCCGCACGCGTACTTCGGCAAATGCACAAATACAGCCATTTTTTGGATTCGTTCACCGGATAGGCGTTTACCAACCTAGGCTTCGTTTCTTAATTGCCTTCTTTTTTATTTTTGTGGTAAAGAGTACGCTGTTGAGCGATGCTTTAATATCACGCGAATGAAATGAAAGGACATAATATGTACTCCGATAAAGTAAATAAATACAATTTCGAGGTCGGTGTGTACCGCCCTCCGAGTGAAGGCGGTAGTTACTCGCTGCTGCTGCGTGTCACCCGCAATTGCCCCTGGAACAAATGTGAATTTTGCAGCATGTACAAAACTGAAAAATTCGAACGCCGATCCCCTGAGGAAGTCAAGCAGGATATCGATTCCATAGCTGCAATCCGGGATGATCTCCAGAACCTCTCACTGGAACTGGGTCACAAGGGTGAAATCACCCGCAATGTGGCCCTGGCGCTGATGCAAAAAGAACCCTGGCTGGGCAACAGCCACGAGTTTGCCATGGTTTTCAACTGGCTCGTTTCGGGGGGGAAAACCGCTTTTTTACAGGATGCCAACAGCCTATTTCTCAAGACCGAAAAGCTGGTCGATATCTTAAAACACCTGAGACAAACGTTTCCTTCCCTTGAGCGGGTTACCTCCTATGCCCGCTCCAAGACCCTGGCTCGCAAATCATTGCAAGAACTGGAAGATATCCGACAGGCGGGCTTGGACCGTGTGCATGTGGGGCTGGAAACCGGCGACGATGAACTGCTTAAAAAAATCAATAAAGGTGCCACGAGCGAAGAACACATCATCGGCGGCCAAAAAGCCATGCAGGCCGGCTTTCAATTATCCGAATACTGGATGCCTGGGCTGGGCGGCCAAGCGCTGTGGGAAGCACATGCCCAAAACACGGCCCGCGTACTCAACGAAATTGACCCGGATTACATTCGCTCGCGACCCTTTTTTCCCATCGCCGGCTCACCCCTTCATGAAGCCTATGAAACCGGAAAACTTGAAATGCTGCCCCCCCGTGGACAATTGATCGAACTCAAGCAATTTATTGAAGCGCTCGATTTTAGCTCTAAGGTCTGCTTTGACCATGCCGGCAATTACTGGCGAAGTTCAAGCGGCGGCCTTCTTTTCAGTCATGACTACGAGGGCTATCAATTTCCGCAAAAAAAAGCGTGGGTTTTACAACGAATCGAGGAAGGAATCGAAGTCCAGGAAGACAGTACTACCGCTCCGTATCTGATGCAGCTATAATTAAAGGTGAGAGATGCATGAAGAAAAGCACATCATAACCATGCTGGTCGAAAACGAACCTGGCGTTACGGCCCGCGTTACGGGCCTGTTTGCCAGCCGCGGCTACAATATCGAAACCATCTGCGGCGCACCGACGGCCAATCCGGATATGTCCCGCATTACGATTATGACGCAAGCCAATCCGTTGCTGCTCGAGCAGATTATGAAGCAGATTCGGAGACTAATCAATGTGATTAAGGTCCGGGATATGACTGGTGAGGATGCGGTAAAGCGTGAAATGGCGCTGATTTGTGTCAAGGCCGATCCGGAAAATCGCACCGAAATCCGCCGAATGGTCGAAACTTTTCGAGGCCGGATTGTTGATACCGGAGCCACCCACTACATTATCGAAGTTACCGGACAGCAGGATAAAATAAATGCGCTTATCCGGTTGCTAGAACCGATGGGCATCAAAAAGCTTGCCCGCTCGGGAGCCTTGGCCCTTTACCGCGAACCGGAATAACGGATAGCCAAAAACCGCTCCTATTCACCTTCTATCCTCTCAGTGCTGGCGGCTTGCAGTGAATAACCCCAAACATCTTGGCCCTCCCCGAATTCGTTACCGTTGGATAATCCTGGCCCTTTTGTGGCTTCTGTATAGTGCCTTCAGTATGGTTTCCCGCGCCATATCCCCCCTCGTTACTCCGATCTTAAATGACCTTTCCATTTCTTATTCCCAGATGGGGCTCATTTTGGGATCCTGGCAGCTTACCTATATCTGCGCGGCTTTGGTCGCCGGCGCCATCATAGACCGCTGGGGGGTTCGCAAATCGATTTTCGTCGGGGCTGCCATTATCGGCTTTTCGGCTGTATTACGCTATTTTGCAGCCGGGTTTTTGACGCTGATGGTATTTGTGGCTTTATTCGGTGTCGGCGGACCGATGATTTCCATTGGAGGACCCAAGACCATTTCCCAATGGTTCAACGACAGAGACCGCGCAACCGCCATAGGTATCTATACGGCCGGAAACTGGATTGGAGGTCTGCTCGCGCTTGCTTTGACCAACAGTCTCGTCATGCCGTATCTGGAAAACAGCTGGCGCGCTACATTTGTATGCTACGGGCTGCTGACTTTTTTATTTTATGCATTTTGGGGCCTTTTGGCCCGCGAAATCCGGGCAACGCAACCGGTAGGAAGTATCGGGATTTTTGACAGTCTTTCTAAAATCGCCACCGCTTAAAGAAAATCTTCAGGGTTGATATCAAGAATCAACGCGATGACCTTCTTTATTGGATCGACCTTCTCTTGCGTGAGGTTGCCGATCCTTTCCTTGCCCATTCCGCTCACGATTTGATATGGTAAAAAGATGGCGGCATCGCCTGAATCAGCTCGGCGTTAAAAAAATATTCAACTCTGTTTAAGCTATTCTAATATTCAGCCACAAGGGGGCCTTATGCGCTTGAAGAAATATGGCTTTTTCGCGGCACTGGCGGTTTTGTTTTGTGCGTCATGGATGTGCCCGTTTGATACGGCTGCGGCCGATGCCCAATACCGTTTCAAACTGGCGTCTTTAGCGCCCGGGAAAATAGGCAAGAAATATGTGGGCTGGTCCAAATTCATCATGGAAATTATCGAACCGGCCGTAAAGAACGCCTCGGACGGAAACATTAAGCTCAAATGGTACTGGGGCGGTGTCCAAGGGAACGACCAGGACTATATCAAAAAGATGAAGATCGGCCAGCTCGACGGGGCGGCCTTTACCGGTCAGGGGGTTGCCCTGGCCTGCCCGGAAATGGTGGTCTTGGAGCTCCCCTTCCTGTTCGGCAGTTACGCCGAGGTGGATTACATTCGCCAAAAGATGTACCCGACCTTCGACAATTATGCCCAAAAGCGTGGGTATAAACTCGTCGTCTGGGGGGATCAGGATTTTGACCAGATCTATTCCACCCGAAAGCGCCTCGACACTGCCAACAGCTTTAAGGGTGAAAAATTCATCGCCTGGTACGGGGCCTTGGAAGAAAAGCTCTTAAAGCGACTGGGGGCGATTCCGACCCCTGTCAACGTCACCGAGATCGCCGCCGCGGTCCGCCAGGGTGTGGCCGATGCCTTGATCGCCCCGGCGGTGTGGGTCATGGGGAGTCAGCTCTTTACGAAATTCAAACATGTCAATCCGGTCAAGATAAGATACTCCCCTGCTGCGGTCTTCGTCACCCAAAAGGCCTTTTATAGTGTTCCCAAAAAGTACCAGAAAGGAATCCTGGCCATGCGGAACAACGAGGTCGTAACCTTCTACCGCAAAACGCGAGCGTATACCGACAGGGTCTATAAGGCCATGGTCCCGAAATATATCAAACCGACCCAGATGGATACCGAAGCGCTGAAGAGGCTGCAGCAAAAGAGCCGTCCGCTCTGGGACGAGATGGCGGGTCAATATTTTCCTCGGGCCCTACTGGATGAACTGCTGGCCCACCTGGCCGATTTCAGATCACAGTAAAATAGAAGGAAAGAAACCAACGAGGCAGCAAATGGAAAACACCTTTCGGGTTTTGAAAAAAATTAACCGCTATTTATTAGGGTTTGAAAAGGTTCTCATCTGCACCCTTCTCTTCACCATGATTGTTCTGTCGTTCGGACAGATCATCGGCCGGAAGCTGTCCATAAGCTTCCTGTGGATCGGGCCTTTTCTCAGGGTGCAAGTCCTCTGGATCGTTTTTCTGGGCGCCGCCCTGGCCTCCGAGTACCGGCAGCACATCAAAATCGATTTTCTCGCCAACATCGTACAGTCCAATGCAAAGAAAATAATGGTTAACCGAGTAGCCAAGGCGTTCGCCATGCTGGTCTGCCTGGCGCTGTTTCTCATTTCGTTAAACTACATGCGCGTGATGGGGGCCGACAACGCCGCTTCGATGCTGCGCGGGGTTCCGGACCGATATATTCTCCTCATCATCCCCTACACTTTTTTCATGATGTTTGTAAGAAGCCTGTTTGGTTTTTCAGAATCAGCCCCAAAAAGACAAGCGTAATCTGCCGAAATGATGAGCATTTTTTTAACGATCCTTATAGTGGCCCTGTTTATTGCTGCCATCCTGTGCGGTGCACCGCTTTTTACCATCATCGGCGGTGCCACCATCCTTCTTTTTCATTTTGTGGCCCACGGCAGCGTCGCCGTAATTATCATTGAAATGAGCCGACTGGCGGATGCCCCAGGCTTCATCGCCATTCCGCTTTTTATTTTCGCGGGGTTTGTTTTCGCGGAGAGCAATTCCGCAACCCGACTCATCAGGGTGTCCAATGCCCTTTTGGGATGGCTCCCGGGCGGGCTGGCCGTTGTCACCGCGGTGGTATGCACGATCTTCACCGCCCTCACTGGCGGTAGCGGCATTACCATCGTGGCCTGCGGCGGAATCCTGGTGCCGGCCCTGGTCAAGGCCGGATACCACACTGATTTTTCGCTCGGCTTTGTGACCTCGGCCTCGAGTTCGGGGGTTCTCTTTATCCCCAGCCTTCCGATTATCATTTACGGCCTGGTGTCCCAGACCCCCATCGACCATCTTTTTATCGCCAGCATCGTTCCGGGGCTGCTGATTGTCGCGCTGCTCTCCGGGTATGGAATCGTTTACGGGTCCAGAAACAAGATCGACACAACCCCGTTTTCCTGGGCTGAAGTGAAGGAATCCCTGTGGGCGCTCAAATGGATGATTCCGTTGCCATTTGCCGTCATCGGCGGGATTTACACCGGGCTCTTTACAGTGGGCGAGGCGGCTTCGGTGGCGGCGGTGTACGCTCTGATTTCCGAGTGTCTGATTTATCGCGAAATCGGGATAAAGGACCTTGTCAAAATATCCATAAGCAGCATGATGCTGGTGGGGGCTATCCTGATCGTGCTCGGCACCGCCCTGGGCTTTACCAATTTTTTGGTGGATCAGGAAATTCCCCAGAAGCTCATGCAGTCTATTTTGACCAACATTTCAAGCAAAATTGTTTTTATCCTGCTTTTAAACGGATTTCTGTTGCTTGTCGGGTGCTTGATGGATATCTATTCCGCCACGGTCGTAGTGGTGCCGCTCATCGCGCCGGTGGCGGCCGAGTTTGATATCAATCCCGTCCATCTGGGGGTCATGTTTTTGGCAAATCTTCAGATCGCCTATATTACACCGCCCGTGGGGATGAACCTTTTCATCGCCAGTTTGCGATTCGATGCCGCCATATTGCGGCTCTTCCGGGTCGTTGTCCCGGCCCTGCTCCTGTTTCTGATTGCGATTCTAATCATCAGCTTCTGGCCGCAGTTCAGCCTCTTTCTGCTCGAACTGTCCGGGCAGCAGGCCCCAACGCTGGTGATGTAGATTGGAAGGAATTGTCATGAAACGCCGAAATATTCACCGTCTGTTTTCCATTACCGCCATAATGCTGTCACTCGTTTTCTATACCACCGGCTGTGCCAGGCTCGGCGTCAACATGTCCGCACCATGGGTTTCCGGCTTGACGGCGGCCATTGGCGACACGCAAAGCGCGAGACTGGCCAAGGAGGGAATTGCCGGCCAAGTGCTCTTTGTGTCGGGCCTGGCCGAAATGTCGCCCCACAACACCCGCCTGTTAAAGGAGAGCGCCTTTCTGTATTGTGCCTATGGTCTCTTTGCAGAAGATGACGATCCCGAATACGCCGAGGAGCTCTTTAGCATCGGCAAAGAATATGGACTGCGCGCCCTGAAGCTGAATCGCCAGTTCAGCCAAGGGCTTGCCGAGGGAAGGCAGATTGCCGAACTGGTGGACCGCTTAGGCCCCGGATATGCGCCGACCCTGTGCTGGACGGCCCTCAACAATGGTTTTTATCTGATTTTGAACCTGGATGACCCCGGCGCGCTCATGGAACTGGCGGATGTGGCTGCCATGGTGAAGCGATCCGTGGCGCTGGACGAAAACTATTATTTCGGCATCGGCAAGCTTTTTTTGGCCGTCTACTACGCAGCATTGTGGGTTATGCCGAGTGATCAGCTAAATCCGGTGGATCTCTTGATTTACGGCGTGTCTTA